>JAJYKK010000048.1 GCA_021788645.1 Pseudomonadota bacterium
GGATTAAGGCCCTGACCAAGTTCGGCTTCATTGCCCCAGCGCTCTAAGCGGCAGCTCGCGCAAAAACATGATCTTTGCTGGTCAGGCCCTCGCTCGCCCTGGGCATGGTCTCTTTCACGCTAAGCGGCGCACAAGGGGCGCGCGGGTCCCGGACCCGGCGTTAGGGGATGCGCTGCATGCGGCGAGCCTCAGGGTCTCCCGTGAGAGGCGAAAGGGACCGCGGGCACTCGAGAACGCGCTGTCGCCGGGCACGCCCGGGTTAGGGGGCTGCCTGGCTTAGGGCGCCCCAAGGCGCTTTTCCAGCCGCTTGGCGAAGACCGCCATTTCCTTGGCGGCCTGCTTGTCGCCGCGCGCCTCGGCGACCGCGATGCCCTGGCGATACGCCGCGAGCGCCTGCGCCGCCTGGCCGGCCTGCTCGAGGGCACGCGCCAGGAGCTTCCAGGCGGCGGAATACTGGGGATCGCGCGTCACCGCCTCGCGCAGGTGCGTCGCCGCCGGCTCCGGGGCGCCCGCCTTCAGGTACTCCGCGCCCAGGCTGAAGCGAAGGAGCGCGCTGTCCTTGCCGCTCGCGAGCATCTTTTCCAGATTGGCGATGATGGGTGTCGTCATGCGTCCAATGATTCCTTGTGCCGCCCCGCAAGGGCGGGGGTCAGCCTTCCGCGCTGTCGCGCTTGGAAAAGCGGATGCCCAGCTGCTTGAGCTTTCGGTAGAGATGGGTGCGCTCGAGCCCCACCTTTTCCGCGACCCGGCTCATGTTGCCGGATTCCTCGCGAATATGGTGCTCGAAGTAGATGCGCTCGAAGGCGTCCCGGGCCTCCCGCAACGGCAGGTCGAGGCGCAGGGGGCTGCCCGCGGGCGGCCCCGCGCTGAACTGCGACAACGTGCGGCTGACGTCCTCCTGGGTGATTTCCTCGTTGAGGGCGGTGACCACCAGGGTCCGGACGATGTTGTTGAGCTGGGCGATGTTGCCGGGCCAGTCATAGTTTCGCAGGGCGTTCAGGGCGCCCGTGGAGAGCTGCCGCAGGGGCGCTTCCTTGGCTTCGACGAGCTGGGTGAGCAGCCTGGTCGCGAGGTAGGGGACATCCTCGCGATGGTCCCGCAGGCTCGGCAGCTTGATGGTCAACCCGCTCAGCGCCTGGAAGAGGGTCTCGTCGAAGCTCCCGCTGTCGACCATGGCGGGCAGGCTCCGCGAGGTTGCCGCCACGAGGCGCACGTTGAACCGGTCCAGCCGTCCCAGGGCGAGCAGAAGGCCTTTCTGCTCGACTTTGCCCAGATCGGCGACCTCGTGCAGGTAGAGCAGGCCGTCCTTCGCCTGGGCGAGGAGTTCCATCGGGGCCTCGCCCAGCATGCTGAGCGACTCCGGCGCAACGAAGGGCGTATTGGGAAGATGCAGGAAGCGCGCGCACGAGTCGGCGCCAGCCCCCCGCTCGCCCACGAGCAGCAGGGGGACGGTGAGGTTCGCGACCTGCGAGAGCTGCTTCTTGAGCGTATCGATGAGGGGGCTCTTGCCGAGACTCGCCAGGGTCAGCGCCTGAGGGCTGGGGACTTCCCCTTTCCTGAGCGCGCGCCCGACCGTGCCGAGCAGCTTCTGCAGGCCGATCGGCTTTTCCAGGAAGTCGAATGCGCCGATGCGCGTCGCCTCGACCGCCGTGTCGATGGTCGCGTGGCCCGACATCATGACGACCGGCATGGTGAGCTGTCCCGATGCCGCCCATTCCTTGAGGAGCGTGATGCCATCGCTGTCCGGCATCCAGATGTCGAGCAGGACCATGTCCGGGCGGTGCTGGTTGCGGAAGGCCCGCGCCTGGGTGGCGCTTTCGGCCAGGCGGACCTGGTGCCCCTCATCCTGCAGAATCTCAAGCAGCAGCTCTCGGATGCCGACTTCGTCATCCACGACCAGAATTTCGCTCATGCCGGGTGCTCCATGCGAGGCAACGCAATGCATACGGCCGTGCCGGTGGGTTGCAAATCCTCTATGTGTACCATACCCTGATGCTCCTCGACGATCTTTTTGACGACGGCGAGCCCGAGCCCGGTGCCCTTCGATTTGGTGGTCACGTAGGGCTCAAAAATGCGTCCCTTGATGTGCTCGGGTACCCCGCTGCCGTTGTCGCTGACGATGAGCTTGACCCACGGGCCGCTCGCCTCCGTGTGCACGAGCACGCGCGGCCGCGGCTGGGCGGAGGTGGCGTCCTGGGCGTTCTGCAGCAGGTTGTGGATGACCTGGCGCAGCAGCGTCACATCGCCGCGCACCGGCGGCAGGCGATCGGAGAGATCGAGCCGCATCGCATCGCCGGTCGATTCGTAAAGGACGGCGACCTCCCGCACCAAGGCGTTCAAGTCCAGCGCGGCCGCGTTCACGGAAGGCGCGCGCGCATAATTCTTGAAGGCGTCCACCATGTTCTTCATCGCATTGACTTGGGCGACGATGGTCCGGGTGGCGCGCGCCAGCATTTCCCCGTCCCCGGGCGAGAGCTTGTCGGCCAGCTTGTGTTCCAGCCGCTCCGCGGACAGCTGGATCGGCGTCAGCGGATTCTTGATCTCGTGCGCGAGCCGCCGTGCGACTTCCCCCCATGCGGCATCCCGCTGCGCCTGCAGCAGGTCGGTGACGTCATCGAACACGAGCACGTAGCCGCTGTCGCTACCCGCCGAAAAGCGCGTGCCGCGCGCCAGCAGAACCCGGGTGGCGGGACCGCGCGCGAATTCGATCTGGCGCTGCCATGGGCGCTCGCCATGCTCCAGGAACTCCTGCGAGACGCGCATGGCGAATTCGCTCAATCCCGTGCCCGGGCCGCCCCACTCGAACAGCCGGAGGCCCTGGGTGGCGGCGGCGCCGACGCCAAGAATCTCGATCGCGACCGGGTTCATGGTGCGCAGATAAAGGTGTTCGTCGAAGGCGAGCACCCCCGAAGAGAGGTTGGCGAGAACGCTTTCCAGGTAGGCCTTCGCCATCTCCACCTGCTGCTGATTGACTTCCGCCGCCTCGCGCGCGTCCGCGAGCTGGCGCGTCATGCTGTTGAACGACTGCATCAGCGCCCCCAGCTCGTCGCGCGTCTGCACGGGATGCATCAGCGTGAAGTCGCCCTTGGCGACCGCCCGCGTGCCCTCGGCGAGCAGCCCCAGCGGCGCGCTTAGCCGCTCGGACAGCAGGAAGGCCAGCGCCATCGCCGAGAACAGCGCGAGCAGGAGCGTCAGCGTGAGCGTCAGGCCGTACAGGCGCTTGAGGCCCAGGCGGGCTACCGAGAGCTCTTCGTAGGCGCGGTAGACCGACTGTACCGCGTCGGCATCGTGCGCGAGGCGCGTCGGAACCGGTTGGATGAGCTCCAGGACGAGCATGTCCTCGGTGAGGCTCAGGACGTCGACCGGCACCACCGCCCGGAGGAAGAGCCCCTTGTCCGGCGAGGACTCCAGCGCGCTGTACGGGCGCTGCTGGCGCACCTGCTGCAAAATGGAGGGATCCGGCGGATTCGGCGCGAGCGAGGGCGCGCCTTCTCCTCCGGAAAACGCGACCACATGGCCATCCTGGTCGAACAGCGCGGCTTCCTGGACGCCCATCTGTTCGCGCAGCCGGTCGAGCGTGTAGAGGCGGCGCGCGGCGGGCTGATCGGCCAGCGAGAACGCCATGCTGGTTGCCTTCTTGGCGAGGTCGACACGCAGGTTGTCGAGCGCGGTCTGGCCGAGGCTCAAGCCGCTGTAGAGGGCGTTGTCCACCCGCACGTTGAACCACGAATCGATGGAGCGGGTGAGAAACTGCACCGAGATGCCGTACACGATCGCGCCGGGCAGAAGCGCCATGACCGAGAACATGAGGAGAATGCGCAGCGTCAGCTTGGCGCCAAAGACCCGGGCCCGGATCCGGCGCTTGAGATGCCACAGCTGATAGGCGATGAGCAGGAGAAGCGAGACCGCCAGCACCCCGCCGAGGCCGAGCAGCAGCGGGTAGTCCTGGGCGAAGAGCGGGGTATTGGCGCTCGCCTTGGACAGCAGGAAGAGGAGCACGGCACCCAGCACGGTGCTGAGGACCACGAGATATCGCATGGCGCTATGCCGCCCCGCTCAAGGGGAAAGAGGCCAGACGAACCAGCCTGAATCCAGGTTCCAGTCGTCGGAGGCGAGCGCGTTGATCTGCAGCGGCTTGGGCAGGCTGGAGACGTCGAGGAACAGGCGAAGCCCGGCGCGATAGGCGGTATTGCGCTGCAGGCGCTTGCGGGCGAACACTTGCCAGTCGCGCACGCGAGCGAGATCGTCCCTGGCCGCGGCGAAGCTCTCGAAATTCTTGTGCGCCCCGTCGACGCTCACTTCGTACTGGCGCGTCAGGGCGTCGTAGCTCAGGCGCACGGTCTGGGAGACGTGGACGACCTCCTGGCTGAACCAATAGCTATGGGGCCGGGTGACGTCGAAATCGATCTCGAAGACGAGGGGCACCCCCTTGCTCAATGCGCCCTTAAGGGATGGGCTGAAATGGATGTCGAAGTCCGCGTTGAGTTGGTAGACCGCGTCCACGAGGGTGAGGTCGGCGGACCTGACGGTGATGCCGTCGGCGCGGGCGAGGCTCGCGTGGATCGCCAGGAGCCAAAGCCCAACCGCGACGAGGGCGCGCGCCTTGGCGGCCAGCAGGCAAGGCCCGGGACTAGCGCTTTTCCAGGAGCGCGTAATAAAACCCATCGTGTCGCTCATCGGGCAGCAGTTGCCCGCCAGGTGTGGACGGCAAAAGAACGGCATCGGGGTGCCGCGCCAGAAACGCTTCGATTTGCTGCCCGTTCTCCTCGGCAAAGACGGAACAGGTCGCGTACAACAATTTACCACCCCGGGCGAGGCAATGCCACAGCGCATCGAGGATGCGCCGCTGGGTCTGCGCGAACTGGAGGAGATCCTCCTCGCGGCGCAGCCATTTGATGTCGGGGTGCCGACGCACCACGCCCGAGGCCGAGCAGGGCACGTCCGCCAGGATCCGGTCGAACGGCCGCCCGTCCCACCAGCGCTCGGGGGCGCCGGCATCGCCCTCGACCACCCGGGCCTCGAGCTTGAGGCGCGCGAGCGTCGCACGCACCTGGGCGAGGCGCTGCGCCGACTGATCGAGGGCGACCAGCTCGAGCGCATTGCGCTCGGCCAGATGCGCGGTCTTGCCGCCGGGCGCGCTGCAGGCGTCCAGTACCCGCTCGCCGTCGCGGGCGTCGAGCAGTTGGGCGGCGAACTGCGCGCCGAGATCCTGGACCGAAACGAGGCCCTCGCCAAAGCCCGGCAGGCGCTCCACCGGTACCGGCTTGGACAGCCGCAGCGCGGACTCGCCGATCGGCTGCGCCTCCAGGCCCGCCGTCGCGAGGCGCTCCAGATACTGCGCCGGCGTGCCCAGCCGGCGGTTGACCCGGAGGGTCATCAGGGGATGGCGATTGTTCACCGCGAGCAGGTCCTGCCACTGGGCGGGATACTGCTGCTTGAGCTTGTCGATCCACCACTGGGGGTGCGAATAGCGCGCCACCTCGGAGGCCTCGGCCGCCCGCTCGAGCGCTTCTCCCCGGCGCAGGAAGGCGCGCAAAATGGCGTTGACCAAGCCATGGGCGCGACCTTGGCCTACGGTGCGCGCGGCCTCCACCGCCTGGTCCACCACGGTGTACGGCGTGACGTGGGTCGACTCGAGCTGGTAGAGCGCGACCAGCAGGAGGCAGCGTACCGGGGCCTCGCGCACCGGCTTGGTGGCGAGGGCATCGAGCTCGGCCTTGAGCCGTCCGTAGAAGCGCAGGGTGCCGAAGCTCAAGTCCTGGATGGCCGCGCGCTGCTCGGGCGCGAGCCCGGGCGTGTCGGCCCACAGCTTTCGCAGCGTCGCATCGAGATTGCGTCCGCCCAGCACGCGCTCGACCACTCCCGCGGCAAGGCGCTGGACGTCGCGCAACGCGGCCGGGCGCCGTTCGCTAAGCATCGAAGCGACCGCCCGGCGTGAGCGGGTGTCCGGCGAGGAAGTCCCCGGCCGCGAGCGGCCTTCCGCCGGGCTTTTGCAGCACTTCGAGCCGGAGCGCGTCCTCCCCGCAGGCGACCACGATGCCCGCCCGATCCGCGCGCAGGATCACCCCCGGCTCGCCGCGCCCGCTCGCCGGGCTTGCCGCCCACAGGCGCAGCCACTCACCGTTGATGCGGGCATGCGCGACGGGAAACGGATTGAAGGCCCTCACCGTGCGGGTGAGCTGCGCCGCATCCCGGCGCCAGTCGATGGCCCCCTCGGTCTTGCTCAGCTTGGCCGCGTAAGTCGCCTCCGCGGGGTCCTGCGGGCGCGGCGACAACGCGCCCGCAGCCAGGCCGGCGAGCGCCTCGACGATCAGCTGGCCGCCCAGCGCGGCGAGCCGATCGTGCAGGCTTTGCGCCGTGTCCGAGGGCTCGATCGGCAATGCCCGCGCGAGCAGCACGGCGCCGGTATCCAGGCCCTCGTCCATCTGCATGATGCTGATCCCGGTCTCACGGTCGCCGGCGAGCAGGGCGCGCTGGATCGGCGCCGCCCCGCGCCAGCGGGGCAGGAGGGAGGCGTGGATGTTGAGGCAGCCGAAGGCGGGGATGGCGAGGCAGGCGGCCGGCAGGATGAGGCCGTAGGCCGCGACCACCATCACGTCGGGGCGCGCCTGGCGGACCGGCTCGAGGGCGGCCGGGTCCTTCAGGCTGGCCGGCTGCACGAGCGGCAGCCCGTGGGCGGCCGCCACCGCCTTGACCGCGCTCGCGGCGGTTTTCATGCCGCGCCCGCGCGGGCGGTCCGGCTGCGTGAGCACCAGCACGACCTCATGCTTCGCGGCCAGGATCGCGGTGAGCGCCCGGGCGGCGAATTCGGGGGTTCCGGCGAAGACGACCCGCATGCTACATGGTCTCGCGCAGCCGCTTCCGGAGCCGGGTCTGGATGCGGGTCTGCTTCAGGCGCGACAGGTACTCGACGAATACCTTGCCTTGCAGGTGGTCCATTTCATGTTGAATGCATACCGCGAGCAGGCCTTCCGCGTCGAGCGTGAAGGGCTGGCCTTCCCGGTCCAGGGCGCGCACCGAAATGGCTTCGGCCCGGATGACCCGTTCGTAGACGCCGGGCACGGACAGGCAGCCTTCCTCGCGCTCGCAGCGTCCCCGGCTCGCGGTGATCTCGGGGTTGATGAGCACGAGCAGGCGGTCGCGCGCCTCCGAGACGTCGACCACGATGATGCGCCGGTGGACGTCCACCTGAGTCGCGGCCAGACCGATGCCGGGCGCCGCGTACATGGTCTCGGCCATGTCCTTGATCAGCGCGCGCACCGGCGCGTCCACCGCCTTGACCGGCGCCGCCACCTTGTGGAGGCGCTCGTCAGGATAATACAGGAGATTGAGGATCGCCATATGCTTGCTACTTTAACGGATTGCATGCAAAATTTCAGACAATGCACGAAATTTATTCAAGTTTAAACGGATTGCATAACCGTGATAGACTGCGTGCAGCGTGAAAAGTTTACATCATCGAGGCCGCCCATGCGCTATGTTATTCCTGCTTTGATGCTTCTCGGACTGTTCTCCGCGGCGGCGCGCGCCCAGACGCTCCAGCTGGCGCCGCACGCGCCGAAGCGCTATGTGGTGGTCAAGGGCGATACCCTGTGGGGCATCTCGGGCCGCTTCCTCAAGCACCCGTGGCGCTGGCCCGAGATCTGGCACATGAACCGGGCGGAGATCGACAATCCGCACTGGATCTATCCCGGCAACGTGATCGTGCTGGAATACGTGAACGGCGAGCCCCGCCTGCGGCTGGAGAACGGCCAGGGCACCGCGGGTCTCGAGATCGTCCGCCTCGAGCCGAAGATCCGCGCATCGCGCATCGAATCGCCGATCCCGGCCATCCCGGCGCAGGCCATCGGGCCGTTCCTCGCGCGGCCGCTGCTGGTCGACGCGAAGAGCCTGGCCGCCGCCCCGGTGATCGTGGGCACCGAGGACGAGCGGGTCATCCTGGGGCCGGGGGACACGGCATTCGCCGAGGGCCTCGCGCCCGCCGACGGGACCGACTTCCAGATCTATCGCCAAGGCCGCCGCCTGACCGATCCGCAGACCCACCAAGTCCTGGGCTATCAGGCGGTCTATCTGGGCGCAGCGCGGGTGACCCGCTTCGGGCATCCGTCCACGCTCGAGATTACCAGCGTGACGCAGGAAGTCGGTCCGGGCGACCGCCTGATCCCGACGCCGAAGCACGCCGGGTTTCCCAACTTCGTGCCGCAGGCCCCGCGCCGGCCGGTCGAGGGCCAGATCGTGTCCTCCTACGGCGGGATGGGGGTGGGCCAGTTCGCCGTGATCGGCATCGACCGCGGCACCGACGCCGGGCTCGCGCCGGGCGACGTGCTGGCCATCTACCACCGGGGCGCGGTCGTGCCCAGCCTCGCGTGCCGCAAGCCCGGCGTGCGCATCGCCGTGAATGACCATGTGTCCCCGGCCGCGCATTATCGCAGCGACTGCCCCGCGCCGGCCGCCAAGACCCTCCGGCTGCCCGACGAGCGCGCCGGGCTCGCCATGGTGTTCCGCGTGTTCGACAAGGTCTCCTATGCCCTGGTCCTGCGCGCCAGCCGCCCGATCTACGTGCGAGACGACGTCAAGAACCCGTAAGGGATGTGCCCGGGCGGCGCCGCGGCGCGCGCGGTGCCGCCCGTCTTGACGGCGAGCGTCGTTTCCGCCATCCTACCGTCGCGACCCCTGACGCGGCCGCGCCTGACGTCCCTTCGTGTTAGCTTAGGACAGCCATGTTCGAAATCCTGGTCTACCTGTTCGAGAATTACTTCGTGGCCGAGGAATTCATCCCCCCGGACCAGGACTCGCTGGCGGTGAAACTGACGGCGGCCGGGTTCGAGAGCGAAGAAATCAGCCAGGCGCTCGATTGGCTGAGTGCCCTCGAGGATTTCGCCAAGGGCGAGAACCCGCCGGCGTGGTCGGCCACCCGCTCGGTGCGCCTCTACAGCGACCTGGAGATGCGGCGCATCGACGCCGAGGGGCGCGGCTTCCTCGAGTTTCTCTCGCTGGCCGGCGTGTTGCAGCCGGTCGAGCGCGAATGGGTCATCGACCGCGTGCTGGCCTTGCCCGACGAGGAGATCTTCCTGGACCAGATCAAATGGACCGTGCTCATGGTCCTGTGGTCGCAAGGCCGGACCAAGGATCCGATTTTCCTGGAGGACCTCCTGTTCGGCGAATCGCCCGCGAAAATGCATTGAAACTGCCCGGCCGCTTGCCACCCGCCGAATTTGTTCTTATCATCCTGCGCTTTGCCCACCGGTTTAAAGCCGCATGCCTTCGAACCTGCTGATCGTCGAATCCCCCTCCAAGGCCAAGACCCTGAAGAAGTATCTGGGCAAGGACTTCGAGGTGCTGGCATCCTATGGCCACGTGCGAGACCTGGTCCCCAAGCAGGGAGCGGTCGACACGGAGCACGGCTTCGCCATGAAGTACCAGCTCATCGAGCGCAACAGCAAGCACGTGGACAGCATCGCCAAGGCGGTCAAGGAGGCCTCGCACATCTACCTCGCCACCGACCCGGACCGCGAAGGCGAAGCGATCGCCTGGCATATCGCCGAGATCCTGAAGGCCCGGAAGGGGCTGGCCGGAAAGTCGGTCTCGCGGGTGGTCTTCCACGAGATCACGCAAGGCGCGGTGCAGGCGGCCGTGGCCTCGCCGCGCAGCATCGCCATGCCGCTCGTCAACGCGCAGCAGGCCCGCCGGGCGCTCGATTATCTGGTGGGCTTCAATCTGTCGCCGCTGCTGTGGCGCAAGATCCGTCGCGGGCTTTCCGCCGGGCGCGTGCAAAGTCCGGCGCTGCGCCTGATCGTCGAGCGCGAGCTGGAGATCGAGGCGTTCAAGGCGCAGGAGTACTGGACCGTCCACCTCGACAGCCACAAGGGGCGCCAGAAATTCACCGGCAAGCTGTTTCAGTACCGCGGACGAAAGCTCGACCAGTTCGATATCGCCTCGGAGGCCGCCCAGGCGGAGGCCGTCGCTCACCTCGTGTCGGAAGCCCAGGGCGCGGCGCGGGTCGCCAAGCTGGAAAAGAAAAAGAAGCAGCGCCATGCCGCGGCGCCCTTCACCACCTCCACCCTGCAGCAGGAGGCCGTGCGCAAGCTCGGCTTTTCCACCGACCGCACCATGCGCGTGGCCCAGCAGCTCTACGAGGGCATCGACACGGGATCGGGCCTGGTCGGGCTCATCACCTACATGCGCACGGACTCGGTCAATCTTGCTCAGGAGGCGGTCGCGGAACTGCGGGAATACATCGCCGCGCAATTCTCGCCCGACTACCTGCCCAAGGAACCGCTCACTTACCGCTCGAGCGCCAAGAACGCCCAGGAAGCCCATGAGGCGATCCGCCCGACGTCGATCGCGCGCACGCCCGACGCGGTGCGCGCGGCGCTCACCGGGGACCAGGCGAAGCTCTACGAGATGATCTGGAAGCGCACCCTCGCATCCCAGATGAGCTCGGCGCGCTACGACACCGTGAGCGTCGATCTCGAGATCGGCGCCGACAGCCTGTTCCGGGCGAGCGGGCAGACGCTGACCTTCCCCGGCTTCATCGCCGTGTATCAGGAAGGGGCCGACGAGGCCCAGGAGGAAGGGGAAAGCCGCCTGCCGCCGTTCGAGCTGGATGAGCGCGTGCCCGTCGATGCCCTCCGGGGCGAGCAGCACTTCACCCAGCCGCCGCCCCGCTACACCGAGGCGAGCCTGGTCAAGACGCTGGAGGAGTATGGCATCGGCCGCCCCTCCACCTACGCGTCGATCATCTCCACGCTGCTCGACCGGGAATACGTCGTTCTCGAGAAGAAGCGCTTCCAGCCGACCGACGTGGGCCGCGTCGTCAACAAGTTCCTCACCGAGCACTTCACGCGCTACGTCGACTACGATTTCACCGCCAAGCTCGAGGACAGCCTGGATCAGATCTCCACCGGCAAGCGGGAATGGGTTCCGGTGCTGGAGAGCTTCTGGGGCGGCTTCAAGGCGCTCGTCGACGAAAAGCAGGGCCTCTCGCGCAAGGAGGTCACCCAGGAGCTCCTGGAGGAGGCTTGCCCCAAGTGCGGCCAACCGCTCACGACCCGCCTGGGCAAGCGGGGCAAGTTCGTCGGCTGCTCCGCCTATCCCGCCTGCGACTATACCCGCAGCCTGGCCGAGGAGGGGCCCGCGCCCGCGCCGGAGGTCGTCGAAGGGCGCACATGCCCGCAGTGCGGCTCTCCCCTGGTGATCAAGACGGGACCCTACGGCCGCTTCATCGGCTGCTCCGGCTATCCCAAGTGCAAGTACATCGAACCGCTGGAGAAGCCCAAGGATACCCAGGTCAAATGCCCGGAATGCGGCAAGGGGACGCTCATCGAGCGCAAGAGCCGCTACGGCAAGCTTTTCTATTCCTGCAGCACCTACCCTGCCTGCAAGTATGCGGTGTGGAATCCGCCGATCGCCGAGCCGTGCCCGCGCTGCGGCTCGCCCATCCTGACGCTCAAGACGACCAAGCGGCGCGGCACGGAGAAGGTGTGCCCGAACAAGGAGTGCGGCTATTCGGAGCCCGTGCCCGCCGCCGACGAGTCCTCCTAGGGAGCGCACTCCCGGGAAGCCATCGGCCGGGGGCTTGATCCATCGCCCACGGGCAGGGCGGGGCCGTATTGCCTCGACCTGCTTGGCCGCGCGGACGGCGAGCCCCCGTTCCGCGCCGAAGCGCGGCAGCCTTTCCTTCTGGCGCATCACCAGGCGGGCGCCAGGCCCCTCGACAAGCGCATCGAGCAGCCAGGCCCGACCCGTTTGCGTCGTGCGCCGTCAGGCATCGTGGAAGAGGTAATCGTCCATCGCCAACGCGCCATGCTCATAGCCCTGGAAAGCCCGCTCGCCCACGAAGTCGCGGCCCGCGGCCCCGAGCGCCACGAACAGCGGCATCAGGTGTTCTTCGGTCGGGTGGGCGCGCGCAGCATGCGGCGCCGCGCGACGATAATCGAGAAGCGCAGCGACATCCCGCTCGTCAACCCGGTGCGCGACCCATTCGGCAAAAGCCACCGCCCATGCGGGCGCGGGCGGATCAACCGGAGCGCCGGAGAGTTCGTGCAGATTGTGCGTCAAGGCACCCGAACCCACGATCAGCACGCCTGCCTTGCGCAGCGGCTGCAAGGCGGCTCCCAGGCGATAGTGGTCGGCCGCCTGGGCATCGCGGATCAGGGAAAGCTGCGCGACCGGGAGATCTGCGCCGGGATACATCAGCGCAAGCGGCACCCAGGCCCCATGGTCGAGTCCCCGGGAGGGATTTCGGGTCACGCCGAAACCGGCCGCCTCCAGGAGCCGCGCGGCCTCCATCGCGCAGTCCACGGCGCCCGGTGCGGGATAGGCGAGATCATACAGCGGGTCCGGAAAGCCATGGAAATCGTGGATCGTCTCCGGCCGGGGCGCCAGGCTCACCGCGGCTTGGCCGTGCGTTTGCCAATGCGCCGACACGACGAGGATCGCGCTCGGGCGCCCCAGCGTGCCGCCCCATTGCGCGAGGAACCGGCTGGACGGGCGATCTTCGACGGCGATGAGCGGCGAGCCGTGCGAGATGAACAGCGTCGGGCTGTCGGGCATCTGCTTCCCCTGTCTGGCGTTGAGGTCCTGTGGGTCGTGCGGCAAGGCGGGTCTCGTCGCTGGGCGATGCCGCGCCCGGCCCGTGGCGTTGCGGCCATTATAGGCCAATGGATGGCGAAGCGGATCCGGTTCGCGGAGCGGGGGGGCGCCCTGAACCTGGACCTGGGCCGCTTGCGCCTATCCTGGATCGGGACGCGTCTCAGCCCTCGCCGTTGCTGGCGGGGAAGGGCGGCCGGCCGGGCCGCCTCGCGCCCTGGCAGTTTCGGCAGACGGCGCCTGGGAGCCCACGACGCAAGGCCGCGGCGCAGTCGGCAGGATGCTGGCGGCAGCATCCGCCCACGCTCACGGTTTTGTCCGCGTCAGGTCGGTGACGGCGTGCATCCCCGTGTGCGCGCCGGGACCTTGCGCGGCACGGCGCAGCCGTGGAAGGTGCCCGAAGCGCAATGCCCGGCGGCACAAAGATAAGGCGAAAAGATGGCATGCGACCCCTTGCATCCGGGCATCTGGCGAGGGCGCAGATGCGCGGAGGAATCCCGGTCGGCCGCACGAAGGCGGTGCCCCTAGCCGAGCGGCTCCGGCCGATGGATGCCATACCCTTGGGCGTAGTCGACACCGATTTGGCGCAGACGGGCAATGATCCCGTCGTCTTCCGCGAACTCGGCGATGGTTCCGGCGCCCAAGGCCCTGCCGACTTCCTGAATCGCGCTGACCATGGCCCGGCTGATGGGGTCTCGCGAGACGTCCCGGACGAGCGCACCGTCGATCTTGAGGTAATCCACGGGCAAGGCGCGCAGATACCCAAACGAGGACATTCCGCTGCCGAAATCATCCAACGCAAAGCGGCAGCCCAGGGCCTTCATCTCCTGGATGAAGGCCGCCGCATGCTGCAGGTTCTGAATCGCGACCGTTTCCGTGATCTCAAAGCACAGCATGTCGGGCGAGACCGCGGCGCTCGCGATCTCGTCGCGGACAAACCCGAGAAATCCATCGTCGTTCAGGCTTGCACCGGAGAGGTTCACGGCCCATAGCGTCCGCTCGGCTCCGCGGTCAAGGTGGCGGGCCAAGAGGGTGTGGATCACCCATCGATCGACGGCGGGCATCAGCTGGTAGCGCTCGGCGGCGGGCATGAAGGTGGCGGGGGAAACGACTTCGCCGGATGGCATGACCAGGCGAAGCAAGATCTCCCGATGAGGGAGCGCCCGGCGCCGCGCACGGAGCGGGACGATGTCCTGCCAATAGAGGCGGAACCGATCATGCGCCAGGGCCGCGCGTACCTCCGCCGCCCAGTGCGACTCCAGTCGCCGCCGATGGAATTCCTCGCTGCCCTCATAGAGCTGAACCCGGTCACCTCCCCGGTCCTTGGCGACTTGATAGGCCGCCTCTGCCTTCCCCAGCGTCTCCGCAAGCGACCCCGACCCGGCCGACAGCGGCGCCACGCCCACGCTCGCGCTGACCTCGAAACGACGGCCCTGCTCGTCGAAATGGAAGGCCCGCACGATCTCCCGATAGGCTTGCGCGAGATGAACGGCGGTCTCGACCGGGCAATGCCGCAAAATGACGCCGAATTCGTCCCCGCCCAGGCGCGACAACGTGTCCGACCGGCGGGTCTTGGCCAGGAGCCGCGACGCGAGTTGCTGCAAAAACAAATTGCCTGCCAGATGCCCGCCGCGGTCGTTGACGGTCTTGAAGTTGTCCAGGCCGAGATAAAGCAACGCATGCACACCCGCCGGGTCGCGCAGCACAAGGTCAAGTTGCCGTTCGAACTCCTGGCGATTCGTCAGCTCGGTGAGGGGATCATGCGTCGCCTTGTAGGCGACTTCCTCCAACAGCCCCTTGCGTTCGGTGACGTCTCGGGCAATGCCGATGAAAAGCGCCCCGGCGTCCAGGTCGACCCGGTTCAGGCTGATCTCGAGCCAACGAGGCGCCGCGTTTGCGGGGGTGACCCAGCACTGGAAACGGACGGGTTCCCCCGCCATCGCCTTCCCAAATTGCTGGACAAACGTCTCGGCATGAAAGGCATTGCCGATCAGGTCGGTGATGGGGACGCGCTCATTGTGCGCGGTGAGAACCTCCTCGGATAAGCCCAGCCACGCCTGAAGGAGCGGGTTGGCGACGTGGAACTTCATCTCGTCGCAAACGACGAAGATTCCGTCGTTGGCGCTGTCAATATAGGCACGCAACAGTTGCCGGAAGAATTCGCTATCCTCGCTCGCCATGGGCCTCCGCCTCAATTCCCCCGAGAGCGTCTGCGGGACGGAGAACGAGCGTCGCCCGATCGTTGCCTCCATGAAGCGGGCGCCCATCCCCGAGCATCTCTCGCTCAGTTGATCTTGTTCTTCCGGACGATTCTACATGAACACTATGTCATTGCGCTGGAGGGCTCTCCGTCGCTGTCTCGTGCGGGCGCCTCGGGTCGCGGGGAGGCGGTACGGAGCGCCGCGACAGGGCGCCCTTGCCACAGGCCAGGGCGCGCAGGGGTTTCGGACGAACAAATAAATGATACGCTTGCGCCATGCGACGCAAGCGTATGGGACCGCCGTCCCACAACCAGGAGATGAATCGATGATGAGAATGCGCCTAGGTCTGTTGTTTGCCCTGCTGGCATTCGTGAGTGCCGGATGCGGAGCGAGGTCATCGGCCATGCAAGAAAAAGTGGACCATATGAGCCCCCGCGAGGCGCTATCGCTCCAGGTCAAGACGATTGCCAACAATGTCCAAATCGCGACCGCCACCGAGCCGCGGCAAAAGAAGGAAGGCGATGTGACCGTACTGGCGATCCAAACCGGATCCTTTGATGCAAGCATGCCCTATGCCAGTGCCGAGAATTCGGCGCAAAGGCTGGCGAATGCGCTTGAAGTGGCCGCCATGCACCGCCTGAAGGTTCACCATGCCGCCGTCGAGAACGCCTTCGGGGGAACGGTTCGCGTGCTCATGCGCGAGGGCCACGTCACGGTGGCCTATACCAAGGTGCCGAAAGCGCTGTGCGCGGGCATTCCGCACCTGGTGTGCCGGTAGGCGCGGCAGGCCACCCGATGCCGCGGCCCTCCCGCCCTCTCGGGCGCGGCGCTTCGCCATTCGAGGTGGCCCGAAGCACAAGTCCTGGCGATTCCGCGGCGATCGTGAACATCCCCGCCGGGGACTTGCGGCGCGGGAAACCGTCATTCGATCGGGCGCACGCCTGCCGCAGGGGGGCGGAGACGTGCTAAGAGGCGGCGAGTGCGGGGTGGACTCGCGCCGTGTCTTGGAACCGGGGGGCGATGGCGAATGTTCCGCATACGATTGCGAGGGTCTTGCGCCGGCGGTGAAATTGGCAACGAAGCCGGCAACCCAAGATGGCCAGTTGCCGTGTTCGTTCGCGCCCATTGTGGTGGCGCGGGCAGGGGGCTGAACGCGGGGTGTTCGCGCGGTCCAGCCCCGTTCCAGGGGCTCGTCGCTTCGACACCGGTGGCCCGCCCATTGCGGATCGAAGGGCTCATGCCCCGGAAGGGCCGAAATGCCCGCTTTGCCCGTGCGGCAGTTGCCGCTAGGCTTGCGCGCAGCGGCATCCCTTGGGGCTTTGTCTGATGTCCCGCCGCGTGCTGCTTTCCTGGAGTTCCGGGAAAGACAGCGCCTGGACGTTGCAGGTGCTTCGACAGACGCCGGACGTCGACGTTGTCGGCCTGCTGACCACCGTGAATACCACGCACGAGCGGGTCGCCATGCACGCGACCCGTCGCGCAATCCTCGAGGCGCAGGCACGAGCGGCCGGGCTACCGCTCCATGTCATCCCGCTGCCCTGGCCCTGTTCAAACGAGCGGTACGAGATCGAGATGCGCGCGGCGATCGCCGCGGCGCGCAAGCGTGGTGTGACGCACCTCGCCTTCGGAGATCTGTTCCTGGAGGACATCCGCGCCTATCGATGCAAACAACTCGCAGGCTCTGGCATCGAGCCGCTGTTCCCGATCTGGCGCGAGCCGACCGAGATCCTGGCGCGGCGGATGATCGAGGGCGGCATCGAGGCGTTCCTCACCTGCGTCGATCCGAAGAAGCTCGCGCCCTCCTTTGCCGGGAGACGGTTCGATGAGGCGTTCCTCGAAGAACTCCCTGCAGAGGTCGACCCGTGCGGCGAGAACGGCGAATTCCATACATGCGTTCTGGCCGGGCCGATGTTTCGTGAGGCGGTGACGGCGAGCGTTGGCGAAGTTGTCGAACGCGACGGATTCTTCTTTGCTGATCTGCTGCCGGCGAGGCGATGAGCGACGCGCAGGGCGCGGCTGACGATGGGCCCCCCGCTTGTGCGCCGGACCTCGCCTTGCGTCCGCAAGGCCTGCCGCGGCGGCAGCAAAGACGACGCGCCGGGTCGTGGCATCGCCCTGGCAGGGGGCGGCGCGAGCGCGCGGCCAGCAGGGAGCACGGCGGGTGGGGGCATCATTCCGGGGCGGACCGGCAGCGGCTCCCGGGTCTTCGACTCGACCCGCTCAGTCGTCGTGCAGGATGCCGTCGGGTTCTTCCGGATGGCGACGGTCCCCATCGATGGGCGCGGCAACACCGGTGGCCCCGCCATTTTGCGCGCTCCCCAACGGCACAGCCGCCTCGCCTGCCCTCGCGCCGCGCAACGGCCCACGACCCGCCCCCTTCCGGAATAAAGAAGCGGGCCCCCATTTCTGGCATAATATGCATGGCTAAACAGCATGATAACGCCTGCAACATGAACGTATCCCAGCGCGAACAAGCCAGAGACCGGGGTCCGGCCGCTCGAATAAGACCCAGAATGCGCCGGATTTCCCATAGCGCCGACCCTCAAGCCAGACCAGGTTGAATGCCATGTCCGAGACGTCCCCCACCGACCCGAAACGACTTGTCGATGTCGCCCGTCTGGCTGCAGCGCTCGAGGCGTTCGCCAATGAGCGCGACTGGTCCCGGTTCCACACCCCGAAGAATCTGGTCATGGCCCTGACGGGCGAGGTCGGCGAACTTGTCGAGATCTTCCAGTGGATGGGGGCCGAGGAGTCGGCCGGGGCGGCGGCGGATCCGCAGACGGCGCAATCCGTGCGCGACGAGCTGGCCGATGTGCTCGTGTACCTCGTGCGCCTGGCCGACGTCCTGGGGGTTGACCTCGATGCGGCGGTGCGCGCGAAATTGGCGACCAATGCACGGAAGTATCCTTCGGAGAAAGTCCGGGGCAGCAGCAAGAAGTACGACAGCTATTAGACAAGCGCTCCAGGGAGGGGCCGTGATCGTCTACGAGGCCGACAAGAAACAGTTCCTGAGCGACGCATTCGACCGCGAGATCGAGGAGGTCATCCTCGATCAGTTCATCCGCAAGACCGGCCACCGCGTGGGGGGCGCCGAAATCGCCTCGTGGAAGGCGTCGCTTCGCAGTTTCGCCGCCGTCCTCTACGACGCCGACATCCCCGACGATGTGGGCGTGGCCGTCGAACTGCACATCCCGCAGAGTGCCAAGCGCATCGACGTGGTCATCTCCGGCATCGGCCCGGACGGCGCCAAAGGGACCGTGATCGTCGAGCTCAAGCAGTGGGAGCAGGTGGAAGCCACCGGCAAGGATGCGATCGTCCTAACGTCCCTCGCGGGCGGACGGCGCGAAGCCGTTCATCCGAGCTACCAGGCGTGGTCCTACGCCTCGCTGCTCCATGACTTCAACGAAGCGGTCTACGAGGGCCGCATCGGGGTCGCCCCCTGCGCCTATCTGCACAACTACCGCCGTGATGGCATCATCGACGCCCCGCAATATCGCCCCTATACGGAGAAGGCTCCCCTGTTCCTCAAGGGTGAGGCAGAGCGCACTGCGCTACGCAGTTTCATCAAGAGCCACATGCATCGCGGCGATCGCGGGGCGGCGCTGCACGAGATGGCCGGCGGCCGGATCCGGCCCTCCAAGGCGCTGGCCGACAGCCTCGGCGCCATGCTGCGGGGCAATCCGGCGTTCGTCTTGATCGACGAGCAAAAGGAGATCTACGAAGCCGCGCTTACGGCAGCGCGGAGCGCTACGGCGGAACACCCGCAAGTGCTCATCGTCGAAGGCGGACCGGGCACGGGCAAGACGGTCCTCGCGATCAATCTCTTTGGTCGCACTGACCCGGGAGCGCCTGAACGTCCGCTACGTGTCCAAGAACGCTGCGCCGCGCAGGGTCTATGAATCCAAGCTGGTTCGCTCGATGACCCGTTCGCGCTTCACGGAACTTTTCAAGGGCTCGGGTGCGTTCGTCGACGCCCCTGAAAACGGCATCGACGTCCTGCTCGTCGACGAGGCGCACCGCCTCACCGAAAAAAGCGGCCTGTACGGGAATCTCGGCGAGCATCAGGTCAAGGAACTGATCCATGCCGCCAAGTGCACGATTTTCTTGATCGACGAGGACCAGCGCGTCACCTTGCAGGACATCGGCACCAAGGAGGTCATTCGTCGCTTCGCAGGCAAGAAGCGGGGCGCCGCCATCGGCGAGCGCACGCTCGCGTCGCAGTTCCGGTGCAGCGGCTCGGACGGCTACATGGCCTGGCTGGACGATGTGCTGGGCATCCGCGAGACCGCCAACACGCGGTTGAGCCCGCACGAATTCGACTTCCAGGTGTTCGATACCCCTGAGGCATTGCACGCGGCGATCGAGGCCCGCAACGGGGACAACAAGGCACGCGTCGTCGCCGGCTATTGCTGGCCATGGAGGAGCAAGAAGGACCCGTCGGCCTGGGACATCGTGATCGGGGAAACCTACCGCCGGCGCTGGAACCTGGACAAGGATGGGAGCCTTTGGATCGTTACCCCGGGATCGATCAGCGAAGTCGGCTGCGTGCACACCTGCCAGGGCCTCGAGCTCGACTACGTTGGCGTCATCGTCGGCCCCGATCTGGTCGCCCGCGGGGGCGCGGTGGTTGCCTTTCCCGAGGCGCGCGCTCGCCACGACAAAACGCTCAGCGGCTGGAAAAGGCAGGCCCAGATTGATCCGGTCGCGGCCCGCGCCGAAACCGCGCGGATCATCAAGAATACCTACCGCACGCTGATGACCCGCGGCATGAAGGGGTGCTACGTCTACTGCACGGACGATCAGACCCGGCGGCATTTTCGCCGGCACCTCGGTGAGCGCTAGGTGGACGCGGCGACGGTCGACTATTACACCCTGCACGCCGGCGAAGTGGCGGCGCGCTATGAGCAGGTGGCCAGCCCG
This sequence comes from Pseudomonadota bacterium, assembly GCA_021788645.1. Lineage (GTDB taxonomy): Bacteria > Pseudomonadota > Gammaproteobacteria > Burkholderiales > JAKAFK01 > JAKAFK01. The sequence goes on from JAJYKK010000048.1 coordinate 19,713, forward strand.
GTTGAGCGCTACTTCGCCGCCGCCTTTCCGGGAGCCAGTCGGCTCCTGGATGTCGGTTGCGGCTCTGGACGGGACCTGGCGCGGCTATGCGCGTTGGGCTATGACGCCTATGGTGCCGAGCCCGTGGACGCCCTGCGCCGCGAGGCCCTCCGGCACCACCCCGAACTCGAGACGCGAATCGCCTCCGCGGGGCTGCCCGATGTCGGCACCCCCTTCGGCGGCGCATTCGACGGCATCCTGTGCAGCGCGGTGCTGATGCACCTGCCCGAAGCGTCTTTGTTCGATGCGGCATTCGCCCTTCGCCGGCTGCTGCGGCCGCACGGACGGTTGCTGGTCTCGACGCCCCTGGCACGTGGCGACGTGCTGGCCAACAACCGCGACGCGAGCGGCCGTCTGTTCTCGCCCCTCGCACCGGAAGAACTGCAGCTCCTCCTGGAGCGTCTCGGGTTCCAGCTCATCGGGCGGTGGGATACCCAAGATGCCTCGGCCCGCGCCGGGACGCGCTGGTCGAGCCAACTGTTCGAGCTGCAAACGGGCCACGCGCTGCGGGCCTCCGACCAGATCGAGGGCATCCTGAACCGCGATCGGAAGGTGGCCACCTATAAGCTGGCCCTTTTCCGGGCGCTCGCCGAGATCGCGATGCAGGAGTCGCACGCCGCGACGTGGCGGGCCGACGGCACCGTCGCCGTTCCGATCGCCCGCATTGCCGAGCGGTGGCTGCTGTATTACTGGCCGATTTTCGCGGGCCGGTTTGTCCCCCAGTCCCAGGACGAAGGGGCTGGCGCCCGCAACCCCTTGCGATTCCGGCGGGCGCTCACCGATTTGATGGACGACTATCGCCAGGCAGGCGAACACGGAGGGCTTTCCGCTTGGTACCTGGACCGGACCGCCGGACGCCTGCCGGAACGCGTCCAGGCCAAACTCGCGGTTGCGCTTCGCGAAATTTCGACCGCGATCTGTGCGGGGCCCGTCGCTCACTCCGGCGGCGCGCTCGACACTGGCCGCGTCTTCGGCTGGGACGCGCGCCAAAAGGCGGTGACGATGTCCGCCGGGCTCTGGCGGGAGCTGAGTCTGCTGGGCCACTGGATCGTCGACGCCATCGTCATTCGCTGGGCCGCGCTGACCGAGCGCTTCGCGGAGCGGCAACGCATCGGCTCGGGCGAGGTTCTTCCCCTGCTGCTCGCCAAACCCATTCCCGAACGGGCGACTGACCTCGCGCGGCAAATCTACCTTGCCGGGGGGGTCGACCGATGCGTGTGGACCGGACGGCCCCTGGGCCGCCGGTTCCACGTCGACCATATCATTCCGTTTTCGCTGTGGGGCAACAACGATTTATGGAATCTTGTCCCTGTGGGGGTGGAGGCGAACCTCGCCAAATCGGACAAGCTTCCGGCGGCAAGCCTCCTCGAAGATCGCCGGGTGGAGATCATCGGCGCGTGGACCGCGGCACGAGAAGCATCGCCGAGCGGGTTCGACCAGCAAGCGCTTCAGCTGCTCGGGCGCCGTGCCGGCTGTGGCGGCATTCAATGGCCAGCCCTGTTTGCACGCCTGCGCGAGGCGATCGAGGTGACCGCACAGCAGCGCGGCATCGGGCGATGGACGCCAAAACCGCCTGAGTAAGGGCGGGACCCTCCGCGCAATTCATCCGGGTACCGAACGATAGACTTGTCGTTCGGCGAATGGATGGGTCCGAACACAGCCGGAGCATGGTCTGACCTTTGGAAAGTGGTGGCGGGAAGATTACAGCAGAACAACGCGCTATTGGGGTCAATGAGCACTGCTGCGGTTATCTGCGCCCCTTCGGCCATCAAACCCCAAGTAGGCGACGCGCCAAGAGCGACTGCATATCCCGCCGGTCATCGGCGATCACATAAATGTAGACCTTCTGCGCCATAACACGGTAGATCACTCGATAGGGCTTGAAAGCGGTCTGTCGATAATCCCGTATGCCAAGGGTCATCAGTTCCTTGGGGTAGGCGCCGCGCTCAGGAAAAGTTGATAGGCTCTCGACGACTTTTAGTAGGCGATCCGGCACATAGTCGGCATTGGCCTTGCAATCAAATGCCGCGATGTGGTCGTAGATCGACTCCAGATCCTGCTCGGCCCCCTCGGTCAGCAAGATCTCGTATTTGCGCCCAGCCATTACTTGGCTGCCTGTTTGGCCCGCAATCCTGCGACAACCTCACCCGCAGGCTTGACCTTGTGTTAGCTCTCACTTTATTTCCCCGGCAATTTCTCACGCTATTTCGTGATGAAGGGAGAGCGGAATCCCGGATATTTTCCTCGGGTGAGGGAATCTGGGAAGGCGGCGTAATGTGGGCCGGGCTAG
>JAJYKK010000049.1 GCA_021788645.1 Pseudomonadota bacterium
CGAAAAAGCACGTTCACTGAAGATCACCTCATCACCGAATCGAACGTGTAGTGCCACACGGAAATTTCTTAGAACGCAACCACGCGTTTTATAAAGAAGTTTTAAAACCGTCGTTAAAGATCGGCTAGGGGGCAAGAATAGCCTGGCCAGCGAGACCGCACGAGAGGGCAAGCCCTGTGGAACCGGTGCTGGAAACCGACGAGAAGATTCTCTGCCGGGCGGAAATCGCGCTGGCCTCGTATTGGTCCCAATGGATCGTCGCCACCGTTTTCGTGATCTGGGGCAGTTCAGGCGCGATCGTCGCCGCATTCGCCGCCCAGAAGACACTGACCTTGCTAAGCCTCGCCTTGCTGTGCCTGGGCGCCATCTATATGCTGCCGCCCATCATGGCGAAGCGCGCGAGCGAACTCGTCATCACGAACCGGCGCATCGTCGCGAAATCCGGTCTCATCCGCCGCGCGACCATCGCTATGAGTCTCGCCCGGATCGAGAGCGTCCGCGTCGAGCAGAGCATAGTCGGGCGCCTGCTGAATTTTGGCGATATCGTCCTCGTCGGCACAGACCGTTCGCGAGAGCGCATCTCGCGGATTAAGCGCCCCTTGGCGTTCCGCCGAAGCTACCAGGACATCGTCACGAGCCCGGACACCAGGAAGAGCTGAGGCACCGGGCGCGCGCCGTAGAGGAGGCCTTAGCCCGCCGTGCGCGTTCCCGGCGCGGAGAGCTCGCCGATCAGCCCGGGATCGTCTGCCATGGGATTATTGACGCGCGTGGAAACAGGATATCGCCGCATCGCCTCGCTGGGGAACGGCGCAAGCAACGACCGCACGCTCTGCACCTCCGCCTTCGCATCGAGCCACATCGCATAATCCGCCGCCGGGACAATCACCGGCATGCGCTCATGCACCGGACACAGCAGCTCGTTGGCCTGCGTCACCACGATCGTGAAAGACTCGATGACTGCCTGGTCAGGGCCTTCCCAATGCTCCCACAGTCCTGCCATCCCAAAAGGTTCGCCGGTCTTGAGGCCGACATAATAGGGCTGCTTGGGGCCCGCGGTAACCTTCCACTCGTAGAAACCGTCTGCCGGAACCAGGCAGCGCTGGCGGCGAAAGGCCGAGCGGAAGGCCGGTTTCTTCTCGAGCGTCTCTGCGCGTGCGTTGATCATGCTGTAGCCGGTCTTCGCTTCCTTTGCCCAGTGCGGGACGAGCCCCCAGACGAGCCAAGCGAGTTCCGGCTCCTCGGCGCTCAACCGGATGACCGGCACAACTTGCGAGGGTGCAATGTTGTAGCGCGCGAATCCGGCCAGCCAGCCGCCAATGCCGAACGTCTGTTCCAGCACCGCAGGCGCGCTGGCGAGCGTATAGCGACCGCACATATCCTGCCCTCGAACCTGTATGCGGAGGATTCGTCTGCGGCACATCCCGGGGCGCAGACGTTGGGCACTGACATGAAGGGAGCCCTACGGAGAGCTCGATGCCCGGTCGGAAAAGGGCCCTTAATGCTTTCCGCTCACCCACCGCAGGTCCATCTTCTTCGCCCACTCTAAGTCTACACGCGCGACGACGATGTTTGCGAGCCCAACGCGACAAAAGGGCGAGAGCATGCGGGTCTGCGCGCGCGCCGAGTGAGCCTGAGGCGGGTGATCGGCGCGCGCGCTCGTCCCCACCCGGCGGGTTGCCGGGGTGGACCGTCAGCGCATCGCGAGCCAACTTATCCCGGCAAGGGTCACGACGGGCACCGCAAAGGCCGCATCCCGCGCATGGCCGGTATGCACCAGCAACCCCTCCAGCGCGAGCACTACCGCCACGACCGCGAGGTTCGCGCGGTCCCCGAACAAGGTCTTGAACAAGGCCCTCATGATGCCCCCTCCTCAGCGGCGGCGCGGCGCAACCGCAACAGGGCGGCGACCCCCAACCCGCCCGCCAGATAGAAGCCCGCGAGCAACGGCACGGCCCACTCCCCCGATGGCCAGGCGAGCTCGCCGGCCAACGCCTCCAGGGTCCAGAACGTCCCGAAGGACACGATCATGGCGCCGACGCCAAACTTGATGGCGTTCTCCGGCACCCGGCGCAGCGGTGCCCGCGCCAGCAGGCCGGCAATCGCCACCAGGGCGCACGCCAGCAGCGCCGCACCGGTCGCCGCGAGCGGATGGCCGCTTTTGAGCCCCAAGGCCACGACGATCAACCAGACCTCCAGTCCTTCCAGCATGACCCCCTTGAAGGCGATCAACCAGGCGGCATGGCGGTCGCCGGCTGCGAGCCTGTGGCGGGTCTCCGCGAATTCTGCATCCTCGTCGTGCAGGGCCTTGAGCCCGGCCGCCCGGGCGATGGCCTTGGCGAGCCAACGCACTCCGAACAACAGCAGGAACGCGCCGATCATGAACTGAAGTCCGTGCATATCAAGGCCCAGCCGCAGCACGCCGCCGGTCGCCAAGGTCATCACCGCCAGCACGCCCAATGCCGCCGCGGCCGCGCCCGCCGCGCGCCCCCAGCCGATCGTCAGGCTTACCGCCAGCACAATCGTGAAGGCCTCGACCCACTCCACCGCAGCGGTCAGGAAGGTGGCCAAAAATATTCCCCAGTCAGACATGGGTGTGATCTCCCTCGGATGGAAAAACAAAAATATGCTCGGAATCGATGTGAAGGCGCCCCTCGCCCGCGGCAGGAGGACCGGCCTCGTAGCTGCATAGTGGCGTGCTGATGCCGGACAGCTGCCAGTAGGCCCGATAGACACCGGCCTCGAAGACGCAGTGCACGAGACGGGCCGGTATGCCGTCGGCTCCGCCGACCCGGATGCCGGCAGGCCGAATGAACACGCTGGCGTCCTCACCCTCTGTCACGTTCGCCACGCTTGCGCGATGGAAGCGTCCACCGAGTTCGACGCCCAAGCCCTCCCGGGCGCGCCGAACCCGGGCCATGAAGCCACCTTGGGCTCCAATGAAGCGAGCCACCCGGGCGGTCGCGGGGCTCGCATAGAGCGCGTGCGGCGATGCCGCCTGCGTGAGCGCGCCGCGCTCAAGGACGGCGATACGGTCAGCCATGCGCCACGCGTCCAGGGGATCGTGGCTCACAAACAGAGCACCGGCCCCGAACTCCCGGGTCAGGGCGCGGATCTCCAGGCGCAAGAACTCCCGGGCATCCACGTCCAGGCTCGACAGCGCCTCGTCGAAAAGCAGCAGATCCGGACGGGCCGCCAGCGCCCGGGCAATACCAACCCGCTGCTGCTCTCCGCCGGAGAGCTGGGCGGGACGCTTGGCAGCATGATGCCCCACTCCGACCCGCTCCAGCAGGTCTTCGGCCAAACGATTGCGCTCGGGGCCGCGTTTAGGAATTACCGCCGCGACGTTGTCGCGGCAGCTCAGGTGGGGCCACAGGGCATATTCCTGGAATACCATGCCCAAGCCGCGTCGCTCCGGCGCGACCCAAACGCCCTGCGCCGGCGCATCCACGGCCTGGCCCCGCAGCCGGATGGTGCCGCCATCGAGCCGCTCAAGCCCCCCGACAAGGCGCAGCAGCGTCGTCTTGCCGGAGCCGGAACCGCCGATCAGCACCACGAACTCACCCGGCTCCATGCTGAAGTTGACGTCGCGCAGAACGCGCGTTGCGCCATATCGCTTGTCGATCGACTGCATTTCCAAAAGAGCGTTCACGCTGCCCACTCCTCGGCGCGGCGCGCCGGACTGGCTGCACCCAAGAGCAGGGCCAGCAAAACGGCGAGGGCGAGCGCCAAGCCGATGCCCGCGAAAGCGAGGCGCGCTTCTTCGCCGTAGCGCAGCTGCATGTTCAAGGTCAGCAAGGCCACGCCGATCGGCGGGCGACCCGCGGGATAGAGCAATTCCGAGATCGGGAGCTCGAAGAAGATTTGGCCAAAGGCCAGGGTCCATCCCCACAACAACGGAGAGAGCAGGAGGGGGCCATGAATGTCCAGGATGCGGCTCGCCCATGGGACGCCGTGCAAGCGGGCGGCCTCGGAGAGGTTGGCATGCACCTGCCCCAGGGGCGCTTGCAAGAAACGGATCAGCATGGGCACCTGGGCTGCGACGTAAGCAAGAATCAGAAGCAGCGGCGTGCCATACAGGGGTAGCCACCGACTGTTGAAGGCGATCACATAGGCCGCCCCCAGCACCAACCCCGGAATCGCCATGTTTCCCAGGGTGAGCGCCTCCAGCAGCCGTCCTGCCCGCTCGCCGCCGGAGCGCCGGCTCAACACGACAGGCATGACGCCTGCCACCGCCAACGCTGCGCCAAGGCTGGCATAGACGGTCGAATAGACCAAGCTGTCCCACCGGACGGGCCGGGTGACATCAACGACGGTCGGCCAGATCGCCGCATACGCCAGGGCCGCGCCCGGCAATGCCAAGCCTAGGGTGGCCAGGACTGCCAGCACGCCGCCCGCCGCCCGCCGCTCCATCGGGCGGCAAGGCACCGCTGCGGACCGACGCGCACGGCCGTGGACCAGAACACCACTATGCCGCTTGCCCAGGTACAGGTGAATCCCTCCGGCCATGGCCGCGAGCCCGACCAGCGCCCAGCTCAACCGGGCCGCACCGGCAAATTGCACCGGCGCCGTGGCCAGGCGCTCGTAGATGGCATAGGTGACGATGGGAAGGTGCAATTGGGCGCCGAGGGTCGATGGGATGCCGAACTCCTGGATGCTCTCCGCGAACACTACCGCGAAGGCCGACCCGGCAGCAGGCAGCAACAGGCGCAGCAGCACGCCGCGCCGGCGCCACCCGGACAGGCCGAGAATTCGGGCCGCATCTTCTAATTCCGCGCCGATCGCGGCCCAACTGCTGCGCGCAGCCAACGCTGCGAAAGGCAATCCTTTCAGGCTCAAGAGGGCGACGATGCCGGCCTCGCTGAAAAACAAGTCCGCCAGCACGCCATGGTGCAGGGAGCGAAACGAGAAGATGATTTCCCAAGCGGTCGCGAGCAGGTAGCTGGGCATCAGCAACACCATCCACAGCGCACCCATAAGCCAGGCATTGCCGCGCCAACGCCGCCGCTCCAGCAGCCAGCCGAGCCACACGCCCAGCGGTACCGCCACCAGGGTGCTGGCAAGCCCCAGGCGCAAGGTATTGGCAATCGCCTCCAGGTTGAGGCCGGTGCCGTCCCCATGGGCCGCGATTTGTGCCGGGCCCAAAGCCGGAAACCATGGCAGCAACAACAATCGGGCGATAGGATAGACGAACAGAGCGGCAAACAGCAGCAGCGGGGCCGCAACGCGAAGGGGGTGTCCGATACGCCGCAACCGAACCATCACTGGCCGACCACCACGCGGCTGAACCAGCTGTTGATCCTGGCCTCCCGGGTACCCCACAGGGCAGCAGGCAGCACCTCGACATCGATGCCCTCGAGGGACGGCAAGCGCTTGTTCGGCGCCGGCGCATTGCGGGTGAGCGGCCAATAGAGGGCGTCCCCCTCGCTGTCGGCCATGCGTAGCCGTTGGGTCGCGGGTGCCATAGCGAAGCGGATGAACCGCTCCGCCTCCTTCCGCAAGTGGGCTGGCGTCCCCGCGGCCACCACGATGACGCTGGGCAGCGCGAACGCGGGCTTGGGAAGAACGACCCGCAGGTTCGGATCCTGGGCCGCCCAGTTCCAGGCCGCCGACGACTGGGTGATGGCAATCTTGATGTCCCCGGCCTTGAGCGCGGCCAGGGTATTGGCATTCTTCGGGTAGACGTGAAGGCCGTTGGCTTTGAGGCCCAGCACGAAGGATTTGCCCGCCGGCCAGCCACCGGCCTGGGAGAGCATACCCGCCAGCATGGGGAACATCGGCCCCGAGATGGCCGGGTTGTTCATGCCGACGGCGCCGCGCAAGGCGGAGGCTTCCAGGTCGGACCAGCGGCGGGGCGGGTGCGCGAGAATCGACGGCCGGTAGGTGAACGCACCGGCCAGGGTGAGGCCCGTCGGGGTGTAGCTGCCGTCGGCCGGCAGCAGCTTGCGTCCCAGAGACGTCCAGGGAAGCTTGGGCAGCGTATGCAAGGCAGCCAAGTGGGCACGGTCCAACCCCGCCGCGGCCTCATTGCCGTCAAACCAGGCCAGTGTCCACTTGGGACGATTCCCCTCGGCCGAGACTCTGGCGAGCAGCGCGCCTGTCGACACGTCCACGACAGTCACCGGAATGCCCGTGGCGCGAGTGAACGCGCGGGCCACATCGTCTCCGTAATCCACGGCACTGTAGAGCACCAGACCCTGCGGCCCGCGCGGCCACAGAGCCCAGCCCGCGCCCACGGCCAATGCGAGCAAAATCAAGCCAATCGGCAGCAGTCGCTTCACGATGTGATCCTCCAGGAATTTCGAAAAAAAAACTTGCCAAACCTGTCACGTCCCCACGAGACGCCCAGGGCTACCGCCGGAGCGCCTCCAGCCTCCCGGTCCTAGCGATTGCGGGTCGGCGGCCGGTCCGCGGGGCGACGAGAGCCCGCCAGATTGCCCCAGGGCTCGCCGGGGAGAAGCGGGGTGCCCTGTAGAGTCACCGCCTGCAGGAGATGCGCCGACAATCCCAGACTGGCAAGGATGGTCGGGGCCACCTGCGTCGTGGAGACGCGCCCATGCACCTCCACATCGCGATGCGCCAGGTGGGGATTCGAAACCAGCAGCGCAACACTGGTGTCGTCCGCGCTGAAGCCGCCATGCTCCGCCTTCTTGGGGTCGCCCGCCCGCGCGTAGATGATCCCGTCCCTGGGAATGACGATCAGATCGGGCGTGCGGGCGTCGCTTCGCCGCAGCCCGAACACCTTCAGCAGGCGATGCCCAAAGAGAACGCGGTGCACGCCCAGCGCCTTCCGGTGCGCGCGAAGCGCCGCTGCCACGGCCTGCACTTTGGCTGCCTGTCGCAACCAGATGAGAGCGACTTGGTCGGCGGTGATTTGTGCGACCTCGCCTTGGGCGGCGCGGGCAACGACACGTTCCAGCAGACGCCGGTCGATGTGCCAGACGGCATGCGGATCAATCGGCCCATTCCCGTGCTTGGCGGTGACGATGACCAGCGTGGCGTCCAGGAGCCGGCGGGCGCGCAAGCGAGCGACGATGCGCCCAATCTGGCGATCGCAGTGGACCAGCGCCGCATCGAGGATCGGGGACGGATGGCCGGCGGCATCCTGGTAGCCCCCCAGCTTCTCGCCAACGTTCACAGCCTGCAAATTGAGCCCGAAGAGTGTGGGTACCGGCGCAGGCACCTGCCCGTCGTGACGGAACCCATCGATCTCCTGCAGCAACGCGTCCACCTTGCCATCGTCGTACCGCTCGGTATGCGAGAGGCTCGCCATGATCGCGCCGTTTTCCCGCCCCACAGGCCCGGCGAAATTTGCGCCGATCTCCGGCGTGTACAGGTCGTCCACGCCCTTCCCGCTCGGGCCCTCGGCGATTTCGTAAACCGGGTGCTTGTCGATCCAGGCCGTATAGCCTCCCGCCCGCCTCACCACCTCGAAGAGGGTATTGACGCGCAGGTAATCGTGGGGATAGACCGGCATGCAGTCCCGCCTCGGATCTCGCGGCAGGCGGGCCGGATCGATCATCTGGGCGCCGGGCGCAGCGCCCGCCTGGTCGACCGTCTCATCGAACACAACCGCCGTGCCGACACGCTTGCACCGGCTACCCGGCGGCGAGAGGCGTCGGTCGTACGTGACGTCGTAATAGACTCCCGTGGCCGCAGGCGTTCCGCCCGTGATGAGCGCCAGAAACCCGGGGAACGAGTCTGCCGGCACCACCGTATGCGCGCCGCCGTACACGACGCCATCGCGCGCAAGCATCGCCAGCGCCGAGCGCGGATGTGCCCGGATGAACAAACGAAGATCCACGGCGTGCATGCCGTCCACGCTGATCATCAGGACATGCCTTACCTCGTGTCTTCCGGGTTGCACCGCATGCGCCGTCGGCGCCAGCCCGGCCAGAAGGGCCGTGATGGCGCCCAGCGGAAACCATTTCTTTTTCATTGTTCTCTCGTTGTGCTCGGCGAACGCCGCCCACGCCTCATGCGCCTGCCCGGACACCAGGGGATGTTTGCCGACCCCGTTTTTTCTTGCCGGCCTCTAATGCCTCTTGAGATGGAACACGACCCACAGCGCCAAATTGAACGTCTTATGCGCCAGGGGTTTCGGCGGCATGGGGAGCACCGCGTCCCGGACCGCGCTCAGCGCATTGGCATTGAAGACGTCGAGCCGTCCCGGCGTCACAAGGATCAAATGGCTCACCACCCCGTCTCGAAGGTCAAAACGCACCTGCACCTTCCCCTGCGCCCGCAACAAGCGGGCCTCCTCCGGGAACCGCACGGCATCCTGGATGGCAGTTCGCACCTCACCCAGATAGCTTGCCCTTTCCCCGGGAGTCGGCGGGGGGACGGGTGACGGCACCTCCTTGGGCGGAGGCGACGGCACCGGCACGGCCACCGGGGAAGGCGGCAGCCGGGCCAGAGGCTTGGGCACCGGGATCGGCCGCGGCGGCCGCGGCACCACGGGCTCGACGCGGCGGTGCACCACGCGGGGCTTGACCGTCTTCGGCTTCGGCCGCGGATGGGGCTTCACTCGAGGCTTGGTCGGCACGACTGGCTTCGGGAGCTGGACCAGGCTCACCTCTTCGACCGGCGGCGGCGTCTGCGGCGTGTATCGATGCGCGAGGACCCATGCGACACCGAGGAGCAGCAGCAGCTCCACGGCGATCGCCAGCCCAAACGCCGACCGCAGGCGAGAGTCGGGCCGTAATTCCGCTTGCGATAAGGGAGGCGGTGGCGGCGAAAAGACCATGGGAATAGCGGTCATGGCTTCAGTGCCGCTTAGCCGCCAATCCGACAGCGGTGATGCCGGCCTTGCGGCAGGCGTCCATCACCTTGACCAACTGCTGTACGTCTGCGCCCTTGTCGGACGCGATCGTGATCTGGGTCTTGGCGGAGCGGCCACGAAGCCGGGCGGTGAGCTGCGCCAGCGTGAGCGGCTGGCCGTCGAGTTCCAGTGACCCGTCGCCGTGCAGGGTCAGCATCAGTTTCGGGGGTGGCAGGGTTTGCGCGGTGGTCGATCCGGGCAGATGGGAGGGAATGCCTTGCGCCGGGATCATATGGATCGTGACCATGACGAAGAACACCAACAGGAACAGCATGATGTCGATCATCGGAATGATTTCGACACGTCCTTTGCGCATTTCCAGGTACTGCATCGCCTATCTCTCCTGCGCCGCATAGATGGCCGCGGTGGCCTGAGAAGCGTGCAAGCCGTTGTGGTGATCGACCCCGTCCAGGCGGTTTACGAGCATGGTGCGCAAGGTCTCCATCTGGTGGACCAAATAACGGACCCGGTTGTGGAGCCCGTTGAAGGCCACCAGCCCGATCACCGCGATCACCAGGCCAAAGGCGGTGGCGATGAGGGCTTCGCCCACGCTGCCCGTGATCTGCACGGCATCGCCAGCCGCGTTGCCCATGAACTGGAACGCATGGAACATGCCGATAATGGTGCCCAGGAGCCCGAGTAGCGGGGCGAGCGTGATTATCGTGTCCAAGAGCCACATGCGCCGGTCCAGGGTGGGGACTTGTCGCATCACCACCTCCTGCAGGAGTTCCGACAGCTTGCCGCTGTCGCGCACGCGCGGGAATCGCACGGGCACTTCGAGGATCGCCTTGAACGGCGCTCCGGTGCGTTCCTTCAAGCCACCCAAGCTGCCATGATCCAGATGGCTCAAGGGGGCCACGGACTCGACCACCCGTTCCCCATCGCGCTGAATACGGGCAAGGACCAGAAAACGTTCAATGCCGATCGTCAACGCGGTAAGCAGCAAAATCGGCATCAGGTAGAGAATGCCGCCCGAATGCGTCGCCAGTTCGTTCAGATTCTGCCAGTTCATCATGTGCTCACCTCCATCATGCCGATGGCCAGCGTCCGGCCGGTACGACTTGTGCCCCCCGCTGGGATCGCCTCGTTCTTCATGCTCGTACGTCCTCGACTATTACAATGCTAGGAAAATCGTGTTGCAGACTGATGAAACTTTTGTTTGCCCATCGGCGGCAGCGCCTCTGCGGTGCGGCCACAACCCGGTGCCAACTCAGACCCAGACACCGTCTGCGATACGCGGGCTGCCGTGACCTGGAGGTACCAAGCGCACTCCCGCCGGGGTCGCCCCTGCCGCACGAGCCGTCGCCCACAGTCGCATGATTCGCCCTGCGGCCGCGTGCCATCAGGCATTGAGCGAAGCCGGCGAACCGGCCCGCTTGAATCCGCTCCAGGCATCCGACGCATGGCAAAGGCCACTGGGTCGCGCCCGCCCAGCCGCCGTCCGGGGACGGCTGGGCGGCTGGCCAGTTGGGGTCAAAAATCGGCCTTGAGACCCGCATAGTAGGTGCGCGGCGCACCCGGCATGGCGAGGGTATATCCGGGTGTGCCGCCAAACCAACCGCCCCCGCTGATGAACTGGTCCACGTTGTATTGCTTGTTCGTCAGGTTGAGCACACCCGCGTTCAACACCACGTCACGCAGGAAGGCCTGATGCAGCGGCACGGTCGCGTCCAGATTGAAATTCCACAGGCCATAGGCCGGCATCTTCTGGTTGGTCGGCGCATTGGCCAGATCGCTCCACATGTATTGCGGACCCGTATATTCGTAGCTCAGGGCCGGAACCCAGAGCGCACCGGCTGCATAAGCCTTGTAGCTCACGCCGGCGCTGAATGTACGCAGGGGCACCTTGGACACGGGCAGGCCACTGTAGCTGAGGCCGCCATTGTTGATGGTGTAATTGCTGAAATCCGCCTTCTCGACGTTCAGGTGGGCGAAGACGCCCACGTGGTATCCGAGATCGTCAGCCAGCGAGAGGTTGACACCCCTGTAGGTTGAATCGCCAAGGGCATCCCCGACATAATCGCCTGCCAGCGTTGTCAGCGGGATGAACTGGTTCAGATAGCGCAGGTGGAAATACGCGACCGACATCAGGAAGTGGCGCAGGTACCGGGTATGGGGGACGTAGATCTTGACGCCCAGGTTGTAGTCCTTGGCCTGCTCGAGCTTATAGATCGGTGGTTCGGTCTGGAACAGTCCGCCGCCCCCGCCGACCGTCGGTTCCTTGTATGTCTCGGCGTAGTTGGCGAAGGTCGACAGCCACGGCAGCACCCGCAAGTTGGCGCTAATCGAAGGCTCCCACTTGTGGTGGCTGGCGGTGGAACCGGGGCTCGTACCCTGGTCATTGCCCGGCGCCAACGCGTAGGACGTCGCGAAATCGGACGCTCCGGCCGGACTGTAGACCGTCCAATAATTGATGAAGCGAATGCCCGGTGTGATGTCCAGGTGGGCGGTCGGACTGATCTTGTCCTGCGCGAAGACCGCCAGATCAGTCTGGTCGAAATAGTTGCTGCGGTAATGCGCGTTCGGCGTCGCAATGCTGCCGTAGACCGTCGTCGAGGTGCCGACGAGATCGGCCGGATTGTAGAAGGAATTGCGGGTGTTATACGTGCTCTTGATGAGGGAAACGCCGGTCGAGATCAGGTTGTAGGGCAGTGAGATATCGCCCCAGAACTTGTCGCCGTAGATCGACGTAGACGGATTGTTGTATTCGTAAAGGTTCGCCGGGCTCGTCAGGCCATAGTTGGCGTAATGCTGGTGAAGTCGGTTGATCATCTGGTACCACAGCAGATTGTGCAGCGTCAGTCCCTGATTGACCGCTGCGTTGAGCTTGGCATAGATGATCCGCGTCTTGTTCGTGTCGTCCTTGCGCCACACGTCGCCGGGCAAGGTGCTGTAGAAACCGGTCGTCTGCTGGCTGTACAGCGGTGTGTTCGGCGTGCCGTCCACGGTCACGCCAGCGACGGGGGTCGTCGGAACGACCAATGGGCGATAGCCTTGGCTCTTGGCCTGGTAGATGCCGACCGAGAAGTCCCCATGGTCGAATGTTTTTCGAGTCTTAAGGAAGACGGCATAATTTTTGCTGCGGCTATCGAAGCCGTCGGGGGCTTGGCGGTAGCTGTCGGCGGAGCCGGTACCGCCGGCCAGCACGGTCGACCAGCCATCATGCGTCCCGGTGTTGAGTTGGAAGGTATAATTGCGGGAACTGTCGCTGCCGACGCTGAAACCGACCGCCCCCCCGAATTTGTTGCCGGGTTGCACGGGCACGAAGCCAATCTGACCGCCGATGTTGTTGAACCAGCGGTCTTCCGGCTCGCCGGGGCCGTAGGTGATGCCGATGCCCTGGATCATGCTCAGTTGCGGCACCAGGTCGGTTTGCCACAATCCGCTCGACGGATTGGCCATCGGCACGCCGTCGAAGGTGACCGACAAAGAGCCATTGTCGATTTGCGAGCCGCTGAATCCGCCCCAGCCCTGCTTTATCCCGTTGATGCTGATGGAGTTCTTGGTGGAACCGGTCACGCCGTAGCCGGAGATGCTGACGCCAGGAGCCAGCTGAAGGGCCTGCGCCGAACCGGCGAAGGGACCCACCGATTTAAGTTCGGCCTTGCGCAGGACCGTCACCGACTGCCCTGACTTGAAGACGTGGCGCTTGCTGATCTTCTTCGCTTGGCTGGTCTTCGCGGGCTTCCCGCCGCTCGATCCTTGTGCGCTCGCCTGCACGCTGCCGAGATTGGTCGGCGCTTGCGCAAACGCGCTCCCCGCACTCGCGGCGAAAATGGTGGCAAGCATGATTCTCAGAAGCGGCTTCATTCGCATGTCCGGTCCATCAAACATCGCTTTCTCTCCCTTCTTGGTCGTTTTTGGGAACAGGTTCGAGGGGACCCAGGCGCCTTTCGCCAGCGCCATCGCCGGGCACCCCGTTCGCAAGGCCGAATAGAATGCGGCGCAGTCGCGGAAACGGGCAAAGTCTAAGAGAACAATGTGACGTCGGTATTGACGTGTCCTTACCCGGGGCTTACATGACTCTAAATGCCGTGGAGATTTCCCATGGAGATGGGCGCCGTAACATTCATTGTGCCCCGACGGAAACCGGTTCATACACAGCGGCGGCGCGCGCGGCATTCACCAGGACGTCAATGCGCTGAAACCCATGGCGCGGCCACCGAAGGCGCCCCCCCCCCGCGATCATACGGGGTTCGCTGATCCCCCTAAAAGGCGCTCTTGTGCACCCCGTGTCCGCTCCGGACCGAGAGCGGCATGCCCGTCTTGGACCACGAACACCGGACCCAACGCAGCCCGGTGGCTCCATACCTCCGAAGGCCCTTCGATCACGGCTACGACGCGGTCGCGCAATCGGCGCGCTTGGGCGTATTCGACGTCTGGCGCCGGGGCAGCAAAAGCGACATCCTTATGACCTCCTCTTGGTGCGGACGTGAGATAGAATCGGGGTTTGCATCTCTCCGGGAGACCGTCCATGGGTCGATTGGCCGAACGACTGACCTTGCTTTCCATCCACCAGGATGACGGCGCCGAGACGCTGGGGATCCGCACGCCCCAAGGCATCGTCGATGTGCGATCCGCGGCCTCACACTTCTCGCTGTCCGCGCCTCAGAGCCTCGAGTCGATGCTGCGCGAAGGGCGTGGCCCCGAACTCGAGGCGCTCATGCACCGAGCCCTGGCGGCGGGGGATGCCTCGCTCTTCCGCCACGAGGCCTCGATCCGGCACGGCCGCCTGTTCACCCGCCCTGAGAAAATCGTCTGCGTCGGCCTCAACTACCGGCGCCATGCCGCCGAGGTGGGCGCACAGCCGCCACGGGTGCCGCCGCTTTTCAGCAAGTTCGCCAACGCGCTGGCGCCGCACGGCGGCACTGTCGTGTTGCCGCCGCCGGAAATCGCGACGCAGTTCGATTACGAGACGGAGCTCGTCGCCGTGATCGGCAGACCAGCCCGAAACGTGAGCGAGCACGACGCCCTCGCCCATGTCGCGGGCTATTGCGTCGGCCACGACTTCTCCGCTCGCGACCTGCAGATGGAACTGCCGTCTGGCCAATGGCTGGTGGGCAAGAGCCTCGATGGGTTCGCGCCCGTCGGCCCCTATTTCGTATCTGCCGATCTGGTGGGCGACCCGGATCGCCTGGCCATCTCCACCCGTGTCAATGGGGAACTTCGCCAATCGTCGAACACGTCCGACTTCATCTTCCCGATGGCCCAGCTCGTCGCGTACATTTCCCGCTATTGGACCCTGATGCCGGGAGACCTCATCTTCACGGGAACGCCGGAGGGCGTCATTCTCGGCTATCCGGAAGAGCAGCGGCACTGGTTGAAGGCCGGCGACGAAATCGTCAGCTCCATCGAAAAACTCGGTGACCTGCGGTTCCGGCTGTGCTGATGATTTAAACAGGCATCCACAGGCCCGATCCGTTGCCCGCGAACCGTGCCATCAACCCACCCCGTGTAACCTTTCCTCTCTACCCCGGTATAAGGGTCGACAAAACGGACCACGCAGGGATATCGACGACACCCTTTACCGCATTCGAGACGGCGACCGGCAGGCCTTCGCCGAGATCGGGCTGGCCTATCAGGTCCCGTTGTGTCGCTTTCTCGGCGCCATGGGCCTAAGCCGCGCTCAGGCGGAGGATATTGCGCAGGAAACCCTTATTCGGGCGTGGAACAGCCTGGGCCACTACGCTTCGGCGCTGAGCCGCTTCTCCACATGGCTGTTCACCATCGCTCGGCGTCTGGCGTTGAACGAGATCGCCCGGGCCGAAAACCGTTCGGAGGCGATCGAGGGCCGCGGCGAAGCAGCGGCATTGCCCTGCCCGCGCGCCCTGCCACCGGACGTTCTCGAGCAAACGCAACGGCACCAGACCCTGCACCGCGCGTTGCGTCCTGGCGCTGGCCCACCGCCAGGAACTCGACTTGGCAGACATTGCGCGCATCGAAAACTGCACGGTGGGCGCGGTCAAAACTCGCTTGCATCGGGCCCGAAACCGGCTTTCCCGACTCTTGGAGACATGACGATGACTGAAGACGACGACCTGCTCCAGGACGCCAACCGCGCGGATAGCGTTGATTCCCGGCGCTTCGGCACGGTCCCCATGCAAGACGTCCTCGGTCGGCGCGACAGATCGGGTTCTCGCTCGGCCGCCACGGCGTGCGCCGGGATCGCCTGGGCAAGATGCTCCAATGACCGTCCCCGGGCCGATACCCGCGCACATGCCGTCGCCGCCTATGCGAAGGCGGAGCGCACCGGCGTCGATGGCAAGCCGAGCCCCATCGTCTGCCGCGACGGCGATCCGGGTATGACTGAGGCGGCCCGAGCAGACGGGCGCTGAGGGTACGGGCCACCCGCCCCGGCAAACATCGGGGCACCTGGGATCAATCGTCGTCATCCTCCCAGCGGCGGTGATGCTCGCCCCATCCGCGGCGCCATCCCTCATGCCACCTCCGGTCGTCGCGGTAGTATCCGGCTGCTCCTTCCACGGGAACCTGGATGGTCGCTCCCGGGGCATAGGGAACAGTCGTGACATAGTCCTGCCCGTCATACGCATAGACGACTCGGTAGCCGGCAGGCACGCGCCGCATGGCGTCGACGGTTCGGCACTGCCGGACCGTCTCGGCTCCGGCGGCGCCGTTGTCCAGCCGATTTCCGACGATCGCCCCGGTGATGGCCCCTGCCGCCGTCGCCGCAGCTCGGCCGTTTCCATTGCCGATCTGATGGCCCAAAAGGCCGCCGGCGATCCCGCCGATGATCGCGCCGGCGAGCGAGGGCTGCGCTGGAGCCCCGCCATACTCGGCTTCCGTCCAACACCGCTCCTGCGGGCGATCGACCCGCACATAACGCGGCGTCACCGACACCACGGGGACGGATTCGTAATAATCAAACGCGAAGGCCGGCGCGGCGGAAGTCAGCAGTGCCAGGGCGAGAGTCAATTTCTTGAGCATTTTGCAGTCCTCCTTGACGGGTAAGTCGCGCGGTGCAGACCACTCCGCGACGCAGGCGGAGAAGCCGCCAGGCTCGCAGCCGACACGAGCGCTGAGCACTTGCACACCATGTTACCCTTCGAAAGATGAACGCAACCTGAACGCCGGCGGCCTCAGTCGGGCGAGGCCGATGCCCCTAGCCAGAAGTCCAGATTCTTGTTGAGAAACTCATCCCAAGGCATGTAATGTGAACCGTCGCACGAAAACGTCAGACCGACGATCCCATTGAAGATGTTGAGCGTGCCGGAGCGCAGGTAAATCGTCTCGTCCATGAAGCGCAGGTCGCGAAATATCTTCAGGATGCGCCTGACCGCATCCGCAGGAACAAGCGCCCCGGCAGGGTACTCCCGACGCGGATAGGCGAGGCAGAGGTTCGCATCCGTGAGATCGCCAATGCCGTGGAGGCGGTAGCGGTAGGGATCGTCCAGCAGCCACAAGGTAATGCGAGAGCTGGAGAAGTGCACTTTGGCATGGAACACGCCATGCACCGTGACCAATTCGGTGAGCAGATCCAACACTTCGTCGATATGCTCATCCATGGGACTCGTCACACGCTCCTGATGAAACAGGCCGGCGCGGATCGCCGGGTCCCCCTTCAGTTGCATCCACTGTCCGGGTTGCTGGTACAGCGATTGCGTGGCAGGCAATTCCCGCAGGTCGAAGTCCGCACCCAGGTAACCCAGGAATGCCCCGTTGCCGCCGACGATGCGCTGCACCGCCGTGAGCGAGGGACGGCGCGCGTTGCGGCTGATATAGGCGTCAGACAAGGAAAACGGCCGACCGGCCAGCGCCTCGCTCAGGTACGGACGGTCGCTGCGGTCGCGTCCATAGTATTCGGACAGGAGACCGGCGCGCGAGGCATTGGCCGTGATTTGTCGGGCGCTTGCGTCCAGCACGTACAGATATTTGCTGTACGGCAGTTCGTTCAAACCCTCCATCAGGCGAGCCTCAAGCGCCTGGCGGTCGGGCCACCCCTCAAGACACTTCCGTGCCAAATGCGCGAGCATGGAACGTAGCCAGCCCTTGAGGATCTCGCGCTGGCGCTGAATGGATTTATGGAGTTCAGAATGCATGGGGACCTTCTATCCGATCACAAACGTTGACGTGGGGCTGCACTGCTCTCCGACACGATGGGCTGCCAAGGCGCGAAGGGGATTCATGTCCCTTCCGTCACGACCACACGATTACGCCCACCGTGCTTGGCTTTGTACATGGCTTGATCCGCACGAGCGAGCATCTCGGAAAATTGCTGCGCCGTCAGGCCGCCATTCCAGCCCGTGACGCCAATGCTGAGCGTGATGTAGACGGCATGCGCATGCTCGAGCCGCAGGGGAGTCGCGGCGACCCGCTCGCACAGCTTCTGTGCCCGACGCTGTGCAGTTTCCAAATTGCAGTTGGGCATCAGGCTGATGAACTCGTCGCCGGCAAACCGTATGGCGGCATCGCCCTCTCTAATCTCCGCAAGAAGCAACCGCGCAATGTGCGCCAGGACGCGATCGCCCGTGGCATGGCCATGCTCGTCGTTGATCTTCTTGAATTGGTCGACGTCGAACAGGATCAGGGCGCCTTTGCCGTTTGCCGCTGCATCGTCCCGCATCAAGCGAGCCACCATATCCCACATGCCACGGCGATTGAACAGGCCGGTGAGTTCGTCCACCTGCACTTGTGCCGCCAGGCGGGCATTGGTCGCTGCAAGTTGATCGGTGGCCGCATGCACACGACGTTCCAGCTCCTCGTTCATGCTGTCCTTGAATTGCATGGCCTGCTGGACGCTTCTGGCCATCGAGACGCCGAAGCTGCGCAGCGTTTCAATTTCCCGAGGGGCAATGCGGCCCAACCGGGGGAATGGCTCGGAATACGCGCCACGCTGCACTTTCTGAACGCCGCTCACGACCTTGCAGAGGGACCGCGAGAGCCAGATGCCCAAGCCCGACGCCAGCAGCAACGCGAGTCCCAAGCCCGCCAGTGCCACGGTCAACCCGCGACGCAGGAGATTCTTGGCATGGACCGTCAATTCCGAGAGCGGCTGCGGCGTCAAAACCACCCAATGAATTCCAGGGACGGACGCATAGCCACCGATCATGTTCGTCAGGAGAAACGGGGAATAAAAGCGCATGACGCCATGATGTCCTTCCATCCCCGCCTTCACGATGGGCCAAGCACTTATATTTTTGATTTCGCGAACCCATTGCGCGTCGGGGTGCTCGACGATATTGCCTTTGGCATCCGTAATGACGCAGTGGCCATGCTTGCCGAAGTGGATCCCGCGACACAGTGCACGCATCGGCTGCAGATCGAGCGCCCCCACCAGCATTCCGCCCGGCGTCGCATGCTCCAGAAGCACGGTCGGCTGGCCGCCCAACGGATCGTGCAGCACCGTATCGATCCTGGGCGGGCTCGAGAACACGCGCGCCGCGATCGCCGCATCGTCTCCGGCCGCCGCGCCCAATGCCTTGCCCCGCACATTCCAGGCCATGTCTTTCTCCGCTTCGCCATGCAACAGCCAGACTTGCTCGAAATAGGGCTGAGCCCGGATGGCGCTCGCCATGGCGTCTTCATGTTTGCTCGCCAACATGGCGAGCACGCTGAGATTGCCGCGGGCCGCATGCAGATACTCCGACACCGGCGTGGCGATATTGCGCGCCAGTAGCTCGTTCTTGTCATGCGCCTCGTTCATGAGATTGCGCTCGATCCCCGCATGCAGCCATAGCGTGATGAAGGCAACGGGCGTCGCCGCCACAAGGGCAAACGCCGCGATCAGGACAAGCATCAATGATGGACGCCACGTTCTCATGGTTGGGCCTTTTGTCGTCTCCCTTGATTCCGCCCGCTTCCGGCGGGAGGCACGTCGTCGGTCGTGCGGCCGTCGGCTCCCCGGCGGCTGACGTCCCCGGGATCGGCCTTTTGGACTGGGCTCTCGCCGCTTGCGCAACACCCTCGCGTCGAGGACGTTCGATGCCCATTGGCCCCAGTCAAGTCAAAATCAGTTCGTCAAAACACAGCGTTAAGAGCATGCTTCCGGCCTGGCGCGGCAATCCGTGCCCTTGACAAAATCGCCTCGGTGGCCTGTGCCATACACGACGAGGCCAGCCCACAACTTCACAACAAATTGATTACACACAACAATATACAGCAGGCCGCCACCAGCGGCCGCCAATGTGCTAAAAAGAATATAAGGTCCTTTTTAATTAATTGCTAGATCACCGGTGGAAACGACCCGAAATGAGGCGGGTGGCGCGCGCCAACTTCTTATGGCCTTGGTTGCTGCTGCCGTGGCTTTTCACCACGACGGTCACGTTCGCCTCGCCCTGTTGCACTGTGCGCCCTTCTCACGCGGGCCGGGAAGCGGTGCATACGCCATCGCTTGCGTCGCGCCCGGGAAGGCGTGCCGCCCCTGGGGGCGCGCATGCTTGCGATGCCAGCCGAATCCATGCCATCCCAAGCGCTGCGTCGCCGCCCACCTTCTCGGGCCGCCATTGTGCCGCACCGGCCTCCGCCCATCCCCGATCAAACGCCTATCCGGCAAGACTCGACCGTTTCGCTGCCTCCCTTGACCCGCATCCGAGACAGGCCTCGGTTTACCTGCGCACCTCCCGGCTACGAATTTGATGCTCATCATGCGGGCGCCAAGCCGGCAGGGATGATGCCCTGCCAGGTGCTGGCAAAGACTTGGGCTACGCCGCATAGGCCATACCCAGTTTCTCCGTGTGTCATGCAGGACAACCTCGCAAAATTGCAGTGCTCGACTCGTTCCGGTCACTGCTGCTTTGGGCATACGTCAACGTTTCTTGACGAAAGGACACTCAAATGAACACCCTTCACAAGCACTTGCTCGGCTCTCTTTTCCTGTCGGCCCTTGCCGCCACGCCCATGCCCGTGGCGTTGGCTCAGCAGTCCCAACAGAGCGCAGCCACGGATCCGTCTGCCGGCTACGGTCCGATGGGCTACGGTTACGGCCCGGGTTATCACATGGGGCCGGGAATGATGGGTTATGGGCCAGGGTACGCAATGGGGCCGGGAATGATGGGGTACGGCTATCATGGTTACGGTATGGGACGGGGCATGATGGGGGGATGGGGACTGTCCGAACTCGATCTCGGAAGTGCCCAGATCGACAAGATCAGCAAGATCCTCACGAACCTCTCCCGCACACAGGGCACGCTGCGAGTGCAGATATTCAAGGCACGGCTCGAGGCTCAAGAACAGATCAATGCGGTCTTGACGAAAGAGCAAAGGGCGGCGCTGCGAGATCACGGGGGAGGCTGGGGCATGATGGGGTACTGAACGGGCCTCGATCGCTGGAGCACGGCGCCCCAGCGGTCCGGCCCCTCCCTGGGCAGGACGCCAGGGGGCGACCAAGGCATCGAGGATCGCAAAATGGGCAACTTTGGACCTGGAATGATGGGTGGTTATGGACTCGGTTGGGGCTTCGGCGGCATCTTCATGATCCTGTGGTGGGCTCTGATCATCGGCGGAATCGTGGTGCTGGTGAGACGGCTGTCAGGCTCCTCCATGCGTTCCGCTCGTCACGCGGACAAGACGGCGCTGGATCTTCTTGCCGAGCGCTATGCCCGGGGCGAAATTCCGCGCGACGCCTACGAACAGATGCGAAACGACATCAAGAAGCCAGACGCGGCCGAATGACCCTGTGCGCATCACGCCCCGCCGTTCATGGCGGGGACGGCTGGGCCGTCCTTGGGTTTCGCTGCGCGGTCCGTCTGCTTGACGCAACTGACCCTCCCCATGGCTAAAGCCAGGGGGTTCTAAAGGCATGCATGCGAGGGGCATCCGGGCTCTCTGGGTTTATCCCTGCAGCATCCCGGTGGAGGCCTCGCACCAACCTTTTCTTACGCGCGATCGACTCTGACGGCATAGCCACCGTGGGGTTGCCCTTGGGCAATCCGCTTGTCGATTGCTCACCCCATGTCTGAAGCCAGGGACTTGCGCTCATACTTGGTCAGATGAGGCCATTTGAGGTACACAAAAGGAGTATGCCGCCATGAGCAGCCATGACGAAAAAATCTCCCGGCGGCCTTTCTTGAAGGGCAGCGCCATGCCCGCCTCGATTGGCGTGGTCGTTGCCGGCGGCATGAGCCGACTTGCCTATGGGGGCGCCCCCCCAAGCCGCCATGCACTATCAGGGCCATCCCAAGAACGGCCAGCATTGCTCGATCTGCATCCAGTTCGTTCCGGGCATCTCCGCCCAGTCCACCGGCACCTGCAAGGTCGTCGATGGGGCCATCAGCCCGGACGGCTACTGCGCCGCGTTCTCCGCCACATAATGCCGTCCATGGGGCATCTGGCCCTTTGGCCCCTTGCGTGCCCATGCATTGCCCTTGAACGGGCACACGGCTCGCGAGGGCAAGGGCCCGGCTTCCCCGAGCGTTCCACCGACGGCCCGATCCCAAGGAGCAGCCCCACGGGCCGACCATCGGGATTTCGACAACGCGATGCGCCGATATGGCTTCGCCCCACCCGACCCGGACGGACATTGTGTGCTACCGTTGCGAGCGCATGGCCAACGAGGACGTCTTAACGGATTCTTGCCTCTTGTTCATATATTTCTATAGTTAGCTAAATGGACAAGCACTACAACATCAGCGACTTCGCCCGCCGGATAGGTCGATCAGCTTCAACCGTTCGCCGGTGGGAGCGCGACGGGCTGCTTAAAAGCAAGCGTCTGCCTTCCGGGCATCGCTACT
>JAJYKK010000050.1 GCA_021788645.1 Pseudomonadota bacterium
GAAAAGCAAAGGCCAGACCAAAAACCAAACCGTCCGCTCAGCGCACTCCTGTGTGAGTGTGACCCCCTCTTGGCGCAAGGCTGGCTTTGTACTCGCCTAAGCGGGGGAATGCGCGGACAAGTGTTCAGTCTATGACCTAGCGGACCGGCTTGTCGGATCGGGCCGCATGCCCCGGCCCGCAAACATCGGCGCCAGCGCATTCCTCCCGCCCCAGGTGACTTCGAGTCTGTGGCAGGAGAATGCGAAGGCCGGTGTTGCAGGGCTCCGGCGAAGACTCCGGAAGGCGACGCTAGTTTCCGGTTCCAGGCTGATAGCCCCAATCGGGATTCGGTTTCGTGGGGAGGTTGCTTGCGGCGCTGGCGCACGCACCCAGCGATGCCATGACGGTAGCCAGCACGATGACTGCCAATAGCTTCTTCATTCCTATCTCCTTTACGACGTGTTGTAGTAATTAATAATTAAAGCATCTACTAATAGATAGGGGCGCGTCTTGGCCCCTCTCCGAGAAAGACCGGAGAGGCTCTCGCCGAGAAATTCGACCGCCGGGGGCATGTCGTGGCCACCCCGCTTGGTCGAGACGGCATGCCGACGAACCCGAACGATTCGACAGCGCCCGGCCGAGTGCGTTCCCTGGAGGGCGCAGGGCGTGCGCCTATGCCATTTGAGCGTGTCTGCACGGCTTGTCCCGATCCAGGAAGCGGGCGCAGACGCGGCCCTGAGAACACGCAAAACCGTTGCCGCCGCGCGTGGGGGTGCGCGCGCGAAGCCTTGCCGCCGAACGTGCGTGAGGGGCCGGCCGGGCCTGTGACGTGGTCCACGACCGCGGCACGAACGCGTCCCCCGCGAGGCCGGCAGCTTGCCCTGTTGGTGTGGGCGCAGGAATGCGCAGGTCCGATCGAACGGCAAACTGCAATCTAACTGTCATCGATTGGACCGACAATGCTGGCATACGCCCAACAAGGCGACGACGCCCTCTTAATCTTCCTCATCTCCTATGCATCTGTGCGACATCACCATGTTCTATGCGCCCCATGGCGGCGGCGTGCGCAGGTATCTGGGCGCCAAACACGATTGGCTGGAACGCCATACCGACATCCGGCATACCCTGCTGACGCCGGGGGATGCCTGCGGCTGGGCCGCGGAGCACCGCTATACGCTGAAGGCCTTTCCGCTGCCCTTTTCCGATGGCTACCGCTTTCCCCTGCGCATACGGCCATGGCTCGATGCCCTGCACATGCTGCACCCGAACCTGATCGAGGCGGGCGATCCGTACCGCCTCGGATGGGCGGCGGTCACGGCGGGACAGACGCTCGGCGCCCCGGTGATCGCCTTCTATCACTCGGACTTCCCAAGGCTCGTCTCGGCACGCTTCGGGCAAGGCGCGGAGCACTTCGCGCAACAGTATGTTCGCCGGCTCTATAGCCGATTCGACCTGGTCCTCACCCCGAGCAAAGTCATGCAAGCGCAGTTGCAGGCCCTGGGGGTGGCGCGCACCCGGGTCCAGCCGCTGGGCGTTGATCTGGAGCTGTTCCATCCGCGACTCAGGAGCCCCGAGCTGCGCCGCACGCTGGGACTGTCCGGCAAAACCCGGCTGCTCGTCTTTGCCGGGCGCAACGCACGCGAAAAACATATCGGCCCGTTGATGGATGCCGCAGGCCTGCTCGGGAAGGATTACCACCTGCTGCTCGTCGGCCCCGACATGCCCCGCGCGGCGCACCCGAACGTCAGCGTGTTCTCACGCTACATCGAGGCGAAAGAACTGGCCGTTTGGCTGGCCAGCAGCGATGCCCTGGTGCATGCCGGGGACATGGAAACGTTCGGCCTTATCGCGCTCGAGGCGATGGCCTGCGGCATACCCCTCGTCGGCGTGGACGCGGGCGCGATGCCCGAACTGGTTTCCCCGCTGACCGCCGTGTTGGCCACCAAGGCCACGCCCGCCGCGCTCGCCGAGGCCATAGCGGCCCTTTTTCAGCGCGATACGCGCAAGATGGGATGGTGGGCCCGCAAATGGGTGGAGACGCGCTGGGGCTGGGAGCGAAGCTTCCGCGATTTGCACGCCGTCTATTTGGAGATGCTGGGCCTTCCCTCCCTGCCTGTCCCAACGGAACCTTGCCTTGCCACCGCCTAAAGTCTGCGTCGTGCTGCACGACGTAAGCCCCGCGACCTGGGACGCCTGCAAGCGAGTGCTCGCCGCGGTCGACGGCTTCGCGCGCATACCGCTCACCCTGCTGGTGGTACCGGAGTACCACCACCGCGCGTCCATTGGCGAATCGCCGGAGTTCGTCACCGCCATCGAAAAGCGGCTTGCCCTCGGGGACGAGGTCGCAATGCACGGGTATTTTCATCAGGACGAGGCCGGCCCTAAGCCTTGGTCGCCGTCCGACCGGTTCAGGCGCACCATCTGGACGGCGCGCGAGGGCGAGTTTTCCGCGCTCGACGCGACGGCGGCGGCGCAGCGGCTCGCGCACGGCTTGCGCCAATTCGACCGACTCGGATGGAAAGTCGCCGGGTTCGTGCCACCGGCGTGGCTGCTTGGCCCGGGCGGCCGCGCCGCATTGACCGCATCCCGATTCCGATACACCACCACCCGCAGGCATCTCGTGACCTTGCCCGATTGGCGGCCTTACGCCTCCCCCAGCCTCGTCTGGAGCGTCCGCTCGCGCCTGCGCCGAAACTTGTCGGCCACCTTCAACACCTATCTGCGGCATCGCCTCCGCCATGCGCCCCTGATGCGGCTCGGGCTCCACGCCGCCGACGCGGCCCATCCCGACGCCATGCGCTTCTGGCTGGACACGTTGCGCGCATGCCTGGAAAGCCGCCTGCCGGTCACCAAGTCCGAATGGCTGGGACTTTCCCCTTGAAGCGGGCATTCACGCGCACGCGCCTTTCCGTCCTGGCCCTGGCGGTGAGCCTCGCGATCCCGCTTTTCCTGACCAACGCACGCCACACGCTCGCCGGCCTCGAAGCCGTGCCGCCCGGACTGGTGGCGCTGAGCCTCGCCATGGTCGGGCTGGGCTGGGCGTTCAATGCCGCGCGCCTCCGCCTGCTGTGCACCCACATCGGCCACCGCATCCCTTGGGCGAGTGCCCTGGCGATGGTGGTCAGCACCGAATTCGCGGGCGCCTCGACCCCCGGCGGAATCGGCAGTGCGCTGGCGTACGTGTTCCAGCTGCACCGCCGAGGCGTGCACTCGGCCCGGGCGGCTTCGCTGTATGCGGTGGATCATCTGATGGACCTCGCCTTCTTCGGCAGCGCGTTTCCGCTCGCCCTGATCTGGCTGGTTCTGGGTGACCACAGCGCGCAGCCCCTCTGGGTGGCGCTGGCCACCCTGGGTCCGCTCGCGGGCGGCGCCGTGCTGATCATCGCCGTCCTGCGCCCCCGATCGCGGCGGCGCCGCTTAAACGGCCTGATGGCCCGTTGGTTCCGGCCAAGCCCCGAGCGCCGGCTGCGCCAAGCCCGCTGGTGGATCTCGTTCCGCTCGACGCTGGCGATGACCGTGGCCATGCCGCGATCCCGCCTGGCGCTGCTCTACGCGAACTGCGCGGGCCATTGGCTGCTGCGTTACAGCGTCCTTCCGCTCATCCTGGCGGGGCTCGGCCATCCGCTGCCCTGGCCCTACCTATTCCTCATGCAAGGCGTGCTGCTGTTCGCCGGCCAGCTCAGCCTGTTGCCAGGCGGCGCCGGCGGCGTGGAACTCGGCTTTGCGGCGTTGCTTGCCGGATGGACCGACAGGCCGACAATCGCCGTCGCATTGGTGCTCTGGCGTTTCGCAACGTTCTACTGGTATCTCCTGCTGGGAGGCGC
Organism: Pseudomonadota bacterium; assembly: GCA_021788645.1. Taxonomy (GTDB): domain Bacteria; phylum Pseudomonadota; class Gammaproteobacteria; order Burkholderiales; family JAKAFK01; genus JAKAFK01. Next base: position 3,805 of record JAJYKK010000050.1, read on the forward strand.
CGTGTTCGCCACCACCGTAGGGCACCGACGGGTCCAGGCCGCCCGGGCCTGCTGAAGCGGGTGGCCCGGCGGGCACGCCCGGCCACCCGCGTTCACGGCTACCGCAATCCGCTATGTCGGAGCAAGGCGTCGAGGGAGGGTTTTCGTCCGCGGAAGGCGATGAACGACTCCATTGCCGGGCGGGCTCCGCCCATTGCCAGGATCTCCCGCCAGAAGCGATGGCCGATTTCCTCGCTCAGCACGCCGTTCTCCTCGAAGAGGCTGAAGGCATCGGCCGAGAGCACCTCGGCCCACTTGTAGCTGTAGTAGCCCGCCGCATAGCCGCCGGCAAAGATATGCGAGAAGCTGTTGGGAAAGCGGTTGTATGGCGGCGGCAGCACCACCGCGATGCGGGCGCGGACCGCCGCCAGCACGTCCAGCACCGAGGCAGGGCCGTGCGGATCGAAGTCGGTGTGAAGGCGCATGTCGAACAAGGCAAATTCGATTTGCCGCACCGTCTGCATGCCGCTTTGGAAGTTCTTCGCGGCGGTCATCTTGTCGAACAGCGCGCGCGGCAGCCGCTCGCCCGTTTCCGCATGGCTCGTGAGCTCGCGCAGCACGTCCCATTCCCAGCAGAAGTTCTCCATGAACTGGGACGGCAGCTCCACCGCGTCCCACTCCACGCCATGAATTCCCGAGACCCCCCGCTCCTCCATGCGGGTGAGCAGGTGATGAAGCCCATGGCCGAATTCGTGGAAGAGGGTCAAGACCTCGTCGTGGGTGAAAAGCGCGGGCTTATCCCCCACCGGACGGGAAAAATTGCACGTCAGGTAGGCGACCGGCGTCTGCATACCGGAAATCTTGCGCCGGCGCGTCAGGGCATCGTCCATCCAGGCCCCGCCCCGCTTGTTGGCACGGGCATACAGATCGAGATAGAACTGGCCGATCAGGGTCTCGTCGCGGTCGCGGATCTCGAAGAACCGCACGTCGGGATGCCAGACCCGCGCGTCGGTCCGGCGAATGGTCAGGCCATAGAGGCGCTGGACGAGCCCGAAAAGCCCCGCGAGCACACGTGCCTCCGGAAAGTACTGCTTGACCTCCTGCTCGGAGAACGCATAGCGGGCAAGCCGCAGCTTCTCGCTCGCATAGGCGATGTCCCAGGCCTCCACCCGCACGAGCCCCAATTCGGTGCGCGCGAACTCGGTCAGCTCCTGGAAATCGCGCGCGGCCGCCGGCTTCGCGCGCTCGCCCAAGTCGTTCAGGAATGCCAGCACATGGGCTGGCGACTCGGCCATCTTGGTCGCCAGCGACACTTCGGCATAGTCGCCAAAGCCCAGCAGATGCGCCGCCTCCTGCCGGAGGCGCAGAATGCTCCGAATCAGCGCGGTATTGTCCCAGGCGGCCTGCCCGAACTCGGAGGCGCGCGTGACAAACGCCCGATAGAGCGTCTCCCGCAGCGCCCGGTCGTCCGCATACTGCATGGCAGGGACATAGGAAGGCGCGCGCAAGGTCAGCTTGAAGCCTTCTCGCCCGTCTTCCCTGGCACTCTCGCGGGCGGCCGCCAGCAGGTCAGCCGGAAGGCCTGCGAGCGCGTGCTGCTGGTCGAGGTAGACGGCGAAGGCGTTGGTCGCATCCAGCACGTTTTCTTCGAAGCGCGCCGAAAGACTCGCCAATTCCTCCTGGATGGCGAGGAAGCGCGCCTTCTCCTCCGGCGGCAACTGCGCGCCGCCCAAGCGGAAGTCCCGCAGCTCGTTGTCGACGACCCGTCTGCGCGCGGCGCTCGCCTGCGCGAAGTCCGGCGACTCGCGCAGGCTCCTGAATCGCTCGTAAAGGCCAAGATCCTGGGACCATGCGGCATAGTATTGGGTGATCTTCGGCAAGGCGGCGTTGTAGGCCTCGCGAAGCTCGGGACTATTCATCACGGCGTTCAGATGCGACACCTGCGACCATGCGCGCGACAGGGCATCATTGGCCTCCTCGAGGGGCGCGGCGAAGGTCTCCCAGGTCGGCCGCTCGGCGCCTGAGGTCAGGTCTGCGAGCAGGGCCCGGTTCTGGGCGAGCAGGCTGTCGATCGCGGGGGCGACGTGCCGCGGTTCGATGTCGCCGAAGCGCGGCAGTCCGGAGAAATCAAGCAAAGGGTTCATGGCATCACCAAGGCGAATGTCGGGGTTCACGCACGCGTGGCGCTCATCGCCCGGACGAAGATGGATGAAGGCTTCCCATGCAGCGATTGTGCCCCGATTCGGGGGCGCGATTCAAATCACCGCCGCGCCGGCCGTCTTGGTTCGGGCGTTTGTCCCCCACGGCAAGCGCTGCGTGTGCTATATCAATAGGCGGCCGGGACGCACTCGGCTCCGCATTCCTGACTGCTCCGGAAGACGTCCCATGCGCATGGTCTGGCTGATGTCGATCGGACTCTTCGCCAGCCTCGTGGCGGCGCCGATCATCCCTCCCCCGTTCACGTTGGGCGGCTTCGCGTTGGCCGCGATCTTCATGAAAGTCCACAGGCCGGGCACCGGCGCGCTGGGCCTCACCGACGTCCGCGAGATCCATAGGACCCTGCCCCGCCCTCGCCCGCACGACCCGCGCCGCCATTTCAATCTCAAGAAGGGCGTGTTCGTCGGCATCGACGCGTCCGGGCGGGCCGTCTACTTGCCTTGGCTGCGGTTGCGCAAGAGCCACGTGGACCTCGTCGGCATCACGGGGATGGGGAAAAGCGTCGCCGCCTCAATCCTGGTTGCGCAATGCGCCATGGCGGGGGAAGCGGTGTGCGTCTTCGATCCCAAGGATGACCAATTCATGGCGACAGCCCTATTCAACATCGCAAAGGACAAAGGGCTGCCGTTCCGCCTGCTCGATCTGCGGCCCGGCGCCCCTGCCCAACTGGGCCTTTTCGAAGGCGCCGAGGCGAACGAGATCGAAGAACTCTTGGTCGCGGGCTTCGATCTCACGGAGAAGGGAGACATGGCCGACGTCTACCGCCTCGATGACCGCCGCGCGGCCGCCCTGACCGCGCGGTACATGGCCGAGAATCGGGTGCTGAATGCGCGCCAGGCCTTCGCCGCCCTTGCGCCGGAACGCAAGAAGCACAAGGATGCCCGCAAGTTCTGGGCGGACCTCGAGGAATTGACGGGGCTCGCCTGCATCGACACCCGCACGGGCTACGACCTTCGCCGCCTGCTCGAAGACGGCGGCATCCTCTATGTCTTGGGCAGCACCCGCTACGCCCGGACGGTCAAGCTGCAGAAGATGCTCTGCCTCCGCCTCATGCAAATCGTCGAACGCCGACCGCGCACGCCGGCACCCCGCCATTGCGCCGTCTTCCTGGACGAAATCAAGTATCTCCTGTCGGCCGAGGTGGTTCGTGCGTTCGGCACCGTTCGCGACAAATCCTGCCACATCATCGCCGCCCACCAGAGCCTCGGGGATCTGCGCGATTGCGGCAACCTCGACCCCGTCGCCGTGGAGGGTGCCATCGGCAATGCCGGCATCAAGTGCGTCTACCGGGTCAATTCACCCGAGACGGCGCAATGGGGGGCACGGTTGAGCGGGCAGGTGATCATTGGCCGCGAGAGCTTTGAGCCTGCGCGCTCCTGGCTGGGCCGACCCCGAAGGACATGGAGCGAGGCCCAGCGGCCCTATATCGACGAAAACATGTTCCTCGCCCTGCCGCCCATGGTAGGGGTCTGGCTCGGTGAAGGCATCGCAAAGACCGTCAGTCTCGCGCCGCTGCCGGCCAAAGGCGAACGCCCGCACCCGATTCCCGCAGAGGATGCCGCCCTCGGTCCGGAGGCGTTCCCCGACAGCATCTGAGCGGCACGCCCCGGCGATGCGGCAACGCCCGCCGCCGCGTGCGTCAGTCCGCGGGCGCATCGCCCCCCGCCTGCGCGTGCGACGCCCCCAGCAGGCGATCCCGCAATTGGCCGATGGTGCACGTTCCCGGCTGGCCGGCGACGCAATAGGCGCCGTCGCGGTAATCAAAGCGCGTCCACCCGCCCTTCCCCCGACGCAGTTCCACGAAGGCCGGCGGCTGCGCGCCCGACAGCCCCCTGTCGACCATCGCCCGCACCGCCTCACAGCTCAGGTGCGGGCCACCGGGGACCTGGTATCCGCCCTCGTCATCGGCCAAGAGAATGATCCGTGGCGTCGAGATCCCCGTGATATCGCCCAGCATCCGCCCAGGGGAGGCCGCCGTCTCGGCCGCGCCCTCCCGGTCGGGCGGCGCCAGCGGGACGATTTCCAGTGCGGACAACGTCAATCCGCGGTCGAGCGACAAACGCGCAAAGCAGATACGGGCCCACACCGCCGCATCGGCCGCCCCAACCCGAGTGTCGATCGCCCGCCGGAGGCGCGCCTCGTGCCCGCCGGTCGGGTCGAAGACAAAGGCGACCGGGAGTGTCCCTGCCCGCTCGCAGGCAAAATCCACCACCGAGCGAAATTTGGCCTTGGGCTTGCGCGACGACTCGACCTCGACCCAGACCCACCGGCCGTCGTGCACGTACAACCCGTCCGGCACCTTGTCCGGTTCGCGCGCGATCGGCATCCGCCCCTGCTGGATTTCGTGCTCCGTGGTGATGGCATGTCCCCGCACCGCCATCTCGACGAGGAACAGCGTGCCGAGCGTTCGATGATAGAACGTCGGCCCGCTCACCGAGGACAGGGGCCCGCCGCTTTTCGCGCCCTCGTATGTCGGCGACAGCCAGCGCAACCGTCGCGCGCCCTTGGCGCTCAACAGAAACGAGCCCGTACCCGTCGGGTTGACCCGTTCGATCAGCTCATCTTGCTCCACCAGGCGCTCGAGCGCCTGCCGCACCCTGCGGACGCGCGCCGGCGTGACGGGGTCCAGAAGACGGAGTATCTCCGTCTTCCTTAAGTGCCCGAATCGATGGATCCACGAAAGAATCGCGAGCTCGTTGTCGGCGTGGGAGTCCATGACCAAAGTCCAGTCGCGCGAAGCTGCAAGCGAAGGGGGCCTCCCAGGATCGGCGAGCCGGCACAGTCCGCTCGCGAATGGGGTGGGGAACGCGCACCCGAGGGAACGGGCAGATCAGCCGGCCCGACGGCCGAGGGTTGCGGCCAAGACCGCGCAGATTCCGTGGCGATGCGCGAGCCGCCGCCCGGCGCCGGCATCAAGCCATGGATCGGAGCACTTGACGCCCGTCCCCCGAAGGAGACGGGCGCGGAGAAGACGACCTGCGCTCGGTGAGAAGACGCAGACCGCACGCCGAAGTTGGCCCGTGCCAAGCCACGAGGTTGCGTCAGACGCAGCCGGTTGGCTTGGGCAGGCCGCCATACTTCGTGATGGGCTTCATCGGGCCCGTCATCCACAGCTTGAACACCGCGTTCTGCTCCTCGCCGATGTACTTGGCGAATTTGCGGATGGGGGGGACGCTGCCGAATTCCTCAAAGTATTCGCGGGCCTTGAGAATGTGGTCCCATTTCTGGTCAGTCAACTCATACCCGTCGGCGTCCGCCATCGCGCGGCCGATTTCCGGGGTCCATTCGTTCATGTCGAGAAGGTAGCCATCGCCATCACGTTGCGGCACTTCGACCTGCAGTTCCATTGTCAGCCCTCCGTTGGCCAGATCAAATTATTGGGGAACAGACTTTTCTCAACCCTTAGTCTTAGTCTAAGTTTAATGATAGTTGAGCAATTAAGTCAAGTATCCGTTCGCCCACGAGGCGTCCCGCGCCCAAACCCTCAACCCTGGACGGAAGTCTCCACCTCGGGCCGCCCGCCCCCCGCATACCCGTTGGGATTGGCATGCTGCCAGCGCCAGGCGTCCTGGCACATCGCGTCCAGGCCGCGCCGCGCGCGCCAGCCAAGCACCTCGGCCGCCCTTTGCGTGCCCGCATAGCAGGTTGCGATGTCGCCGGGCCGCCTGCCCACGATACGAAAGGGGACAGGACGCCCGCTGGCTTGCTCGAAGGCCTGCACCATCTCTAGCACGCTGTGGCCCCGTCCGGTGCCCAGATTGACCGTCAGCACGCCCTCGCGGCCCAAAACGTGCCCCAATGCCGCCACATGCCCCTCGGCCAAATCCATCACGTGAATATAGTCGCGCATGCCGGTGCCGTCCGGCGTGGGATAGTCATTGCCGAATACGCTCAGGGATTCGCGCCGGCCGACTGCCACCTGGGCAACATAGGGCATGAGGTTGTTCGGAATGCCTTGCGGATCCTCGCCCATGGTCCCCGATTCATGGGCGCCCACCGGGTTGAAGTACCGTAGAATGGCCACACGCCAAGCCGGATCCGCACCATGCAGGTCGCGCAACACCTGCTCCACCATCGCCTTGGTCTGGCCATACGGGTTGGTCGGCCGAAGCGGCGCGCTTTCCGGGATGGGCACCGCATCCGGATCGCCATACACGGTCGCGGAAGAACTGAAGATGACGCGCTTCACGCCCAGGCGCTGCAAGGCCCCGAAGAGTTTGACCGAGCCTTCCACGTTGTTCGCGTAATAGCGCAGCGGTTGCGCCACCGACTCGCCGACGGCTTTGAGCCCGGCAAAGTGAATGGCGGCGATAGGAAGATCCGCACGCAAGATCCCCTCGATCGTCCGCTCGTCGCGCACGTCCGCGTGATGGAAGGTGGGGCGATAGCCGGTGATCGCGGCGATGCGATCGAGGACGACCGGATCGCTGTTGCACAAGTTGTCCACGACGACAGGACGGAAACCTTTCTCGATCAGGGCGATACAGGTGTGAGAACCGATGTAGCCGGTCCCGCCCGTGACAAAAACCGCCCCCCGGTCAAGCATTGGCTTGGATAGCATCCATTCGTTGGCGAGAGACAACCCGCCCCTTATGCCAGCGAGGGCGAGCGACGCCACGCGTCCTGGCTCGCCCTCCGTTTGTCAAAACGATCTTCCCCGATAGGTCGCTCGGCCGGGCGCGGAATGTTCCGCCGAAGCGGCTCGGCCCGACCGGACCTTGCCGATCCAGGCGAGCGCGCGGCCGCACGCCCCGTGCAGGGACCCGATCTGGAAATTATACGTGAGTTCGCGTAAATTCCACCCTACGGACTCTAGCACAAACGAATGACGGCATCGTGCATTCCGCATCCGTTCTCCCTGAAAAGGGCGGCCTTGCATGATACGGGAATATTGAAGAAGGGGGGGGCAACCATCAAACAGCGAGGGACGGCACCTTTCCAGAACGTGTGGCCGCACATCGCGGACGGCGCCTTCATCCACCCTTCCGCCCAGGTGATTGGCGATGTCCATGTCGGCGCGGAGGCCTCGATATGGTGCAACGCAGTGGTGCGAGGGGACGTGAACAGCATCCGCATCGGGCGGGAGACGAACATTCAGGATCTTTGCGTGCTCCATGTGAGCCACAAGACACCGGGCGATCCTCTCGGCGCCCCCCTCGCCGTGGGCGCGCGCGTGACCGTCGGCCATTCGGTCATCCTGCACGGCTGCACCATCGGCGATGAATGCCTCATCGGCATGGGTGCCATCATCATGGACCACGCCGTGCTCGAACCGCGGGTGTTGCTGGGCGCGGGAAGCCTCGTTCCCGAGGGCAAGACGCTTCAAAGCGGACACCTTTATCTCGGACGTCCGGTCAAAGCGATACGCCCGCTCACCGATGCCGAACTCGCGTACTTCGCCTATTCCGCGCGGCATTACGTCACGCTCGCCCACCAGTACGTCTAGCCGCCGGCCCGCACGGCGCGGCCAGGCGCGCGCACGCCCCGGGGGCGCGCTAGCGTAGCGCGACGCGGCGGAATACCGCGATCTTGACGAAATCCAGCACGAAGAGATAGGCCAGCACGAGGGCGCCGAGGCCGAACAGGAAGGGGCCCGGGATCGCGGCCATCAGGATGCCGCGCGCCGCCAGCGTGCTCACGACGAGAATATCAAGCACGGAGGCCAGCAACAGCCACCGGCTCGGCCGGGAATCCCAAAAGTGACCGCGACTGCGCACGAGATAGACGTTGCCTTGGCCGGTGTAGACCAGCATCACGAATATGAGCGTCTGGAGCTGCGCCAGGGGCAGGTGCAGCTCGTCGCGCCCGACGAAGAACACGCTGAAGGAGAGCACCAGCACGAAGCCCGCCAGGACTGCGCCGGTGGCCATGAGTCGCCGGATGCGCCAGCGATCCGGGCGCAGGGAATAGGCGACTTGGTCGGTCGCGATCGACATGGTCACGAAGTCGTTCGTGAACAGCAGGAGGACGATCAGCATGGGCGTGATCACGAAGGTGCCGGTCAGCATGACGCCCACGCTCAGGAAGACCGCAATTTCCACCGTTTTGATGATCTTGTTCAAGGTGTAGGTCAGCATGCGCTGGTAGATGCGCCGGCTGGTCTCGACGGCAGCCGCGATCTCGGACAGTCCCGGCCGGGTCAGCACCACGCTGGCGGCCGCCTTGGCCACATCGGTCGCCGTGGCCACGGCGATACCCACCTCCGCCTGCTTCAGGGCAGGCGCGTCGTTGACGCCGTCCCCGGTCATCCCGCAGACGCGCCCGCCTTGCTGGAGACTTTGCACCAGACGGAACTTGTCTTCGGGAAAGACGCCCGCAAACACGTCGCAGGCATCGCGCTCCCCGTGGCGCAGGCTTTCGCCGGTGCAGGCCCGGTTGCCGATGCCCACCTTGGCCGCCACCGCACGGGCCGTCGCCAGCGAATCGCCGGTGATCATGATCACGCGCAGGCCGAGCCGGGTGAGATGGCGGATCAACTCGGCGGAGTCGGGCCGCGGCGGATCCTCCAGGGCGACGAAGCCGGCAAATCGGAGCGCTTCGGGGTCGCCCGCCGCGACCGCAAGCACACGATAGCCTTGTGCGGCGAGCGGCTCCATGCCGTCCATCGGCATCGCCTGCGACAGCCTCCCCCCGACCGCGGTCGGCGCGCCCTTGACGACATGGAAGGGCCGTCCTTCTCGTTCAACGATCCCTTCGGAATATTTCGTGGCGGGATCGAAGGGAATGAACCGGAGCCGCCCCGAGGTCCCCGTGTCCCCTTGGGCTCGCGCAGCGGCCAGGATGGCAAGATCAATGGGATCCTGGGTTGCTTCGTCGCAGGCAATGGCCGCAAGCCGCAGGAGTTCCCCCTCGCCGAAGGGCGCGTTCGGCGCGACCCCGGCGACGGACAGCCGGCTTTCCGTCACCGTGCCGGTCTTGTCGACGCACAGCACCTCCATCGCGGCCGCCTCTTCGATCGCCGACAGCCGGGTGACCAGCACGCCGCGCCGGGCGAGCTCGAGGGCGCCGAGCGCAGTGGCCAGGGTGAAGGTGGCCGGCAGGGCCACAGGCACCGAGGCGACCAGCAGGATGAGGGCGAAGGGGAGCACATCGCTCCAGGGCAAGTGGGCGATCGGCGCATAGACGAGAAGAGCGGCCACCATCACCGCGTCCAGGATCAGCATGTAGCGAACGATCCGGAAGATGATCTCCTGGAGGTGGCTCACGGTCCTGGCCGTTCCCACCAGCTCGGCGGTCTTGCCGAAGAAGGTCCGCGTACCGGTGGCCGTCACGCGCCCGCTCGCCTCGCCGCGCTTGACCACCGAGCCGGAATAGGCGGGATTGTCGGCGGAGGCGTCAACCGGCAGCGACTCTCCGGTCAGCGCCGACTGGTCGAGCTCGACATTGCCTTCGGCAATGGCGAGGTCCGCGGGCACCAGGTCGCCCATGCGCACATGGACGAAGTCGCCCTCCACCAGGTTCGCCGCCGGAACCATCTGCCAGCGGCCATCGCGCAGGACGCGCGCGTTCACCGCCAGGCGGCTTCTGAGAAGCGCGAGGGCGTTCTGCGCCCGCCCCTCCTGGACGAAGCTCAAGAGGGCGTTGAAGACCAGGAGCATCCCGATGATCAGCGCCTCGGCCCGCTTGTGCAGGAGGAGCTCGATGGCGACGGTGATCTCGAGCATCCATGGCACCGGCGCCCAGAAACGGCCCGCCAGCCGCAGCCAGGGATTGGGCTTTTCCTCGGGCAACGCGTTGGGCCCTTGAAGCTGCAGGCGGCGCGCCGCCTCCTCGCTCGTCAGGCCGTGCGCGGGAGCCTCGGGGGGCGCGGCGGGCGGATTGGGCGCGTTCATGCGGCACCGGAGCGGATCAGGAGAACCGGGACCGGGGCGGTGCGGATCACCGCCTCCGCCACACTTCCGAGCAGCAGGCGATCAATGCCCCGCCGGCCGTGCGTACCGATCACGATGAGGTCCGCGGCCCACCGGGCCGCCTCCTCCGCGATCACCGCGCCGACCCGTCGCGCCACCGTCTCGACAAGCGCCGTTTCGGGCTCGATACCCGCCTGTCGAGCCTGTTCCACGGCCCCCTCCACGATGGCCTTCCCGGCGGCATGCAGCGCCTCCTGGACGCGCGGGTCCGCCATCCAGCCGCCTTCATCCCAATTGACGAGCGTCTCGTCCACGACATGGACGAGACGCAGCAGGGCTGGACTTTCCGCCGCCAGCTTCAGCGCTTCGCGCAGCGCCTCCCGCGAGGTCTCGCTGCCGTCAATGGCCACCAGAATACGTCGATACATAACGGTCCCCTTTCGGGCCTTCGCCCGCCCCCGCTCAGGTCGTGGCCTGTTTTCTCGCCTCCCGCCCGTGCGGCCGATCGAACACCACATGACCGTCCACGAGCGTGCAGCACACCCGCCCTTGCATCCGGGCGCCCAGGAACGGGGTGTTCTTGCCTTGGCTGTACAATGACTTGCGATCAACACGCCAGTGCGCATCGGGATCGAAGACACAGACGTCGGCCGGACTGCCCACGCCCAGTTCGCCCCCCGCGATACCCAGCAGCCGGGCCGGTTCGTGGGTAATCCGCGCCAATGCCCGGTCCAAAGGCAGGTGAGCTTCGCGTGCCCACTGCAAGCTGAGCGGCAACAAGAGCTCCAGGCCCGTCGCTCCCGGCTCCGCCTCGCCAAAAGGCACCTGTTTGGCATCGTCGTCCACCGGACTGTGGTCGGAACAGACCGCGTCGATGGTGCCATCGGCAAGTCCCGCGCGGATCGCCGCACGGTCGGCCTCGGCGCGCAGCGGGGGCACCAGGCGGCAATTGGAATCGAAGAAACCGATGTCCGATTCGCTCAAGTGCACATGGTGCATGCCGACATCACAGGTGACCGCCAAGCCCTGCTCCTTGGCCACGCGTACCATCCCGATGCCGGCCGCGGTGGACAGCCGGCACAGATGAATCCTCGCCCCGGTCTCGCGCGCGAGCAGGAGGATGGTCGACAAGGCGACCGTCTCGGCACAGCTCGGGATGCCGGGCAGGCCGAGGCGCGTGGCCACCTCTCCGTCATGCGCCACGCCGTGGCGCGACAGGAAAACGTCCTGAGGACGAAGCCATACCGCGAATCCGAAGGTGGCCGCATACTGCAAGGCGCGCATCAAGGTCATGGTGTCGGTGAGCGCGGCATCCGCCTGAGAAAACCCGATGCAGCCGGCGTCCGACAGCTCGGCCATCTCGGTGAGCTCACGCCCTTCGAGCTTCTGGGTGAGCGCACCGAGCGGGAACACCCGCGCCTTGTTGAGGCTTCTCGCCCGGTGCTTGAGCATCTCGACCAACCCCGGCTCGTCGAGCGGCGGATCGGTGTCGGGCGGGCACACGAGGCTCGTCACGCCGCCGGCCATGGCCGCCTCCAGCTCGCTTTCCAGCGTCGCCTTGTACTCGAGCCCCGGCTCGCGCAGCCGCGCCGACAGGTCGACGAAGCCCGGGCATACCACGAGTCCCGTGGCATCGATCATGCGCTGTGCGATGAAACCCGCAGGAGCCGCCCCCAGGGCGGCGATCTTGCCGGAGGCGATGTACACGTCCGTCACCGCATCCCGCCCATGCTTGGGGTCAATCAGACGCCCGCCCTTGATCACCAGCTTCATGCCCCTCGCCCCATCGTCCGATCGCGCACGTCTGAGTCCTCTTCAGGATCCGCTGCTCGCCAGGATGCTCATGACCGCCATGCGCACCGCGATGCCAAAGGTGACCTGCGGCAGGATGACCGATTGCGCGCCATCGGCGACCGACGAGTCGATCTCGACGCCGCGGTTCATCGGGCCCGGGTGCATCACGATGGCGTCATGGCTGCAAAAGGCGAGCTTTTCCGGGGTGAGGCCATAATACTTAAAATATTCCTGTGCCGACGGCAGAATGGCCCCCTTCATGCGCTCATGTTGCAGACGCAGCATGATGACCACGTCGACCCCGGCAAGCCCCGCCGCCATGTTGTGGTAGACCTGGACACCCAGCCCCTCGACGCCGCTCGGAATCAGCGTCTTCGGCGCGATGACGCGCACCTCCCGCGTGCCCAGAATGTTGAGCGCATGAATCTCGGAACGGGCCACGCGCGAGTGCATCAGATCGCCCACGATGGCCACCCGCAGCCCGCCGAAATCGGGCTTGTAGTGCCGGATGGTGTACATGTCGAGCAGGCCCTGCGTGGGATGCGCATGACGGCCGTCGCCGGCGTTGATGACATGGATATGGGGCGCGACATGCTGCGCAATGAGATGGGCGGCACCGCTTTGGGCGTGCCGCACGATGAACATGTCGGCATGCATGGCCGACAGGTTGTCCACCGTGTCGAGAACCGTCTCCCCTTTCGACTGGGAGGAGGCACCGATATTGAGATTGAGGACGTCGGCGGACAGCCGCTTGGCGGCAATCTCGAAGGTGGTGCGGGTGCGCGTGCTCGGCTCGAAGAAGAGATTGAAGATGGCCTTGCCGCGCAACAGCGGCACCTTCTTGACCTCGCGCTCCGCCACGCCGACAAACGACGCGGCAGTATCGAGGATATGAAGCAGGATTTCGCGCGGCAAGCCCTCGAGCGTGAGCAGGTGATTGAGTTCGCCATGCTGGTTGATTTGCGGATTGTTGCGCATAGTCCCGGTCACAGGCTCACGACAGGCCGCGCCCGCCAGCGCGGCCAAACACAACGGCTGGGCGAGATTATAATCGAACCGGATGCCTTAGGCATCCACCTGTGCGGACGGGGACTGCAGCGACAAGACGAAACCATGGCCCGCCTCCAGCGTCAGCTGGATATTCTGGTGCCGCGGCAAGGCGATTCGCTCCCCCACGAAGTCGGGGCACACCGGCAGCTCACGCCCGCCGCGGTCGATCAGCACGGCCAGGCGTATCGCGCTCGGACGCCCATAATCAAAGAGCTCATTCATGGCCGCACGAATCGTGCGCCCGGTATACAGCACATCGTCGACCAGGATGATGTCGCGCCCCTCGACGGCGAAGGGAATGTCCGACGGCTTGACCTGGGGATGCAGGCCAATGCGGCTGAAGTCGTCGCGGTAGAAGGAAATGTCGAGCGTCCCGAGCGGGGTGGCCATTCCCAGACGCTGGTGCAGCCTTTGCGCAAGCCAAGCCCCCCCGGTATGAATGCCGACCAGGGCGCTCTCGGCGCCCACATGGGGCGCGATGCGGTCGGCCAGATGCGCAACGAGCGTTTCGGCGTTCGGCAGGTCCATGGCATCGAGGCTCGGGGGGTCAAAGTCCCATTATGCCTAAAAAATCGCGAACACGCTGCTCAAAGGGATGCGAAGAAGGTCTCGAGAATCCGCTGCGCCGCAACCGGGTCCAGCAGGGGCTTGTGCCTTCTGCCACGCAGGCCGGCCTCGGCCAGGTCCGCACCGGCGGCGGCCGAGGTCAGGGTTTCGTCCACGAAAACGACGCGGAGCCCGGTACGGGCGCCCAACTCGGCGCCGAAGCGGCGGCAGGGGCGCGCCATGGGGTGGTCGGCCTCCCCTTGGGATGACGGGACCCCGACCACCAGAAGGACGGGCGCCCACTCGCGCGCGAGCGCCTCGATGCGCTCGAAGCGCTGCGCCTTGGGTTCCCCGGGCACGGTCATCAGCGGATGCGCGAGCTGCAAATCCAGCTCTCCCACCGCCACGCCGATGCGCTTCAGCCCAAAATCGAAGGCCAGCACCGACCCGCGCGAGGGAAAAGCGGCACCCGCCGTCGCACCGGGGGATTCGGGGGCGCAGACGGCGCCCTCAGGCATGCCCCGCCGCCTCGGACAGCCGCGAGAAATCCACGCCCAACTGCCTCATGGCCGCCGGCAGCCGATCCTCCCATGGCACGTCGAAGAGGATGTCGGTGGAGGCTCTGACCGAGAGCCAGGCGTTTTGCGCAAGTTCCTGCTCCAGCTGGCCGGCCGCCCATCCGGCGTAGCCCAGGGTGACGAAGAGCTTGGGCGGGCCTTCGGCGCGCGCCGCCGCCTCGAGGATGTCCTTGGAGGTGGTCAAGCCGACCCGCCCGTTGACCGCCAGGGTCGATTGCCAATGCCCCACCGGCATGTGCAGCACGAAGCCGCGATCCATCTGGACAGGCCCCCCGAAGTGGACCCACCGCTCCTTGAGGGCTTGATCGGCGAGCGCGATGTCGAGCTGCTCGAACAGGGCTTCCATGGTCATTTCCAGGGGCCGGTTCACGACCACGCCGAGGGCACCCTGATCGTTGTGCTCGCAGATGTAAGTGAGGGTCTTGGTGAAATAGGAATCCGCCATGTTCGGCATGGCGATGAGGAAGTGGTCCGTCAGGTTTACGTTCTCCATGTCTGCATTATGGCACATGGGCAACCGGCCGGCACGACCGAGGCAGGCCCCGGTTGACAAAAACCGGGCAGCTGGCTAGGGTCGCAAACATATCCTCAGGGAAATGCCATGTCTTCAGCCGATGCATTCATCAACCTGTATCGCCACGGCTTCGTGCGGGTGGCGGTGGCCGTGCCCGACGTCCGGGTGGCCGATCCCGCCTTCAACGCCGCGCAAAGCCTTGCCCTGCTCCGGGAGGCCGCCGCGCGGCACGCGATCCTGGCCGTGTTTCCCGAACTGGGCCTGTCCGCCTATTCCTGCGACGACCTGTTCCATCAGCAGGCCTTGCTGGACGCCGCCCAGGCAGCCCTCCGCGGATTGCTGGACGCCACCCGGAGCTTGCCCCTGGTGGCGGTGCTGGGCATGCCCCTGCGGGTGGACAGCCTCCTCTACAACTGCGCCGTGGTCGTCCACCGGGGTCATATCCTGGGCGCCGTGCCCAAGACCTATCTCCCCAACTATCGCGAGTTCTACGAGCTGCGCCAATTCACGCCCGGCGATACGGCGGGATTCCAACGCATCACGCTATGCGGCCAGCCGGGCATTCCCTTTGCCAGCGAGCTGATTTTCCGGGCGGAAAACCTGCCCGCCTTCCGTTTCGCGATCGAGATCTGCGAGGACTTGTGGACCCCTATCCCGCCCTCGTCCCTGGCTGCGCTGGCCGGCGCCACCGTGCTCGTCAACCTGTCCGCGTCGAACATCACCATCGGGAAGGAGGACTACCGCCGGCAACTCGCCGCGAACCAGTCGGCCCGCGCCATCGCGGCCTACGTCTATAGCGCGGCAGGCCCCGGAGAATCGACCACCGACCTCGCCTGGGACGGGCACGGCATGATCCACGAGAACGGGAGCTGTCTGGCCGAAACGCAGCGCTTTGCCGATCATCCCCAGCTCCTGACCGCCGACGTCGATCTCGAGCGCCTCGAGGCGGACCGGATGCGCCAGAACAGCTTCGGCCAGGCGCGCGCACGCCACCGCGCAGCCCTGGAACGTTTTCAGGCGGTCCCGTTTGTGTTGGACATTCCCGCCGGCCGTCTGCCGCTACAGCGCGCCTACGAACGGTTCCCCTATGTGCCAAGCGATGCCGCGAGCCGTGACCGGCGGTGCCGCGAAGTCTATGCCATCCAGGTTCAGGGGCTCGTCAAGCGGATGCGCTCGGCGGGCATCGAGCGGGTCGTCATCGGCGTCTCCGGCGGTCTCGACTCCACTCAGGCGCTGCTCGTCTGCGCCAAGGCCATGGACGCGATGGGCCTTCCGCGCTCGAACATCCTGGCCTACACCCTGCCGGGGTTCGCCACCGGCGAACGCACGCTCGACCAGGCACGGCGCCTGATTCGGCTGATCGGCGCCCATGCGGGCGAGATCGATGTCCGCCCGAGCTGCATGCAGATGTTCCGCGACATCGGCCACCCTTTCGCGAACGGCGAAGGCGTCCACGACTTGACCTTCGAGAACGTACAGGCCGGCGAACGCACGAGCCATCTGTTCCGCCTCGCCAACCTGCACGGGGCGCTTGTGGTGGGCACGAGCGACCTGACCGAACTCGCGCTCGGCTGGTGCACCTATGGGGTCGGCGACCACATGTCGCACTATAGCCTCAACGCGAGCGTCCCCAAAACGCTTGTTCAGTACCTCATCCGCTGGGCCGCGCGGACGCATCAGTTCGGCGAAGCCTTGAGTCCGCTCCTGGAAGCGGTGGCGGCCACCGAGATCAGCCCCGAGCTCATCCCGGGTGACCACGGCGGGCAACCTGGGCAGCGATCGGAGGAGATCGTCGGCCCCTATGAACTGCAGGATTTCCACCTCTACTACATCCTGCGCTTCGGGTATGCGCCGAGCAAGGTGGCGTTCCTGGCCTGGAGCGCCTGGCACGACGAGGACGCCGGTCGCTGGCCGGACATGGCCGGTGCTCTTTGCCACCGCTACGACATCGGGACGATCAAGCGCTGGCTCGGCGTATTCCTCAGACGATTCTTCCAGACCAGCCAGTACAAGCGAAGCTGCGTGCCGAACAGTCCGAAGGTCGGATCGGGCGGCTCGCTCTCGCCGCGCGGCGACTATCGCGCCCCGAGCGACGGCGAGGCTGCGGCATGGCTCTCGGACCTTGAACGCATTCCGGATCGCGTTGACGCTGGCGGCTGAGCACGGACCCGAGGGCATCCGGCCGCAGCGGGGGGCGCCCGCCCTGAGCGATCCGTCATCGGAGCCCCGGACTTGAAGACCAAAGGAGGTTTTAACTGATGCTTGAATCTTGTTCATATCTTTCTATAATCCGCTAAATGGAAAAGCACTACAACATCAGCGACTTCGCCCGCCGGATAGGTCGATCAGCTTCAACCGTTCGCCGGTGGGAGCGCGACGGGCTGCTTAAAAGCAAGCGTCTGTCTTCCGGGCATCGCTACTTCGACGAGGATGACGTTCGCGGCATTCTTGGCAAGGCGGACGAAAAGCGCCTGACGGTGGTCTATTGCCGCGTATCCAGCCACGGGCAGAAAGACGACCTGCAATCGCAAGTCTCGGCGATGAAGCAGTATTGCCTCGGCGCAGGTATTGCCGTCGATGAGTGGGTACAGGAAGTTGGCGGCGGTATGAACTTCAAGCGCAAGCAGTTCCTGTCGCTGATGGATCGCATTGCTGCCGGTGACATTGGCCGTCTAATTGTGGCTCACAAGGATCGTCTGGTGCGGTTCGGGTTTGACCTGCTCGATCACAACAAGGGTTACACCGAAGCATTTACCGACTCCGATGGCGACCATCACGGCCAGAACTTCGGCAAGGTGATGACCGATTGCAGCGACAAGGTTTCTGCCGCCGGCAAGCAGCGCAACAAGCTGCATGCGCTGGAGAAGAAGCACCGCGAAGCAGGGCGAATTGCCAAGGCAGACCGGATAAAGAAGAACAACCTTGGGCGCAAGAAA
>JAJYKK010000051.1 GCA_021788645.1 Pseudomonadota bacterium
GGTCCAATACCGCTTCAACCGCCGCTTCGACTTGTCCGCCATCCTGAAGCGCCTGCTTGTGGCCGCAGTCCGCACCACCGCCCGCCCCGAGCGCTGGCTGCGGGCTGAGCAATATGGCTAATTAGGACATCCCAAGACTGCTCGCGCAAGGCGCGGCGCATTTGCTCGGCGGTCTCGATGCGGGCATGGGTGACCTCGAAGGCGGACCGCAGGGCGCGCAGCGTCAAGAGGGCGTCGGCTTCGGAATCCTCGACGATCAGGACACGCAAGGGCCGAGTCATGGATGGCTCTCGTAGGGGGGAGGTTCGTTCAGAAACAGCCAGTACATGCCCAGCTGCCGCACGGCCTCGACGAATTGCACGAAGTCGACGGGTTTGCGGATGTAGCTGTTCGCATGGAGGCGGTAGCCCTGGATCAGGTCTTGTTCCTCTTTGGAGGAAGTGAGGATGATGACGGGCAGCAATTCTGTGCGGGGGTCGGCCCGTACCCGCTCCAGCACCTCCAGTCCCCCCATCCTGGGCATCTTGAGGTCGAGCAGGAGGAAGGCGGGCAGGACATTCGACCCGGTTGCGCTATCCCGGTCCGCAGGAAACAAGTAGTCGAGTACCTCCACGCCGTCGTGAGCCACGATGACGTCGTTGACGATGTGGTTCTGACGGAGTGCGCGGCGAGTCAGCAGCTCATCGTCGGGGTTGTCTTCCGCCAGCAGGATGGGTCTCTTCTGGAAATCGCAATTTTGCACAAAGCGCTCCTTGTCGGCCGTGACCTCCATTCAACCAACGGTGAAATAAAATGTCGCGCCGGCGCCAGGCGCGGCATGTGCCCATACGCCCCCATGGTGGCGCGCGATGATGCGCTTGACGGTGGCGAGTCCGATGCCAGTGCCCGGGAAGTCCGACGCCGAATGAAGGCGCTGGAATGCATCGAAGAGCTTGCCGGCGTACGCCATGTCGAAGCCCGCGCCGTTGTCCCGCACATAATACGCCGGCGTCCCGTGGCTTTCGCAGCGGCCGAATTCGACCCGGGGATGGGCGACTTTTGCCGTGAATTTCCAGGCGTTGGCGAGCAGGTTCTCGAGGGCAATGCGCAGGAGGCCGGGGTCGCCTTGGGCGCTTAGTCCTGGCTCGGCCACAAAATCGACCGGATGCGCGTCTGCGGTGTTGGCGAGCTCGCCGCCAATCTCGGCTGCGAGTCGGGACAAGTCGACCGGCTCGAAGGACGGCTCCGTCCGCGTGATCCGGGAAAGCGCAAGGAGGGCGTCGATCAACTCTCCCATGCGTTGCGTATTCGCCCGCAGGCGATCCAGATAAACCTTGCCGTCACCTGCGAGCGCGTCGCCGTAATCCTCGAGCAGCGCAAGGCCGAATCCGTCGATGCTGCGCAGTGGCGCTCGAAGGTCGTGGGAAACGGAGTAAGCAAATGCTTCCAGTTCCTTGTTGCTGGCTTCCAGGTCTGCAGTTCGCTCTTGGACCTTTTTTTCCAGGTCGGCTACGGTGCCCTTCAGCGCCTCGACCAGCAAGGCGTTCTCGACGGCCAAGCTCACTTGGTTTGCAAACACCGTCAACAGCTCCAGATCGCGAGGCAGGAAGCTGCCGCCGCCCTGTTTTCCCAGGCCGCTCAAGCCGCCGACGATGGCGCCCTTGCTGAAGAGCGGAACGAGAAGGGCGGACGGGTGGCCCTCTTCCCATGGCGTGGGTGCCGCACCGTCCGGGACCCATGGGCTGTTCGCGCCATACAAAAGTGCCCTGCCGTGGCGCAGCACCCAGCCGCACATCCCGGTCTGAATGGAAAATCCGGTCCCCACGATCTCGTCGGCATGGGCGCCTTCAGCCGCCGCATACTGGTAACCGTCGCGGCGTTCATTGAGGATCGGCACCAGGAGGGTCTCGGCGCCAATCAACCTGCGGGTCTTTCCGGCGACGAGGCGCAACAGGTTGCCGAGATCGAGCTCGGAGACGACCGCATCGCTGATCTCACGCAGCATCTCGAACTCGTGCGTACGGGCTCGGACCGCGTCCTCCAGGTGCCGGCGATACCTGGCTTCATAGTTTCCATATTGCTTTTGCGCGGAGAGGTCTGTTTGGGTGCCGGCGATCCGCAAAGGGCCACCAGCTTCGCGCATGCACCGTCCGCGTGCCAGTGCCCAGACATAGGTTCCTTCCTTGCGTCGTATGCGGTATTCAATGCGCAGCTCGGCGGCGCGCCCCTCCTTGCAGGCGAGCCAGGCGGTAAGGAAGTCCTCCATATCGTCGGGATGGATGAGTCGTTGCCAGGTTCCAAGCGTCCCGACCGGATCGGTAGCCGCATAGCCCAGCATTTCTTTCCAGCGCGGCGATACCCACAGGGTGTCTTCCTCTGCCTCCCAGTCCCATAACCCTTCCTCAATGACCCGCAAGGCGCGGGCCACACGCGCCGGATCGCCGATTGGGTCGTCGTATCGGGTCTCGTGGGCGGGTCGCGGGGCCCTATGCGCGGCGGGGATTTGCCGTTTTCGCGGGGGTACGGGCATCGTTCAACCATCCGTGGGAGATTGAAAGGAGAGGGCGTTCCTTCGGGGTGCCGTTGTCCTTCCCGCTATTGCATGGCGCGCAAGAATCCCGAAGGCGGGAGCGCCTGAACGGTTCACGGGCCGACATTGCGAACCGGGTGGGCGGCGCGTGCCCGATCCGCACGATGGCATCAACAGGAAGAGGCCGAATGCTGGGGTCTCGCGAGCGCGCGTCGCGATGTCCTTTGCATGTCAGCCTCTGGTGGCTGCGGGCTTGATGGGTGCGTCCACGTTCCCACGTCGCGCGAAAAGCGGTGCCGTGCCAAGTATGATCCGTTCTCCACCCCTCCCTGCGAAACTATTTCTGCGCATGTGGCAGGACGAGGCACGCGGGCCTACCGGCCGGGCCTCAAGTGCCGTTAGCGCGTGCTTGCTGCAAGGGTCGTAACCCACTGTCCGGATGTCGGACCAACCTCCGAGGTTTTCGACACCAGCACCGATGATCCATGGTGGTTCGTGCCTCCGGAGAGAGGAGGCATCCGGCGCCGCAATCCGGTAAAGCGCGGTTCTTGGTCCGGCGTTTTCGTCTCCCTTAAGTATATGCGAACGGCTGGAATGCCCGCCGATCGGGCTCCAGGCATTGGCGCCGCCGCGGAGATTGGCTCTGGATCGTCCATGGGGCGCATGGGGCGAAGGAAGCTCCGAAATTTCAAGGAAGGGCCGCTCAAAACGAGAAAGATGTCCTGCTTTTTGACCTATTTATGGAAACCATGGTTCATTCGATGCGCACATTGCCGGGTCGTCGCAGGAGGCAGAGGCGCCCGGCCAGGGGGGTACCCGTGGGATAGCGCGATGACGACTCGAACAGGCGCATAAGGTGGAGAAGGATTTTCGTCGGAGATTGAGGCTGTTGCGGAAGATCAAGGCGGCCGCGGGGCGCCAGGGCGAATGGGATGAAAGAACGTACGGGTAGGGCAGGCCACCTGGGCCTAGCGGCATGGGAGGCGCATCCGCGGGCCTCGAGGGGGAAGCGACGCGTGTGCCCTCGCGGTGATTTACTCCGGGGCGCTGTCTCGGACCTGGTTGTGCGGAATCATCGGGTCATCGTCATCCATCAGGATCCGTTGCGCCGGGCCTTCCATATCTTCGAATTGACCATTCTTGATCGCCCATAGGATGCGGAAGAGCAGGATAATGATCCATACGGCGCTGATGGAAAACAGGAATGCAAGAATTTGCGTCATGCGAGGTCCTACTCAATTCGCCTCGGGGCTGTTCAACCCCCTACTCCGGGCCGGCCGACGGGGAAAGACGTACAACTGCAACACCTGCGATCGGCGCGCGTGAGCCTCCTTATCGCGGGTCGGTTTGCAACAAAGCGACGGCTACGGACGGGATTGGGATAGCCGCAGTATACGCCATCCGCGATCGCGCGCAAATCAGAAGGCCAGCGGAGCAGCATCCGCCAGAAGCCGTACCGACACGGGCCCGCCGTCGGCGCGCAGAGAGTGGACACGATCTGACACATGGGCGAAAATCGCGCTTCGGGGCGGCGCGTTTGGGCGCCCCAGCGAAACAGGGCTGGGGATGTGCCGTGTACTGGAGATCCGTCTGACGGGTGCCGGTCTGCCGGTGCCGCCGAGAGACTTGCCGCGCAAATGACCCTATCGCCCCCGCACTGCCTGATCCGTTTGACGGATTTTCTGGCAGGCGATGATCTAATCGGCCCCGATGGCGGAATGGGTAGACGCTACGGACTTAAAATCCGTTGCCCGTAAGGGCGTGCCGGTTCGACTCCGGCTCGGGGCACCATACACGCAATAGGCGAGTGAATCGCGACGTTCGGCCCAGTGGTGCAGTCTAGGCTTCTGGCCCGGCGCTGGCTTATTGGCAGTGGTACGAGCTTTCAGGCACGGATTTCGCCCCACCGCTTTGGGAGAAAGAGATGATTTCGCATCAGGACATTATTGACGCCTTCCATTTCCGCCATGCCTGCAAGGCGTTCGATCCCGCTCGCCGCATCAGCGACAGCGATTTCGAACTGGTTCTGGAGGCCGCGCGGCTCTCGCCGAGTTCCTTCGGCTACGAGCCTTGGCGGGCCGTGGTCATCCAGAATCCGGCCTTGCGTGAACGTCTGTTGCCGATGACCTGGGGGGCTCAGAAGCAATTGCCGACGGCCAGCCACTACGTCGCCATTCTCGCCCGGCGTGACGGACTCTTGCCTGAAGGCGAGCACGTGCAACACATGCTGCGGGACGTGTTGAAATTCCCGCCCGAACGCACCGCACTGCGCAGCAAGACGTACCAGAAGTTTCTTGAGCACGACTTTCGCCTGCTCGACTGCGACCGTGCCCTGTTCGACTGGGCTAGCCGTCAAGCGTATATCGCTCTGGGCAATATGATGACTGTTGCCGCCATGATGGGTGTCGATTCCTGCCCGATCGAAGGGTTCGAGCAGGAACGCGCCGAGGCCGTGCTCGTCGAAGCGGGCATCATGACCCGGGCGCATTGGGGACTGGCGGTGATGGTCGCGTTCGGTTATCGCGTTCAGCCGCAGCCGACGAAGATTCGCCGCCCGATGGCCGAAGTAGTGCAGTGGGTCGAGTAGCCGGGAAAGACGTGACTGATTTGATGGGGGTCGTTGGCCCATGCGGACGAACCGTCGACGGCGCAGCGGCAGAGGACAGCCGAGATCGCGGCCGTAAGGGCGGCGTGCCCGTTCCGTAAGGCGCGCGATTTTCCCTCGCCGCCGCCGGGCGGGGCTTGCCGCGCACAGGGCGAGGTCCAGCCTTGCCTATGGCCAATCTTTTCCCGCCAAGCAATTTGTGTTGTTACCACGGACGAGCTACGGGGACTGGAAAGCGGCTAGGCGCACCGGTTTAGCGTACGGCCCTCTGTTGTGCCGTGAAGCTGGGCATCCACGGGTTGTTACGGAATCCGGGTACATCGCGGAGCTTTTCCAGCGCCGTTCCCGCGGCTGATTTCTGCCCTGCGGGCAGCCAGGTCGTTGCTTCGTGCTCGAAATGAAGGATGGCACCGTGTGAGCGTCTTTGCGCCCACCAGAGAAAGAACTTCGCGAACAATCCCCTCCGGTCATGCTCGCCTGCCTTCAACATCAGGTCATAGGTACTGCGATCATGCAGCCCCGCGATGGCCCCCATGAGTAACCAGGAACCTTCCGCCGAATCGAGTCGCTCTAGCCATTGGGGTGCCACCGCGACGCATTGCACGCTTCGGCCCGCGATCGCTGTCAGGAAGGGGGCGCCCGGCAGATGAGCCACCTTCTCGATCGCGGCGGGTGGATCGATGTAGATCGACGCATGGACGCCGGACCATGCGCGGGCGTGTGCCAGGGCCTGCATATCGGCGGCAGAGGGCCGCAGCGCGCCTTCTCGGAGAAAAGCGCATGCCTTTTCTGATTCGCGAATAATGCTTGCGTGCGCGGGTGCCCATAGGGCAAGCGGCAAACACACCAAAGCGCATTGAAGCGGACACCGAGGCATCTCGCATCTACCATCCGGGGTCTGTCATGGGGCCGAGGGCACGCACCCTCGGCCTATGTGGTGCTCGAAGGCCCACGCAGGGGCATTGGTTCCGCACGCGGGGATAGTGTCATGATAGGCAGTGCATGGCCTTTTCTCCACGCGGCCCGGCGCGGTGTAAAGTGCCGCGGCCCAGTGCGCCGAGGCGTGATCGGCCTCTAAGGCGCCAGGGCGAACTCACGGATGTGCGCCGGAGAGGAGCCAACCGGAGAAGGCGGATACGCTCCATGAGGCAAGCCCGAGCACGATGATGAGGAGTAGAAGGGCGGCGATGCTGTACAGAAATAGCTTTCCCCCTTTCGCTTGATCGACCGATCGTAAAATGGTGCCGATAACGCTCATCTCGATGCCTCCGAAACAAATTTTGGTGATTATACGAAATCACCCGCAGAGGGGCCAAAATGGCGGCTCTGGGTCCAGAGGGATCCCTCACGCCACATCGGGCCTCGCGCGCATTGAATGGCGCCTGACATCCCGCGATGCGACGCGAAAGAGGCGCGGGCATCGGATCGCGTGCGCCATGCAGGTGGAGAGGCTCAATGCCCCGAGCCCGCTGCGGAGCGCACCCTTGCGCCTGGCTTTCGCTTCTGGATCTCTTGGCGCTTCCTAAAATTCAAGTAATGGGGCGAAGATCCGATAAATATGAAGACACCGTGACATCCGAATCGCGGAAAAAGATCTCCACTTTAAGGAACGAGGAAAGCGATGATCGCAAACTTGCGCAGTGTAAGACATAAACTCCTGCTCGCGACAGGCAGCGCGACCGTGCTCGTCGGCTTGGCGCTATTGGTGTCCCTGCACACCATGGATACGTTGGGGGCACGCTATACGCGGTTTCTTGACCACGATCTGGCGAAACTCCAAGCCTTCAACCAGATGTATCGCGGCAGCCTTCAGTATGGGCAGGCCGTTCGGGGCGTGGTGCTGGCGCCGGCCGATAAGGCGGCGAGTTCCGATGCGCGCGCAGGGCAGGAGGCATTCTCGAGGGCGTTGAACCGTGCCCAGGCGCTCGTCGCCGATAACCCTGACCAAGCCCGGCAGGTCGCAGGTATCGGGAAACTGTGGCAGCAATCGCAGGTGGCGGCGGGGCAGGCGATGAATATTGCCGCCAGCAATGAGACGCAAGCCATCGCGGTCCTCAATCAGGCGGATACGCCGGTGCGCCGCCAATTGAACGGCATGCTCAGCGACCTGGTGGAGAGTCAGTTCAGGGCCGCCCATGCGGAACAAGGCGCCATCCCGCGGCTTGTGCACCGCTCCGTGGTTCTGTCTTCGGCACTGGCCGTCGTCGCCATCGTGGTGGGCGGAGTGCTCGTTCTATGGGTGCTCCAGCGCATTACCGATCGGCTGCTGCGCCTGTACCACTCCATGCGCGAGTTGGCGGCGGGTCAGGGCGACCTCGGGAAACGGATACGGGTCGAGACCGATGACGAGGTGGGACAGACGGCGGAGGCATTCAACCGGTTTGTGGAAGGCCTGCAAGTCGTCGTGAAGGAGGTCCACCAGTACGCGGACGAACTCGCGAGCGCGGCGACCCAACTGTCAGCGACCTCTCTGAATCTTGCGGACGGGTCGCATAGCCAATCCGAGGCCGCCTCCTCGACAGCCTCCGCAGTCGAGGAAATTACCGTGGCCATCGCCTCGGTGGCCGATTCGGCCGAACAGGTCCGCACGCTCGCCAACAACAGCCTCGAAGAGACGCGCGAGGGCAACGAGAGCCTGTCCGAACTGGTGGGGCAGATCGGCCAAGTCGAGGGCGCGGTTCAGGAGATCGCGCAGCGGGTCAACGACTTCGTGCAAAATACGCACTCGATCACGTCCATGACCCGTCAGGTCAAGGCGATCGCCGAACAAACCAACCTGCTCGCCTTGAACGCGGCCATCGAAGCGGCACGCGCCGGCGAGCAGGGAAGAGGGTTCGCGGTCGTGGCGGATGAAGTCCGGAAGCTGGCGGAGAAATCGGCGGAGTCCGCGAGCGGAATCGATACCGTCACCCAAAACCTCGAGCAGCAGTCCGTGCTGGTTGAGAAATCGATTCAGAGTGGCTTGGAAGCCTTGGAGTCGAGCAATTCGACGTTGGAAGAGGTTGCGGCGAAGCTGGCCGAGGCCAATCACGCGGTGGGACGCGCAACACAGGGCGTCGATGACATCACCAATTCGGTGCAGGAGCAGCGATTGGCCAGCAACGAGATCGCGAAGCACATCGAAGGCATCGCCCAAATGACTGAGCAAAACAGTGCGGCTGTGCAGGAGAGCTCCAATGCGGTCAAGCGGCTCGCGGAGCTTGCGCAGGCCCTGGAAAGCACGATCAGCAAGTTCAGGGCCTAACCTGCTCAAGCGTCTCGCGAATCACGGTGCGGGTCCATGTATCGGGGCGGCTGTCGGCCCTTAGTGCCCGTGTGTTGTGTCCCAATATCAGGCGATGCGAGCCCCATCCTGCTTTCTGAACCTTCACATGCTTGAAGGCGTGGGCTTGCGCTCGCGCTTCGGTTGGTCGCGGCCGCGCCTGGCAAAAGGGGCTGGTTTTGTGCGAGCCCAGGACGGGTCATGCGCCGGCAGGGGTGTTCAAGGTTTTCGTCATTCGGCGCAAGGTTCCCAGTACGTCGCGCAAGAGACGACGCCGGTCTTGACGGCCAGGCCGGCGATGGGCTTGGCGGTCACCCCGCTGACGCCGGCGATCACCCGGGTCAGGATGGCCGCACCTGTCGCGGGCGCCAGGGTGGTCGCGGGGCTGTCCTAAAAATGTCATGTGTTCCGGCCATCATATCGAGCGGAAGCGGCAGGCGAGGGCGATTCGCGGCATGCTCGACACCCTGGCCCCATGAGGACCGGGCGCCGACGGCCTTCTCGTTGCGATGCCATCGCACATTGTCCATATAATAATAAGATACTGTACGCTGGAGATTGCTGATGGAGTCGCTCGCAAAAATCGCACAGTACGTCCAGACACACCCCCGGGAGTCGTCGGCGCAGACCTTGCGTTCTCTGGTTGCGGCGCTCAGTGAGGAATCCAACTTCTGGTTGCCTTCACTTTACGATTTGAATTACGAGCACTTCGAGTTGGCGGTCGCGCTTCTCAAGGAATGGCGCCTGGGGCATTACACGGTCGCGGCGGACGAGGGATTGCAGCAGACCATGAAGGCTATCTCCATGCCCCTTTGCGATTGATCCCGTGCGCGGCCTCGCCGTTCAAATCGGGGAAGGGCAGCGGGGACGCCAGGAGCGGACCATCGTGCAACACAATGATGGGTGTGCGCGTTGGCTGCCTGTGCCTGTAGGCACCATGTTGACCACTTCCTTGCTATCCGATACCCGAACACGCTAAGCCATTTGCTCGTACCTTCGGGTGCGCGTGAACCACCGCGAAACCGCGAGGCGACTGACCGGCTCAAGAAGCTCGCACGGCTTGCGCGCTGGCAACGCAGGCGCGCTCGCCCGCCAGGCGGCGAAGGCCACCGTGGGCGTCGAGGGCCAAAGCGTCCAGAATGGCACGCGCATCCCGCGCTTGAGTAACGCCGCCAAGGGGCATGGGTCGGTGCGTCATGCCCGGCGCGGCTATTGGCACAAGCTCTCGACACGCCTCATCCGCGAAAACCACGTGGTGTGCGTGGAAGACCTGGCGCTCTCCATCATGGTGAAGAACCCGAACCTGGCATGCGCCGGTCGACAGGCGTCCTGGCGCGAGTTGCGCGCTATGGCGGGGTGCAAGCCGGCGCGCCCAAGTCGTTGCTTGTGTCGGCACGACCGTTGGCCTGCCCGCATTGCGGCGCCACACATGACCGCGACATCAATGCAGCGCGCAGTATCCTGGCCGCAGGACTCGAGGGAATTTACGCCGCGGATGCGCCGCAAGGTGCGACATGAAGCCAGCCGGCAAGGCGCTTCAGGGCGGGAACCCGTCTTCGCGAGAGACTGGAACATTGGGTCCTCAGGCCCGGAGGGGCCTCAATGTGCGTCGCGCCGAGTCCGGCTTGGTGTTGCGCCAGGCTCGGAGCCTTCCGCCATTGAGGGCGTGCGGGCCGCCGAGGCCCGTGCGCTCACCCGCTGGTGCTCGGGGGCGCAGCGGGAGGCGGGTCTTCAGTCCGGCGCTCGCGCCCCGCCCGGTCCTCGTCCTCAGCCGGATGAGATTGCGGGAGTGGGTTCGCCCGCGTATATAATTGTGGCACGAGGGGCACCATTGAGAACACAAGGGATTGAAGCCAGAAAATGATTGTGTATGACCTCGTCTGCGATGCGGGCCACCGATTCGAAGGCTGGTTTCATTCCGCTGGGGATTTTGATGCGCAGACCCAAGCAGACGTGCTGACCTGCGCGATCTGCGGGAGTGCGCGGGTGCGGAAGATGCCAGGAGGCGTCTATCTTGCGCACGGTGTCGGCCGCTCGGAGCCACTGCCGGCTCCGTCCCCCGGGCGAGCGGGGCGCGGCGAGGCGACCAGACTCATGGAAACGCTCGTGCGCCATCTTGTCGCGAACAGCGAGGATGTCGGGCGGCAGTTTCCCGACGAGGCACGGCGGATTTACTATGAGGAGGTCGAAGCCCGGGCGATCCGGGGGACCGCGACCCGCGCCGAGATCGAAGAGCTGAAAGGGGAGGGGATCGAGGTTCTGGCCTTGCCCCCGGAGATGACCCGCACGACGCATTGAGCCCGGTATAGGCTCCTTGTAATACGGGGGGCTGTTTCTATACTAGGAATATTAAATGGCGTGTGACCGGCGACTGTCCTCGCAGGCACGCCCATCCATTGTGCGGATGGTTGTCAACGCGAGCCCGAGCTACCAAGGAACGCGGGGGCGGAAGCGGTTCGCCGGAGGGGGTATGCGGTGGAGGTTGGCGCGGGCACTTTCTGCACTGTTGCCGAAGCCGAGGCAGGTGATCAATGCGACCCTTTGCGCGGATTCTTGTTGCGACGGATTTTTCGGCGTGCGCGGATAAGGCGGCTGAGCGGGCGGTGGACCTGTCGGATCGCTATGGCGCCGATTTGATCTTCCTGCACGTCGTGACATATTTCCCTGAAGACGAGCCGGTCAAGACCATTGCCCCGGAAAATGTGGATCCCGCCGAATTTCTCCGCGAGCGGGGGCGTGTGCAGCTGCGGATGCTTGCGGATCGCCTGGGGCGTTCGGGCGCTGAACAGCGAGTCATCATTAGCGCTGGCTCAGCGAGGCACGAGATCGTCCGCGCCGCGCGGGAGCGGCAGGCCGACCTCATCGTCATGGGCATGTCCGGGAAAGGCCTTGCCGGCGTTTTGGGATCGACGGCCTGCGGCCTGATGCACTTGATGGCATGCAGCGTCCTCGCGGTTCCTCCAAACGCCTAGGGCGTTGCGATTGCCTCGGCGCCAACGCGCGCGGGTGTGGGGGAAAGCGCAAGCCGGCTGCTATATTTGATGATAAGGTCGGGATAACCGCGTCGGAACGGCTTTTGCCGCATCAACCCGACGAGGTCGAGTGGCGGACGATCTTTGTTGGGCCCGTGCCCGGCATGACCGTAAGGCCGGACGGCAATGGGGTGTACACGCGTTTCCCAGCGCGCATCCTTTCGTTCGCTCATGTGAGGCGCCGGGTCAGGGTGGCACGACGTCGAGAGCCGCTGCGGTGCGGGGCGTCAGGAAGTTCAATCGCGTGGGGGGCATCATGGCCGGAGCGAGTGTAGGGCTGCATGAGGACGCCGGGCGACTGTCGGGTGACGTGCTGGATCTGCACCGCGCGCTGACCTCGTTGCAAGAGGAGCTGGAGGCCGTTGACTGGTATCAGCAGCGGGCGCAAGGCGCGAGTGATGCCCGGCTCAAGGACGTGCTGCTGCATAACATGGCCGAAGAAGTGGAGCACGCCTGCATGCTCTTGGAGTGGGTTCGGCGCCACAGCCCCGTGTTTGCCCGGCAGATGGAACATTATCTCTTCACGCAAGGCGCAATCACCGGGAAGGAACTGCCCCCTGAATGACCTTCCGGCGCAGGGTCTCGCACTGAACGGCGCCGCGTCTTTGGCCTCGCCCTTTCCCCGTTTCCTGCTCTTCCCCGCATTGCCTGGAATTGCGGCCGAAGGTCGTCCGGCGTGACGCGTTCTCTACGATGGACAAGGTTTGGCGATTACGGTAGCATGCTAATAGATAGCTTGGCGAAGAAATCACGTCTTACGTTGGCCAAACACGGGGGCCCCGGTGTATACGCATACCCGGGCGCATCGCGGAAGAACGTACTCAATAACGACATCGCATGACCCTTGGGAACTGGACGAGCGGGCTGGCCCGCAGGAGAGGTGTTGTGCCGTGGGCGAGCGGTGCCTCGCGGCGCACGGCCGGCATGGCCGTTCTGGTTGCCGGCGTGCTTTCGGCATGCAGCATCGGACCGGCCTACCATAAGCCGGGGGCGCCTGACGTCAGCCGCTATACCGCCCATTCGGTCCCGGCCAGCACGATCGCGACGCCCGGCCGGAGCGGGACTTCTCAGCGCCTGCAATATGGGGCGGCCGTTCCGGACGAGTGGTGGGAACTCTTCCGCGCGCCGGCCCTAAACGACTTGGTGGCCCACGCCTTGGTGGCCAATCCCAGTGTGCAAAGTGCGACCGAACACCTTAGGGCGGCCGAGCAAGCCTATCTCGCGCAGAAGGGCATTCTCTATCCGCAGGTCAATGCCGCGGCATCCGTGACGCGGGAGCGGCCTGCGCCGATTTTCCCGGGGGAGAAGCCGTTCCAATTCACCGTCTATTCGGGCGCCTTGGATGTTACCTATTACCCCGATTTCTTCGGCGCCAACCGTGCGTTGCTGGAAGGGGCGAAGGCGCAGATCGACTACCAGAAGTTTGAGCGGGAGGCGAGCGATCTCGCACTGATTGGCAATGTGGCCTCCACCGCCGTGCGGATCGCCACGCTGCGCGAGGAACTCAAGGCGGCGGAGGCGGTGGTCGCTAGCGACGAGGACTTGCTGCGGCTGACGACGGACCGCTATCGCCGTGGCGCGGAAGCCTATGACGTCGTGCTGACGCAGCAGGCGGCCTTGGCAAGCGCCCGAACCGCGCTGTCGCCGCTCAAGCTGCAGATGGCCCAAATGGAGCATGCGCTCGCCTTGCTGGAGGGCGAAGCCCCCGGCCAGTTCAACATGCCGGCGCTCGCTCTGCGTGACATCTCGTTGCCGGTCGCGTTGCCGGTGAGCCTCCCTTCGACGCTGGCCGAACAGCGGCCCGACATCCGTGCCGCGGAAGCGCAACTGAGGGCGGCCAATGCCTCGGTCAAGGTAGCGGCCGCCGAACGCTTCCCCCTTCTGACCCTCTCCGCGTCGCTTGGCCGATCGAGCCTGGATGCGAGTCAGCTCTTCAGCCCGCAAAGCGCGATTTGGAACGTGGCAGGCGATCTCGCGGCGCCCATTTTCCATGGGGGGACGCTGATCGCCAACGAGCGCGCAGCGCAGGCGCAGTATGCCGCGGCCGATGCCGATTATCGCAGCGTCGTGCTGGGCGCCCTGGGACAGGTTGCCGATGCGCTTCGCGCCGTCGATCAGGATGCCCAGACGCTCAATGCCCAGTACCGCGCGTGGCGTGCGTCGGGCAAGGCTCTCAAGCTCGCCCGTGCGGCCTACGAGCAAGGAGCGACCGATTATCTCTCGCTGCTGGCGGCAGAGATCAATTACCAGAACGCGGCGATTCCCTATGCGCAGGCGCAGGGGCAGCGTTATTTGGATACGATCGGCTTGTTCGTGGCTTTGGGCGGCGGCTGGTGGCAGGATCTCGCCCACCCGTCGGGACCCGGATCGATTCCCGTGGCGGCGGCAGCGGGGGCCGGAGGGCACCGGTGATGTCGTCACTATGGCGGGAAAGACGGTGCGACAGCATCGTGGCGCTGTGGAGGGAAAGGTTGGCGCTCATTTTTGACTGCCCGGTGGTCGGGTGCATTCTGCGAGGTCCTCGGTGAAAGTCCGCATGATCCTGATGGTTGTGATTGTCGTGCTGGTGTTCGGCGGTATCTTTGCCTGGCGCGCCTACGAAGGGCGCCGCGCGATGCTCATGATGCGCTCGCATCCGATGCCGCCTGTGCCGGTGACGGTGACTCGCGTGCGCGAGGAGCAGTGGTCGCCGCGCCTGTCTGCCGTTGGCAGCCTGAAGGCGGTTCAAGGGGTGAACGTCACCGCTCAGTCGGGCGGACTCATCGTCGGCATCCAGTTCCATTCCGGCATGCCGGTCAGACAAGGGGCGGTCCTCGTCCGGCTGAACGACAACACGCAGCGCGCGCAACTGGCGGTCGATCGTGCGCAAGCCGCGCTGGCGCGCGTGAATCTCGCGCGCGATGAGGGCTTGTATCGCCTCCACGAGGTCAGCCGCGCGCAACTGGACACCGACCGGGCGAACGAGAAGAGCGCTGCGGCGAAGGTGGCGCAAGACCAAGCCGTCCTGGCCAATCTCAGTGTCGTTGCGCCATTTAGCGGGCGGCTGGGCATCCGCCAGGTTGACATGGGCCAATACATTGCGCCGGGTACCGAGATCGTCACGTTGCAGACCGACAATCCCTTGTATGTCGAGTTTTCCATGCCGCAGAATGAACTGGGCCGGTTGCAGGTGGGCGATCCGATCCACCTCAGCGTCGATGCCTTCAAGAATAGGACTTTTTCCGGAAAGCTCGAGGCCATCAGTTCGACGGTGGACCCGCAGACGCGTAATGTCGCCATGCAGGGCGTTGTCGCCAATCCAGGCCATAAGCTGACGCCCGGCATGTTTGGCGATGTGGAGGTGGTCCTGCCGCAACGACGCAGGGTGCTGGCTATCCCCGCTCTGGCCATTTCGTACAACACCTATGGCGATTACGTGTTCGTGGTCGAAAAGAAAGCGGTGCACGGACATGCCGTCTTGACGGTGGTGGAGCGGCCAGTCGAGGTCGGGACGCAACAGGGGTCTGAGGTGGAAGTGTTGCGAGGCCTCAAGCCGGGCGAGGAGGTGGTCACCTCCGGGCAGCTCAACGTCCATCCCGGCATGCCCATCACCGTGGTGCGTGCCGCCGCATAGGCAAAGGCAAAGGGGCCCCATGCGTTTCGCCGATTTCTTTATCCGCCGCCCTGCGCTGGCGACGGCGCTCAATCTCGCCATCCTGTTGGTGGGCCTGCGGGCTGTGGGGCTGATGAGCATCAGCCAGTTTCCCCATACCAACAACACCCTCGTTACCGTGACCACCGCCTACCCCGGTGCCGATCCGGCGACGGTCAAGGGATTCATCACCACGCCGCTGGAGAAGGCCGTAGGTTCGGCGCCGGACATCGACTACATGACGGCGACCAGCGCGGAGGGCACTTCGACCATTTCCGTCTACATGCGCCTCAATGCCGATCCCAATGCGGCGGTGGCGCAAATTCAGTCCAAAGTCAACCAAGTGCTCAACCAACTGCCCGCGGGCAGTCAACTTCCCGTGATTCAGGAGACGGTGGGGCAGAGCACCGCGCTCATGTACCTGGCGTTCAACAGCAAAACCTTGTCGAATCAGCAGATCATCGACTACCTGACGCGCGTGGCCGTTCCCCAGCTTCAGTCGGTCCCCGGCGTGGGGGAGGCGGAAGTGCTCCCGGCGGGCACCTCCGGTACCGGAAATGAGTTCGCGCTGCGCGTCTGGCTTGATCCGCACCGCCTTGCGGCGTACGGCATCACCCCTGCGCAGGTGAGCACGGCGCTGGCCGCGAACAACTTCGTGGCGGCCATCGGGCAGGTCCGTGGTCCTTACATCCAGTACAACATCACGAGCAATGCCGGGCTCCACAGCGTTGCCGAGTTCAAGGATCTCGTGGTCACGGTGGTCAACGGTACCCCCATCCATCTCGGGGATCTTGGCCAGGTCAAGCTGGGCGCAGAAAATTACGACACGTCGTTCTGGATGAACGGCAAGGTGGCGGCCGCGGTCGGCATCTTTCCCACGCCCCAGGCGAATGCGCTGGATGTGGCCAACGGCGTCAAGAAGGCCCTGGCGCAGCTGAAGACCGAACTGCCGCCGGGGATCCATGCGGAAGTCGCGTTCAATGCGGCCGACTTCATCCAGGCGTCGATCTCGGACGTGACCCGCACCATGCTGATTACGCTCGGCGTCGTCGTGCTGGTCATCTTCCTGTTCCTGGGGTCCTTGCGGACCATGATCATTCCCGGGGTCGCGATTCCGCTGTCCCTGACCGGCGCCGCTTTTCTTGCCTACATGCTGGGGTACAACATCAATTTGTTGACCCTGCTCGCGCTGGTGCTCGCCATCGGGCTCGTGGTGGACGACGCGATCGTGGTCGTCGAGAATGTCCATCGCCACCTGGAAGCCGGGATGAGTCCATTGGATTCGGCGCTTGCCACCGGGCGGGAACTCGCCGGACCGATTGTTGTGATGTCGACGACGCTGGTTGCGGTGTTCGCGCCGGTGGGTTTCATGGGCGGACTCACGGGGGCGCTCTTTACACCGTTCGCCTTTACCCTCGCGGCGAGCGTGCTGGTTTCCATGGTGGTGGCGTTGACCTTTTCTCCCATGCTGTGCTCGATCACCCTAAAAGGCGGGCGCCAGGGGCGACTCGCCACCTGGCTGGAGGAGGGCTATACATGGCTGCGCAAGGGGTATGAGCGTGTGTTGCACCGCGTGCTCGACTATCGCCCGGTCGTGTTGGTGTTTGCGTTCCTGATCATCGTGGTGAGCTTTTTCCTGTTTCAAGGGACCAAGAGGGAGCTGGCGCCGACCGAGGATCAGGGCATCCTGTTCGTTCAGGCAACGGCGCCCCCGACAGCGACCCTCCAGTACGTGGAGAAATATGCGCACCAACTCATCAAGGTGTTCAACTCCTTTCCGGAGACGGCGGGCACGTTCATCGCAAATGGCCTGTCTTTTGGGGGGGCCGGCTCGCACAACGGCTTGATTGGCGGCATGCACCTGACACTGTGGAGCCAGCGCAAGCTGACGCAGATGCAGCTGCTGCCGATGGTGCAAGCGCGCGTGAGGTCTATCACGGGATTCCAGACCGCGATCTTCCCGCTGCCCTCTTTGCCCGGCGCGACGGGCGGGCCGCCGGTTCAATTTGTCATTGCCTCGGCAAACGGGAACTACGCGCAGATCAACCATGTGGCCGATGAAGTGATTCAGCGCGCACAGGCGAGCGGCCAGTTTCTTTTTGCCACGAAGGATCTGAAATACGACGATCCTCAGGTGGTCGTCCAGATTCATCGGAATATGGCCGCCACGCTCGGACTCACCATGCAGGATGTCGCCAGAGACCTGGAGCCCCTGCTGGGCGGCAATTATATCAACTGGTTCAGCATGGGCGGACGTAGCTACCAAGTGATTCCCCAGGTGCCGGATGCCTACCGCGCGACCCCCGACTGGCTGAAGCAGTACTACATTCAGACCGCGCAGGGGGGGCTCGTTCCGCTCTCGACGGTCGTGAGCCTGCGGCGGGAGGTTCAGCCGGAATTCCTACCCGAATTCCAGCAGCTCGCATCGGCCACGATTCAGGCCATTCCGGCGCCGGGCGTAACCTTGGGGCAGGCGCTGGACACCATGCGCACCGAGGCCAAGGCGGTGATGCCTTCGGGGTTCAAGATCGACTACGCCAGTGAATCGCGCCAATACATGCAGCAGGGCAGCACGATCGCGGTCACTTTCGCGTTGGCGATCATTCTGATCTACCTCCTGCTGGTGGCCCAATTCGAGAGTTTCAGGGATCCGCTGGTGGTGATGTTCACGGTCCCGATGTCCGTTTGCGGCGCGCTCATCTTCCTGTTTCTCGGGTTCGCGACGCTCAACATTTACACCGAGATGGGGCTGGTGACGCTGCTTGGGCTCATCACCAAGCAAGGCATCTTGGTGGTGCAGTTCGCCAATGAACTACAGCGCACCGAAGGGCTGTCGCCGCGGGAAGCCGTGGAGAAGGCCGCCGGCATCCGGCTGCGCCCGATCCTCATGACCACCGCGGCGATGGTGGTCGGGGTGATACCGATGGTGCTGGCGAGCGGGGCCGGTGCGGTGAGCCGGCACGACATGGGCCTCGTCATCGCGGGCGGACTGGCCCTGGGCTCCTTCTTCTCACTGTTCGTGGTGCCTGCCATGTATCTCTATCTCGGGAAATCGCGCGGCGCAACGACCGGGGAGCAGCCGGTTCGCCCGTGAGCGCGACCCTGCCTCGGGGGGCTGCCGTCGAGGCACTGGCGCCAGCCGCTTTCCCAGGCACGAAAGGCGCAATTCAGGGCAAAAGATTTTCGTCATCGATCCGATACTTGATCAATGGGTGCCCACGCGCCGCATGCCGGCCCTCCAAACTCCGCCTCATTTCCTGCCTCCGCGCCTACTGCCGAATTGGCTGCGGCCAGATCGTCGCGGGCCGGGCGATGGCGCGGTCAATGGCGGGGTGGCGTTGAGTTGCGACCGGCATCGCCGGGCGGCCCTTTCGCGCAAACGAGATGATTATGAACCTTGCCGACGTAAAATCTCCAACCCGTATCCTCCTGCTGGAGGACACGCCGGCCGACGCGGCACTCGTCGAGCGCGAGTTGCGCCGGGCGGATTTCGACTATGTTCTCAAGCGCGTAGAGACTCGTACGGCCTTCCAGTCGGCACTGGAGGACTTCAGTCCGGACATCGTGCTGTCGGACTACCGCTTGCCGGGGTTCGACGGATTGTCGGCGCTTGAGATCGTTCGTCGGGAGTATCCGGACGTGCCGGTGATCATGGTGACTGGCGATCTGCCCGACATCAAGGCGGTCGACCTTCTCTATGCGGGCGCGCGCGACTATGTGCTGAAGGACCGCCTGGCGCGTCTTGTGCCTGCCATCCACCGGGTGCTGTCGGTGGCGGAGGGGGGGCGTGCGCGGAAGGCGACCGAGGCGCGGTTGCGCGACGCGTTGGACCAGCTCAAGCTGTTCCGGACACTGATCGACCATTCCAACGATGGCATCGCGGTGCTGGATCGCACGACCTTGCGTTTCGTGGATGCCAATGATCGCTTTTGCAGCAACCTGGGTTATAGCTGCGAGGAACTGCGGGCGCTTGATGTGCGGACCATCAACCCTCGGTCGACGCCGGAGTTCCAGGCGGCGGTCATGCAGGACTTGCTGAGCTCGGGGAGTGCGCGCTTCGAGACTTTCCACCGGCGCAAGGACGGCTCCGAGTTTCCGGTCGACGTCAGTTCCCGATTGGTGGAGCTCGATCGATCCTACATTGTGAGCATCGTGCGCGATGCGACCGAGCGCAAGCGGTCAGAAGCGCAATTGTTCCAGCTCAATCGCGGGCTTCGCCTGCTGAGCAACGGCAATCGCACCGTGCTGCACGCGCAGACGGAAGCGGCGCTGATGCACGACATGTGCCAAGTCGTGGTGCAGCACGGGGATTACCCTTTGTGCTGGCTGGGGCTTGCGCAGGAGGAGCATAGACGGGTGAGGCCGGTCGCGATCGCCGGGGATGCTCAAGACTATGTCGAGTCCGTGGACGCGACGTGGGATGACGAGCCGACCGGAAGCGGTCCGGCCGGGCTCGCCGTGCGGACCGGCCAAACACAGATCGTCGGAGACATCCAGACGGATCCGCGCATGGCGCCTTGGCGCGAACTCGCGGGGCGACATGGATTTGCTTCGGTGATTGCGCTGCCGCTCCGGGAACACGGCAGGACCACCGGTGTGTTGTTGATCTATGCGGCGCACGCGCATGCGTTTTCGGCCGAATCGGTCGCGCTCCTGGAGGAGATGGCCGCCGATCTCGCGTTTGGGCTCGTCAACCTGCATACCCGCCACGAACGGGACGAGGCCGTCAAAGAGCGGGCCCGCTACGCGGAGAAGCTGCGCCAGAGCATGGAATGCACACTGCAGGCCATCTCCGCGACCGTGGAGATGCGTGACCCGTACACCGCGGGGCACCAACGGCGGGTAGCGAGACTTGCCGCCGCCATCGCGCGCGAGTTGGGGTGGGACAGCGAGCCGATCCATGGGCTGTTCCTGGCCGGCATTGTGCATGACCTGGGCAAGATCTATGTTCCCGCCGAGATCCTCAGCAAGCCGGGGCGCCTGACCGATTTGGAGTATGGACTGATCAAGATCCACCCGCAGACCGGCTACGAGATATTGAAGGATATCGAGTTTCCCTGGCCCATTGCGGCGGTGCTTCTGCAGCACCACGAGCGTCTTGACGGCAGCGGCTATCCGAATGGCCTTAAGGGCGATGAAATTCTTCCGGAGGCGAAGATCCTCGCAGTCGCGGATACGGTGGAAGCCATGTGGTCGCATCGCCCGTATCGACCCGGGCTCGGGTTGGAGGCGGGACTCGACGAAATCGTCCGACAACGCGGCGTCAAGTTTGATCCCGAGGCGGTAGATGCTTGCGTCAGGCTGTTCCGCGAGCGCGGGTACGTGATCGCGGAGCCGACCTGATCGGGCGCAGGGTCGGCGCCCCCTCAGACTGGCGGTCGTCAGCGAATAGTCAGGAACGCGTGGCCGCTGGGATTCGGACAGGGAAAATCAAAGCGCCCAAGTAGAGAGATTTCGCAAATCGCCGCGCTTCCACTGGGCGGGATGGGCAATGAGAACCCAGCCCGCCGCGTGGGGGATCCCTCGGGACGGCGACGGGAAGCCGAAGGGGCGACGCTTAAGAAATCGAAAGGGGGGGTGTAGGCCGATGGATGGCGATGCTGGTCATGGACCAGAGAAGCGGCCACAATGAAGTACCTTTTCTGGTCCAAATCTCGCCTCCCGCGATGGCACACGTCCTTCTCACCCGTTCGGTCAGCATTACCGAGCTCAAACGCAGCGCGCGGCGTGCTCGAACAGGATGGGTCCGAACCGGGAACTGCTGTCTCGCAAGGCTGAGAGCGCCGGCGGGAAGCTCGTGGAATTGAACACCCGAGGCCTGCGTATGAGCCCGTACGGCCATGTGTCTGGTACCTACGCCAAGAAGCCGCTGTCGCAGCGTTGGCACCGCCTCGGTGGGGACAACGTCATCGTGCAGCGGGATTGCTATAGCGCCTTCCTGGCGAAGCACGCCACGGCAGACGGGCACGGTTCGTCCCGGCTCGAAGAGGGCTGGGCAGTTGCGGAACCGCTACTAGAACACGCGGGAGTGTGCCGGCATCACCCATCGGCAAGCGGATTGCCCAAGGGCAACCCCACGGTGGCTATGCCGTCAGAGTCGATCGCGCGTAAGAAAAGGTTGGTGCGAGGCCTCCACCGGGATGCTGTAGGGATAAACCCCGAGAGCCCGGATGCCCC
>JAJYKK010000052.1 GCA_021788645.1 Pseudomonadota bacterium
CTTTTACAACCGCCAACGGCGTCATTCGCGCCTGGGCTACGAAACGCCGGCTGTGTTTGCGCACAAATTCAGCAGACAACAGGCCGCCGCTTGAGTCGGCAGTGTCCACTATTGACAGGACACCTCAGTGACCTTCATCGACCTGGATCGATTCAAGGCGGTCAACGACGGCCTTGGTCATGACATCGGCGACCTGCTGCTGCAGGAGGTCGCGCACCGGATCCAAGAGCGGCTGCGTTCCATGGACACGGTCGCACGGATGGGCGGCGACGAATTCGTGGTACTGATGGAGGATTTCGACACCGCAGGAGATTGCGCCTCTCTCGCCGACACGCTCATTCGCGAGATCGCCCAGCCCATGGCGTTGCGAGGGCATACCGTGGAGGTCGGTGCGTCCATGGGCATAGCCTTTTTCCCCGAGGACGGCAGCGAGGCGCT
This sequence comes from Pseudomonadota bacterium, assembly GCA_021788645.1. Classification (GTDB taxonomy): domain Bacteria; phylum Pseudomonadota; class Gammaproteobacteria; order Burkholderiales; family JAKAFK01; genus JAKAFK01. The sequence continues at coordinate 439 of JAJYKK010000052.1, forward strand.
GGAGCTGATGAAGCGCGCCGACATGGCGATGTATGCGGCCAAGGCCGCTGGGCGCAACACCTATCGCTTTTTCCAGAAGGAGATGCTTGAGCGCGTCAATCGGCACCTTTCCCTGGAAATGGAATTGCGTCGCGCCGTGGCCAGGCAGGAATTCGAACTCCACTACCAACCGCGCGTTGACCTCGCAAATGGACGTGCCCTCAGTGTCGAGGCCCTGCTGCGCTGGCGGCACCCTGAGCGGGGGCTGCTTCTCCCCGGCGAATTCATTGCACTGGCGGAGGAAAGCGGCCTGATCGTCGACATCGGTGCCTGGGTTCTCGACGAGGCGTGCCGCCAAGTCAGCGATTGGCTGGCGCGTGGCACGACGCTGCGGGTCGCGGTCAACGTTTCGGCCAGGCAAATGGGTGACGGCGATGTGGTCGAGCGCATCAGCGCGCTGACTGCCCGTCACGCCATTTCGCCCGCGCTGTTGGAAATTGAACTGACCGAGAGCGCCGTGATGGCCGATCCAGAAACGGTCGCGGTCGTGTTCTCCCGTCTGCGCAAGATGGGGATTACCATCGCGGTCGATGACTTCGGGACGGGCTATTCAAGTCTCGCCTATCTGCGCCGCCTGCCCATCGATGTATTGAAGATCGACCGTTCGTTCGTCATGAACGTGGATCGCGAAGAAGAGGATGCCCAAATTGTCAAGACGATCCTGGCACTCGGTCAGTCGCTCAAGCTCAGCGTCGTCGCTGAAGGCATTGAGACCCGCCCCCAGGCCGAATTGCTCAGATCCGTGGGCTGCAACATCGTTCAGGGATACCATTTCTCGCGGCCATTGCCGCCCGCCCAACTCGAGGAATGGCTGCGCGGCCACACGGTAGGAGACCTTGGCCTCGCACAGGGTTGACAGGAGCCGAATGGCACAGGAATGCAACGATGACCGAACGCATTCGGCATCGCGTCTTACGAGAAAATGAAGCATTGGCGGCTTGCCCTCGGCATGCCCATCACGCAACGCCCACACTGGGGCACAAGAAGCGCCCGTCCGGCTCGCCAATTCCGGACAGTTTCATCGTCTCTAGTTCTCGTAACCAATGGATTTGGCGGAGAAGGCGGGATTCGAACCCGCGTTGGGTTATTCACCCAAACACGCTTTCCAGGCGTGCACCTTAAACCACTCGGTCACCTCTCCGAAAGACCTGCGAGACATTCCGATCCTCATGCCTGCTGCACATGCCGCGCACAGAGAGCCATGAAGGGTGGAAAGCGGGTGTGAAGCATAAACCAAGAAGGACAGGGGAGCAACTTTTTTTTGCGATGCCTAGCCTTCCCGTGTTCCTTTGCGACACGGCGTCCCTGCGGGCGTCGGCCATGCGGCCGAGCTGCGATATACTTCGATTTTCAGCCATCGGTGGCCGCGCGCCGTACTGGCGCGCCTCGGAAGCCTGCCCGTGACACCTGCCACGAGGCATAGAAGCGCCGCCACTGCATACCCGCCGGGTCCCGGCCCCCTGGAACGGCCCAGGTTTACCTTCGATCGAGGATCGCCGACATGGCTTGTAAGCCAAATCGAGAACACCGCGCCGATGCCGCGACGGCCGCGCAAAACCAAAGGCAGCTGCGGCACGAGCACGCAAGGTCCCGTTCCGCGGACAGTCTGCCCAACAATGCCCTGCGGCATGATGGGCACACCCCCGTTCCCCTGCTGGACCACCTCAACCGCCGCAGCGTCCCTTACGCCGACCCGCTGACCACACTGCATTGGCCCTCGCTCAGTCTCGGCGACTATTGGCTGCCTCCGCATGCCATCTCGCTGCATGGCATCGAGGAGTTCGAGGCCATGCCAGAAGCCACGCGCAAGCGCCTGTCGCAGTTCGAATTCGCAGGCTTCATCCAGGCCGGATTGTGGCTTGAGGCCCTGTTCATGGAACGCTTGAGCCAGGGCCTCCGAAACACCGTCAGCGCGCCGGAGCACGCCTATCGCCTGCACGAGATCCGCGAGGAGGCCGGGCACAGCCTAATGTTCTTGCAATTCCTGCAGGAATGCGGGCTCGCCCTCCCCCGGAACGAGACCCGAAGATCCCGCGCCGCCGATCTCATTGGCCGGCACGCGCCCATCAACGGTCCGCTTTTCTGGCTCGCTGTCGTCATCGGCGAAGAACTTCCCAACAGGCTGAACCGTCAGTTGCGAAGGAATGGCACGGCCCACGTCAATCCGGTGATCATCCAAATGTGCACGCTGCATAGCACGGACGAAGCCCGGCACATCGCCCATGCCCGTGACGCTCTGGCGCGCCGCCTTGAAAACGCCGGGCACTGCCAGCGCCGAGTCCTCGCCATGCTCGCGACCACCTTGCTCCGCCAATCTGTCCGCATATTCTATGTCCCTCCGGCGTGGGCCTATGAACGGGCGGGACTCGCTTCCGGCATCGACTGGCAGCGCCGGGCACGTAACAATCCCGCCCGCCAGGCGTTCGTCGCGCAGTGCGTCAAGCCCACGCTTTCCTTTCTCAGTGAACACGGCCTCCGAATCCATCTGCCCGGATGGTGATCCATTGCGGCTTGATCGCCAGGCGACCCGGCGCCCGTCACCAGCGCTGCCTGCGCGGCGTACCACGCGTTCTATTAGAATTCTTGTGCGGCGGCTACGATCCTCTATACTTCATCGTACTGCATGAAGCCGATGCCGGCGGCAGGTTCCTTGGGGCCACCCGTTGCCCCGGATTATGATCCGTCGACCGTCTTCACTGAATAGCGCGAATCGCCAGACCATCCGTATTTAGCGACCAGAACGGCTGTCACCCTAAGCCATTGCTGACGGGGGTGGCTCATTGTTGCGCCGAACGCTTGCACAGAGGCGCACACAGGCCCAATGCAGGGGCCTGAAGGCAGACTTTAGGAAAGCATCAGCACCTCGTTTGCGCCTTCTCGACAACCCAGCGAGCACGATGTTCTCAGATACAAGTATCGTCCGTCACACGTTACTGCTCGCCCCGGAAGATGTTTCTGGGGTCTGCGCTCGAGCCCTAACGGCCGCCGGTTGGGAACTGTCGACCGCGCGAGATCTTCGCTCGGCTGGACAGACCATCGCCCAGCATCCCTTGACCGTGGGTTTGACCTTCCTTGATCCTCATCACGAAGAGCCGGATAGCGCGCTTGAGGCGTTCATCCTCGACCATCCCGACGTGGAGTGGATAGCGCTGTTGGCCCCAGGCAGCATGCCGTCGCAATACCGACGCCGGCTCCTGACCACGGTGTTCTACGATTATCACACCCTGCCGCTGGACCTTACCCGTCTGCTTTTCACGATGGGACACGCCTATGGCAAGCTTCAACTCAAGGACGAGCCCCTCCTCGCGGCGGACACAGAGCCCAACCACAAGATGATCGGGGTGAGCCCCGCGATGCAGTCCTTCTCTCGCGCATTGGCGAAAGTGGCCCCTGTGGGCGCTCCCGTCCTGATCACCGGGGAAAACGGCACAGGCAAGGAACTCGCCGCCGAGACGGTCCATCGCCTGTCCACCCGCGCGCCAGGCCCCTTTGTTGCGGTCAATTGCGGCGCGTTGCCCGCGCACCTTGTTCAATCCGAGCTTTTCGGGCACGAGAAAGGGGCCTTTACCGGCGCGCACCGGCGCAAGGTCGGGTGGGTCGAGGCGGCTCACGGGGGATCGATATTTCTGGACGAGATTGGTGATCTGCCGTTGGATCTGCAAGTCAATCTCCTGCGTTTCCTGCAGGACAGCATCATCGAGCGCATTGGCTCGACAACACGCATTCCCGTCGATGTCCGCATCCTCGCGGCGACCCATATTGACCTTGAGGAAGCCGTGGCCAAGGGGCGTTTTCGTGAGGATCTTTATTACCGCCTCAACGTGCTGCGGCTGGAATTGCCCCCGTTGCGGGAACGGAGCGGCGACATTGAACGCCTTGCCCGGTTCTACTTCGTCCAGTTCTCTCGGCAAACGAACATCAAGGCCCAGGGCTTCAGCCAACGCGCCCTGCGCGCCATGAACGAATACCACTGGCCCGGCAACGTGAGAGAATTGATCAACCGGATTCAGCGGGCGGCCGTGATGAGCGAGAATCGGCTCCTGACACCCCTTGACCTCGGCTTGGAGCCAGTCACATTGCCTTCCTCCTCCCTCACTTTGCAGAGCGCACGGGAACAGGCGGATGCCGGGCTCATCCAGCAAACGCTGCACCGCACGCAATATAACGTGTCGCGCGCGGCGCGCGAGCTGGGGATTTCCCGGGCCACCTTGTATCGCCTGATCAGCAAGCTGAAAGTATCCCCGCCCGCCGATTGTCTATAGTGGTAGCGGCGAGACGTTCATACGCCACATCAGCATCGAAAAACAATCGAACCTCGGGGGATCCTCCATCATGCCCGGCTCGCATCCGTGCGCCAAGGCCTGCCGTTGCCTTGCATCCTTGCTTCTCCTACCCGCTGCCTTCGCCCTGCCCGGCGTGGCGAGCGCCGCATCCCCAAGCACCGGGCCGGCGCCGCAGGATACGCCACCGCCAAAGGTGGCCCCCATCTTCGAGCAACCCGGCGTGCTGACCCCGGTCGGCAAATGGGTGGTCGACCCAACGTTCCAGTACGCCTACTCCTCCAGCAACCAAGTCTCCATCATCGGGTATACCATTATTCCCGCGATCGCCATCGGCTCGATCAACGTCTACACGGTCCACAGCAACACGAGCACATTCACCCTCGCCACCCGCTACGGCCTGACGAATCGCGCGGAAATCGAGTTGGATATCCCCTACGTCTACCGCAATCAATCGGTGCTCTCGCGCCCCATCGCCAATGGCAGCGGCGGGACGCTGAACACCTACTATGCGACGGGGAGCCACCTCGGGGATGTCTCCGTCACGGGACGCTATCAGTTCAATCAGGGGAGTGCGGATTGGCCCTACTTCATCGGAACGCTCAAACTGAAATCGCGTACCGGGATTGGCCCGTACGAAGTCCCTATCGATCCGACCACAAAGCTGCAGACGTCGCTGCCCACCGGCTCGGGTTTCTATGGCATCGAGCCGGGCATCACGGCCCTCTATGCATCGGATCCGGCCGTGTTTTTTGGCTCCTTCAACTATCTCTACAGCTTCAAGCGCCACATCGGCGTGCAAAACGGTATCGACTACGGCGATGTCACGCCCGGGGCCGCCGTGGAATGGAACTTCGGCATGGGAATGGCGATCAATGAGCGCGCCTCCTTCAGCCTCGGTTATGACGGCGTCTGGATCGGCCGAACAACCCAAGTGGGCCAACCCTCCAGCGGCACGCTCAGTACCCAACTCGGTACCTTGCTGCTGGGCTATTCCTACGCCACCAGCAGGACGAGCTATCTCAATATCGCGGTCGGGGCGGGACTCACCCGCGACACGCCGGACGTCACCCTGACCGTGCAGTTGCCCATGACGTTCTAAGCGCACCCTTCGGCTAGCGGATCGCGCGCGCGAGCATCGTGTTGAGCTGGCCCGCCAGGGTCTGCTTGAGCAGCGCCAGGCGGGCGCCGGATACCACGGCATTGATATCCGTCACATGGGCAATCTGCGCCCCGTTCATGCTATTCTGGATCGCCAGCCACGGACCGTTGGCGATGGTCGAGACATTGATCTGTCCATCTGATGCCACGCTCACCCACTGCGACGGCAAAGGGGCAAGCGCGGCGCCCGCACCCGCCGCCTCGCCTAACGAGGCCTGCTGAGTAGCCACGACCACGCCATTCACGGTGGTGACGTCGCGGATCCCGAAGGAGATGTTGAATCCCGGCTCGGAAAACCCGCCGCGCATGCGATCAAGCGCCGCGCCGCTCACTTCGGGCACTCCCCCGAAGACCTGGCCGACACCGCCCGCAGCCGCAGGCATCGCCGCAAGCCCGGCCGCCAGACAACTGGATGCCACAAACAGCTTTCTGATGCCGCCCTTCATAACCGCTCTCCGCGTCGTAAGTGCCTAGAATTGATATTGGTCCGGGCCGGGACGCAGCAGCATGAGCTGGTCCAGGCTCCCCGAATCGACCGCCGGCCCCAGAGGGGCTTGCGGCTCCATGCTCCAGTCCAGCCTCCCGTTGAAGACCGGCTTCGCGGCGGGGGCCGTGATGACGAAAAGCAGATGGCGAATCCAAATCTTGCGGAATTCCTGCCGCGAGACGGCACGCGTTCCGGCAGACGGGTCGCCCAGCAGCACGCGCCCGCCCTCGATGCCCTTGACGACCACGAAATGGTGGTAGCCGTTCTGACTGATCAACACGATGGCCGGCACGCGGGCGTCTTCGAGCTTCGTGAGCGGGGCAATGTAGCCGTTCGAGGAAAAGCCGAGCGTCGCAAGATAGTGCTTCATGTCCAGCATCGAAAATCCCTGCGCCTTGATCTTGGCGCGATTACCGTGCGTCCACATCCATTGGAAGGCCTGCGCCTCCGTGATATGCGCGTGATATTGATAATCAAGCAGCGTCGCCACCGCCGCGGACCCGCAACTGTAGTCGTAGCGCTGATGGACCGTCGTCAGGAATTTTCGGGCCTGAAAACTCACTACAGGCACCGAGTAGGGCCCGGCACCCGGGATGGAAAGATTCAGGCGCGAAGCCGCCTGCCCCGAGGCGGAATGCGCCAAGACCAGCACCATCAGACAAGCCCTGGTTGCCGAGCACGCCACGGCGCCCCCCTAGTTCGACATTTCGACGGTGACCACCGTCGAGTTCTGGATGAGCACGTTGTTCCCGCTATTCTGAATGGCCGCCGCCACGCCGCTCGCATTGCCAAGCGCGCCGGCCTCAATCACGTTGTTGCCGGTCGGGCTGCCGAGCGCGCCGTTGCCGCTCACCGAGCCCAGATCCTGGGCGCTGCCGTATTGCGTGGCCTCACCACCCCGGTAATGTTCGAGCACGTTGCCCGGCACCGATGCGCCAAACAGGCTCGCCCCCGGAGCGGCGCTTGGCTCCTGGGCACACGCCCAGGGCACGGCGATCGAAAACAATGCACATCCGCCCATCAAACTCCAGAGAACTCGTCGCATTGCAGGGACTCCTTTTCCTTTGCCCAAAGAACGACAGGCTACCGCGTCGTGCAACGCACCCCGCGGGCCAGGGCCTGCGGAGCCGCCGAATCTGCCCACCGGCCGCCCCGCAAGTTGTCGCTTTCTTGCCTTCGCGCCCGCCCCTGCCTGCTGAGACACGTGACGCCCCCACAGGCAGGTTACGGCGGGATCCGGATCAATGGGCGGTGATGTTAGCCTGCACCGTCACCCCTTGCTGGATCAAGCCGGCCGCACCGGTGTTCTGGCCGATGGTGGTGATGCCCGTGGCCCCCGCCGCGCCGCCCAGTGAGTTGTAGGCACTGAAGGTTCCAGCGGTTCCAGCCGTCGCCATCGGCCCGGCGCCACCAGCCCCCCCGGCGGCTCCTGTGCCCGTACCGGTCCCGGCGCCCGCGGTCGCGGAACCACCCGCCGCACCTGAACCACCGGCCGCCGTGCCGTTCGCCGAACCACTGCTTGCGGTGCCTCCGGCCGCCCCGGCACCGCCGGTGCCCGTGCCGGTGCCGGCCCCTGCCGTGGCCGCACCGCCCGCCGCGCCGGCGCCGCCCGTACTGGTCGCCGTGCCCGCACCGGCCGTGCCGGCGCCCCCGACACCACCGGCGCCAGCGGTGCCCGTACTGCTGGCCGCCCCCGCCGTGCCGTTTCCAGCAGTCCCGCTGGTGCCGCCGGTGCCCGCCGCGCTCACGCCGCCGCCGGTGGCATTGCCAGCGGTGCCGCCTGCGCCGCTCGTCCCGGTCGACGTGGTGGCGCCCGTCGTGCCGCTACCGGCCGTGCCGCTCGCCCCGCCCGTGCCGGTCGAAGTCGCGGCACCACCGGGGGTCCCGGTGGCGCCGCCGGGCGTGCTGCCGCTGGTACTGGTGCCGCCGCCAAGTCCCCCAGCGCCCGTGGCTCCGCCTGCGGCCGGACCATTGGCAGCACTCGAGGTCGCCGCCCCTCCAGCCCCGGAGGCCCCGCCTCTGGACGCCCCGCCGGTTGCGGTTCCGGCTCCCGCCTGCCCCGCCCCGGAGGCCCCGCCGGTCGCCGGCCCGCTGGTCGAGGTGCCGCCGACGTTCCCGCCGGAACCGGCGCGGCCGCCGGTGGCCGGACCGCTGGCCCCGAACGCGCCGGCCGCGCCACCCATGCCACCGGCGCCCGAGGTCGAGGGCCCGCTGGTGCCGGTGCCCGTGCCCGAGGCCCCGTTGCCGCCCGCCGCACCGCTTGCGGCTCCGCTCGCCACGCCCGAGGTACCGGCTGCGCCGGCACCACCCGTGCCGCCGACCGCCGGTCCGCTCGTGCCGGTGCCGGTGCCCGCGCCTCCCATTCCGCCAGCACCGCCGTTACCGGTCGCGTTAGCCGCGCCCACGCTGTTGCCCGTACCGCTGATGCTATTGCCGGTGACAGTGCCGGACAGGCTGGTGGTCGCGTTTACGCTGTTGGTGTCCGAATAGGTCGCCGCCGCGCCCGCGCTCAGCGCCGCACCGTCGGCCGCCGGGGTCCCCGCGGCCGACGCGGCTTGGGTATTGGCGGGGCTACTGGGGCTGTTGGTGGCATTTCCTGCCGCCCATACTGGAGCGGAAACCCCAAGAGCCAGTGCTACCGCAGATGCTATAAGCGTTTTCTTCATGGTGATCTCCATAGCAACATTGGGAAGTAAGGGCGTTGCACCTAGCGAGGTGCCAAGCCTAAGGCGGTAACTGCAATAACTATGCCACTTGCCAGACAAGCGCTAATCGATTGTTCATCAAACGCAAACGGGCGTAGCCCAGGAGATACTGACTTGGCGCACGCTCTCAATGTTGCGACACCGGTTCCGGAGCAGGGCCGGTTTGCTGCGTGGAATCATGGACGTTCCTCATACTCCGGCCTGTCTTCGTTTTGAGACACTCCATACGCGCGAGACGCTTCGCACAGGCCACGCCGTGCGTGCGCGTCGCTCGCGCACTAACGGCGCGCCAAACGGCGGGCCACCCTTTGCTTTCCGGCAAAATGAACTATGCTTCCAACAAAGCGACTAAGCTGGAATGAATCCCCCTTGCGAAGGTCGCCCTTAGCACCCACGCGAGTGATTCTGGTTTGCACTCGCATTTGACAACATCATAAATTTGTCATAGTCTTCTTCTACTATGGCAACGTGGGGCGCCGTATTTCGTGTCCGCAACGGATGTATCGCGTGCTCAGTGAGGATCTTCGCGCCGGGAGTATCCATACCGTCGTCGATGAGGTGACGCCCGGAAGGCTCCATAGGCTCTCGAGGACCTTGCAGTCCAGAGGCGTGCCCGTGCGGGGATGGCTTGCCGCGCCTCAATTACGCAACAGATGCGCAGCCCCGGCGATGCAGGTGCGCATGTAGGGAGGATGTCCGCAAGGGACGGCACGTCCGGGGAACGCATAACGGCTGCCCTAACGGCGCCAAGCGCATGGACGCACCGGCCATACACCCGGCCTCCCCCTCCCTACCGGAATGGCCCCGACGGCGCGCACGCGAGGCACCGCTAGGCCGGCGACACCGCATGTGAAGGTGGCGCAAGCCCGCGAACGCATCCAAGGCGGATTGCTCACAACAAGAAGCGAGCAGACAACGACAAGGAGATCATCATGGAGGACGAAAGCCAACTCGAAGAGGGCAGCTTTGCGGTCGAAGATATGGTTCTGGCGGAACCCGAAGCCGTGCTGAAGGAAGACTACTATGACGCTTCCCAGGCGGACATCACCCAGCTCTACTTGAATGAAATCGGCCGCAATCCGCTGCTGTCCCCCGACGAGGAATTTGAGCTGGCGCGCTCCGTCCGGCTGGGCGACTTCACCGCCCGCCAGAAGATGATTGAGCACAACCTGCGCCTGGTCGTCAACATTGCCAAACACTATGTCAACCGGGGCATGCCCTTGCTCGACCTGATCGAGGAAGGCAATCTCGGACTCATGCACGCGTTGAGCAAGTTTGATCCGGAGCGGGGCTTCCGCTTCTCGACCTATGCCACTTGGTGGATCCGCCAGAACATCGAGCGGGCCATCATGAACCAGTCCCGCGTCATCCGCCTACCGGTCCACATCATCAAGGACCTCAACGTCTGCTTGCGTGCCTTCCGCCATCTGGAGGCGACCGGGAGGCGCGACCCCAGCGTGGACGACGTGGCCGAGATGGTCGGCAAATCCGCTGAAGAGGTCCGTCGCGTGCTGGCCCTGAACGAGCGCATCGGTTCCCTCGATGCGCCGCTTGACGTCGATCCCTCCTTGACCATCGCTGAAGCGGTGGCTGACGAGGATGCGCCGCAGCCCGACGAGGTCCTTCACCAATCGGTCGTGGAAGCCCTTGTGCGGCAATGGCTCGGGGAACTGAGCGATAAGCAGCGCTTGGTCATCACTCGCCGCTACGGCATCGATGGCAACGACACGTCGACCCTGGACGAACTCGCGGCCGACCTGGGGCTGACCCGCGAGCGCGTGCGTCAGATCCAGATCGAATCCCTGGAAACGCTTCGCACCATGCTGCAGGAAAACGGCATCTCCAAGTCGGCCATTTTCTAGCAACGCCGACGGGCGCGGATATGCCGTCGCCCGCATCGAGCTAGGCGGCGACCTCGTACGCCAATTCGACGCGGCCGTCATCCGCCATGCTCTCGAGCCGCACAGGAAATCCCCACAGCCGGGCCAAATGCCGCATCACCTCCTCCGTGTTTTCGTGGAGCGGCTGCCGGTTGTGCACCGTATGGCGCAAGGTCAGCGAGCGATCCCCAAAACGGTCCACCCGAAACACTTGAATATTCGGTTCGCGGTCCCCGAGGTTGTACATGTCCGCCAACGATTGCCGAATATGCTGGTAGCCGGACTCGTCGTGAATGGCGGCGATTTCCAGCTGAGGCGCGCCTTCGTCGTCCAGGACCGCAAACAGCTTGAGATCGCGAATGACTTTGGGTGACAGGTACTGGGCGATGAAGCTTTCGTCCTTGAAGTTTCGCATCGCGAAGTCCAGCGATTGCACCCAATCGGACCCGGCGAGTTCCGGGAACCAGCGTCGGTCTTCCTCGGTGGGAGTCTCGCAGATCCGGCGGATGTCGCTCATCATGGCGAACCCCAGCGCATAGGGGTTGATGCCGGAGTAATAATCGCTGTCATATCCCGGCTGAGACAAGACGTTGGTGTGCACTTGCAGAAATTCGATCATGAATCCGTCGCTCACCAAGCCTTGCTCATAGAGCCGGTTGAGAATCGTGTAATGCCAGAAGGTCGCCCAGCCCTCATTCATCACTTGGGTCTGGCGCTGCGGATAGAAGTACTGGGCAATTTTGCGCACGATCCGTACGATCTCGCGCTGCCACGGTTTCAGCAAGGGCGCATGCTTCTCGATGAAATACAGGAGGTTCTCCTGCGGCTCGGCGGGGAAGCGCTCGTCGCTTTGCGCTTCCTCGCGCAGGACACGCTCGGGCAAGGTCCGCCAGAGCACATTGACCTGCGCCTGCAGATAGGCCTCCCGCTCACGCTGCCGGGCCTGCTCGCGCTGCAAGGAAAGCCGTCCAGGGTGCTTGTAGCGGTCCACGCCATAGTTGCTGAGCGCATGGCACGAATCGAGGAGGTTTTCCACCGCATCCTCGCCAAAGCGCTCTTCGCAGGCCAACACATAGTTTCGGGCAAACACCAGATAATCGACGATGGACTCCGCATTGGTCCATGTCTTGAACAAGTAGTTGTTCTTGAAGAACGAATTGTGGCCGTAACTGGCATGCGCAATCACCAGCGCCTGCATCATCATCGAGTTTTCCTCCATGAGATAGGCGATGCAGGGATTGGAATTGATCACGATCTCGTAGGCCAAGCCGGTCTGACCACGCTTGTAGCGCTGCTGGGTCGCCAGAAAATGCTTGCCGTACGACCAATGCGGGTAGCCCACTGGCAGGCCGACCGACGAGTAGGCATCCAGCATCTGCTCGGAAGAGATGATCTCGATCTGGTTGGGATAGGTATCGAGCCCGAACTCGCCGGCCACCCGACGGATTTCCTGCTCATACCGCTCGATGAGTTCAAAGGTCCATTCGGACCCTTCCGAGAGCACCTTGCGCGTGACCTTCATGCGGCTTGCTTCCTAAAGAGTTCGCGGAATACCGGGTAGATGTCCGGGAGGCCTGCGATGCGCTGCATCGCGAACTGCTGCGGCCAGGCGTCCTTGACCTTGAGGTACTCGCGCCAGAGGTTCTGTGGCGCGTCCGGCGTGATCTCGATGTAGGCAAAATACTGCACCAACGGGACGAGAGAACCAATCAGGAGATCCCGGCATATGGGCGAATCGGCGTCCCAGTTGTCGCCGTCGGACGCCTGGGCGCCATAGATGTTCCACACGCCGCTCGGATAGCGCTCGCGAATGATGTCGAGCATCATGGACAGGGCGCTGGAGACCACGGTCCCGCCCGATTCCCGCGACGTGAAGAAGTCGTGCTCATCGACTTCCCGCGCCACCGTGTGGTGGCGGATGAAGACGAGCTCGAGCCGCTCGTACGTCCGCGTGAGGAATAGGTACAGGAGAATGAAGAATCGCTTGGCGATAATCTTCTTGGCCTCATCCATCGACCCGGAAACGTCCATCAAGCAAAACATCACCGCCTGGCTGGTCGGCTTGGGCTGTTCGACGCGATTGCTGTAGCGAAGATCGATCGTGTCGAGGAAAGGGATGGCCGCGATGCGCGCCTTGAGGCGCGCCATTTCCTCTTCCAGCGCCGCCACCTTGCCTTCGTCCCCCCGCTCCGCATCCGGCAAGTCGGCCAGCGACGCCTCCACCTCGCGCAACCGTTGGGCATGGGGACCCGCCAAGGCGAGGCGCCGTCCCAATGCGCTGCGCATGGAGCGGATCACATGCAAATTGGCGGGATTGCCGTCGCTGCGGAAGCCCGCGCGCACCAGCTTGTGCTCCGGTAATGCCGCGAGCTGCGTCTTGACCAGATTGGGCAGCTCGAGGTCCTCGAAGAAGAACTGCATGAACTCTTCCCGACTCAGCTCGAAAACGAAGTCGTCCATCCCCTCGCCGCTGTCGGACGCCCGCGAACCCTGCCCGCCGCCCTCGGGCGGCCGGTCGATTTTGTCGCCCATGACGAAGTCGGCATTTCCGGGGTGCACCATCTCGCGGCGCCCGCCCTTGCCATGACGGAAGACGGGCTCCGTGATGTCCCTGGTGGGGATGGAGATCTTCTCGCCGTTCTCGATGTCGCTGATGCTGCGCCCGGACACAGCGTCGGCCACCGCCCTCTTGATCTGGCTCTTGTACCGGTGAAGAAAGCGCTGCCGGTTGACGGCGCTCTTGTTCTTTCCGCTGAGGCGGCGATCGATGATTTGTGCCATTTGCATCCCGCCTCAGGAAGATTTGCGCGCGCGCAGATACCATTCCGCGAGCAAGCGCACCTGCTTCTCGGTATAGCCCTTTGCGACCATGCGGTTGACGAATTCCTGGTGTTTCTTCTGATCTTCCGAGGACGCCTTGGCATTGAATGAGATCACGGGAAGCAGATCCTCCGTGCTGGAGAACATCTTTTTCTCGATCACCGTCCGCAACTTCTCGTAGCTGGTCCAGGCCGGATTCTTGCCATGGTTGTTGGCACGCGCCCGCAGGACGAAGTTCACGATCTCGTTGCGGAAATCCTTGGGGTTCGCGATGCCGGCTGGCTTCTCCACCCGCTCCAACTCCTCGTTGAGGGCCCCCCGGTCGAGGATTTCCCCGGTGTCAGGATCACGGTATTCCTGGTCCTGTATCCACATGTCCGCATAAATCACATAGCGGTCAAAGAGGTTCTGACCATACTCGGAATAGGATTCCAGGTACGCGGTCTGCAACTCCTTGCCGATCAATTCGACATAGCGCGCCGACAGGTATTCCTTGAGATAAGACAGGTACCTCTGCTCGATCTCGGGCGCAAACTGCTCGCGCTCGACCTGCTGCTCCAGCACATAGAGCAGATGCACCGGATTTGCCGCAACTTCCGAATGATCGAAGTTGAAGACCTTGGACAGGATCTTGAAGGCAAACCGGGTGGACAGCCCCGTCATCCCTTCATCGACGCCCGCGAAATCCCGGTATTCCTGGTAGGACTTCGCCTTCGGATCCGTGTCCTTCAGGTTCTCCCCATCGTACACCCGCATCTTCGAAAAGATATTGGAGTTCTCCGGTTCGTTCAGGCGCGACAAGACGGCGAACTGCGCCATCATCTTCAGGGTACCCGGCGCGCAGGGGGATTGCGCCAGCGAACTGCTGCGCAGCAATTTCTCATAGATCTTCACTTCGTCCGAGACGCGCAGGCAATAAGGCACCTTGACGATATAGATCCGGTCCAGGAACGCCTCGTTGTTCTTGTTGTTCTTGAACGCCTGCCACTCCGATTCGTTGGAATGTGCGAGAATCACCCCATCGAAGGGAATCGCGCCGAATCCCTCGGTCCCTTTGTAGTTCCCCTCCTGGGTGGCGGTGAGCAGGGGATGGAGGACCTTGATCGGTGCCTTGAACATCTCGACGAACTCGAGCAGCCCCTGATTGGCCAGGCATAGGCCGCCAGAATAGCTGTAGGCATCCGGATCATCCTGCGAGAACTGCTCCAACTTGCGGATGTCGACCTTGCCCACCAGCGACGAGATGTCCTGGTTGTTCTCGTCCCCCGGTTCGGTTTTCGCAACCGCGATCTGCCCCAGCACTGACGGCATCAGCTTCACCACCCGGAAGCGCGTGATATCGCCGTTGAATTCGCGCAACCGCTTGACCGCCCAAGGCGACACCAAGCCCGTCAGGTAGCGGCGGGGAATCCCATAGTCCTCTTCCAGGATTCCCCCGTCTTCGTCGGGAGAAAACAGGCCGAGGGGCGACTCGTTGATGGGCGAGCCTTTCAGCGCGTAGACAGGCACTTTCTCGATCAGGTGTTTGAGCTTCTCGGCAAGCGAGGACTTGCCCCCCCCGACCGGTCCCAGCAAATACAGGATCTGCTTCTTCTCTTCCAACCCCTGGGCGGCGTGGCGGAAATACGAGACGATCTGCTCGATGGCCTCTTCCATCCCATAGAAATCCTTGAACGCCGGATAGATTTTGATGACCTTGTTGGAAAAGATCCGGCTCAGCCGCGCATCCAGATGCGTATCGACCAACTGGGGCTCGCCGATCGCCTCCAACATGCGTTCGGCCGCCGTCGCATACGCCGAGGGGTCGCGTTTGCAGATTTCCAGGTATTCCTGGATCGAATATTCTTCGTTGCTGACTTCATAGCGGGATCGGTACTGGTCAAAAATCCTCATCTCTTTAGCTCTCGCAAAATAATCCACAGTAGGTTGACCACGGATTCAGTCTGGACCACCCGACCATGAAGCGTCGCTCGTAGCCGCGAGCCAAACCCATACTTCTGGCAAGCAAACGATATGCCACAAGGTCATCGCGCAGGGGCGACGGGGTTATTCTTGTTTTGGCTTAGAGTTGTTATGCGCACCAATGGTGCAAAAGAGGAATCAGAGGCGCGAGGGAAACCCCCTCGCGGCAAGACCAGACAGGGCCAAACCGCCCTGACGCAGATGGACCGCATTTGCATACGCACCCCCGTCAGTACCGTTCACGTTCTTCTGGGGCGACGCCGAGACGCAACGCTTGCAAAACCATTCTACACTCATCTCGGCGCTTTGGAATCGCTGCAACCGATTTTCGCACCGGGCGCACCCGTGCTGCCTCGCCTCACCAACCGGCGCAGACCGACTCACTCATCATATCGGCGCTAGGGCGCACGGCTTTAGCATTCTGCTCGCCGCCAACGGCGTCACCCGGCGACCCGCCACCCCGTTTGACCGACAAAATCCGGAAAAGATCGCATGGGCCATTTTTCAGCCATGCGGCAATCAGGGCGTTAGCCGTCCAGCCCGGCGGCCGGGTTGCCCCCCGGCGCGGAGTGTAGCGCAATGCATGGTCCTGTGTGGCAGCACATTGGGATGACGCGAAGCCACTGGGCGAGGTCCAGGGGGATCATTTCCAGGACGGCCCGGCCGGTGTGCGGGAAACGCCCTGTGCCC
This sequence comes from Pseudomonadota bacterium, assembly GCA_021788645.1. Lineage (GTDB taxonomy): Bacteria > Pseudomonadota > Gammaproteobacteria > Burkholderiales > JAKAFK01 > JAKAFK01. The sequence continues at coordinate 16,463 of JAJYKK010000052.1, forward strand.
GCCGAGCGGTCGTCCGTGCAGAAGATGATGCGAGCGGGGCATGCCGCGCGTTTCCAGTCTGGGAGCGGGGGGAACTAGCGCCGATGCGGCCGCCGGGGGATGCCTGCCGGGAGAAACCCGTCTCGAGCGCTCACCGGAAGCTGCCGATGCAATTTCGGCCCGCGAATCGTTCGCAGCGCCGTTCGGCGAACGTCACGGATGATTCCCCGGACGCGCCTTTCCCGTCCGAGGCAATGGAATACCGTGGCGTTAGGAACGGCACTTCGCCGTTCCCATTTCGGGATACACCGAGCGCCTGGCAGGCGATGCCCCGCCTGACCAAAGGCTCAAGCGGGCGCCATGCCCGCCCTCGCTCCGCGCAGGGATGGTCAGGGCTACTCCTGTTGCTGCCACTCCCCTTCGCGCCGCCCGTGCTCCTCCCCCTCGCCGTGCCCGTGCCGATCGTCTTGCTCCTGCATCTGCTCATGCTCCCGCTGTTCCTGCTCTTCCTGCTCTTGAAACGGATAGGAGGGCTCTTGGTAAGGGTAGATCTCCGGAGGCGGCGGGCGGCCGTAGAGCGGGTACGGGGGAGACGGCGCGCACCCTGCGAGCAGGCCCATTGCCATCAGACCGAGAACCTTGCGCCCGGTCCTCCAGAGCGCCGTAACAACCCCCTGGCCTAGCCTGTCGCCAAGGTCCCGCCGTGATTCAGCCTTCGCTTCGCGTGGAGGTCCCATGTCATGCTCCTTTTGCTTTGCCTTGCTTTGCTTTGCCGCAGCGCTCGACGCCGGCCGCCGTCGAATGACCCGTCGCAATATGCCGCCTTGTTCCTATTGAGGCCAACAACGCCGCTTTGGATCGAGCATCCGTGATTGCACGAGAGGCGCCCAGGCACGAATCAAGCCTGCCGGCGTCCCGGGTGCAGGGGCGGCTCGCCGCAAGTCGTCCAATCCCCTTACAGTTCAAGTAAAGCAAAGCTTGTGACACGCTTCGAGCCCAATCGATGGGCCGCGTTCGGCTAAGGGAATATTTTCGAACCGCCTTGCCTTGAATGGGAACACTTTTTTGTGGCAACGCCCGATGGCGCGCAGGAGTGCACGACGTTGAATACCGATGGCAATGCGCTTATTCTTGCCCCATGGTGGCTCCGATCCACACGCGCCAGTTCAGCCAGACCATGCCACCCGGAGTGGGCTGATCCGCCACGATGCGAGGGTAACGTGACAACGAAAATGAGCCTTTCGGTGCTGTCGATATGCGCTACTCTGGCCGCCTGCTCGACCGTAACACCGCTCACGCAAGCCGGCCGGAACGTCCAGATCCAGCCGCCGAACAGCGCGCTGTTGCCCTCTTGCACGACACTCGGCCCTGTCGCGGCAACGGGTTCCCGTTTTTTCGATCCGGAAAACGCGGGAAGAGATGCCCGGAACAGGTTGAGGGAAGTGGCCGCCGCATTGGGAGCCGATTCCATCGTCCTGCTCAGCGAGCAGATAGCGGACCTCCTCACGCGGCCGCGCGTTACGCTGCGGGGTGTGGCACTGCGATGCTACGGGGAGAAAACGAGGTAGCGCTGTACCGGTTCCGGTTGGCTGTCCAAGTATGAGCGCAAGCCCCTGGCTTCAGACATGGGGTGAGCGAATGGTTTTGGTTGATATACGGATACCGCTGGAAGTGATCAAACAGCACATCGAACCACAGAAACACGTCTAATGCCTAAAGCACAATCGCCATCATTCACCCTGGCTTTAGCCATGGGAAGGTTCAGGATTACCGTGGCTCACCGGACATGACCAAGCATCCCTTACTGAGGAAGTACCAGCTGGAGAACTTCGCCGCGGAGGTCGAGGAACTGAAAGATGCCGTGTTCGTCGGGCTCAGGCGGCAGGTCCAAAAGGTGCTGGATCATCTGATCAAGGAGCGGGTCCTGAACTCCGAACAGGTCATCGGCGGGATGCTGCACCCATCCCCCAACTGCAACTACCGGATCAACAACCTCATCGGCGACAGAAGCGCACCGGTCCCGCACGCCACCAACCCTGTGCCTTACGACCTGGGTCGGCGAGCATTTTGAGGAGCGGTTCGTCACCGCCTGATCGAACGTCGGGTGAATGGATGCGGACGCGGGTTCAATTCCGCACATGGGAATCGGACTGGCGTTCTGTCTGATGCACTTGGCTGGTGACCTCGGTCGGACAGAACTGGTAGGATTGACGGCAGTTGGGGCTGAATTCCGCACCTTTCCGCAGGAGTTCGAAGCGGTTGCAAGGCGCTGAGTTACATAGGTTTGGCGCAGGGTTCCACCGCACCACCAGTAGCCAAGACCAGCCGCTCATCCGGTTGGTCTTTTTTTTTCGCACACCTGCGTGCCTGCGCGGGTTCCCAAGGGTTCTTGCGGACTTCGGTGTTTCATGCGCAGCCCGGTTTCGGGGCATTTCTTCTCTCTCCGGGGCATTTTTCTCTCCGGGGTCGTACTCCCCAGTGGGCCGAAGCCGCAAAGGCTGTCACGCGCACCTATAACAATCCGCAGGTTACGCGTGGACGAATCAATCAGTTGGATTTCAGCATCGGGGAGCGAAGGAAACGCTGCGATTGCGTTTCGTCGGTAGTTATCGAGAACTACCGACATATTGCAACGCGGAAGTACGTGCTTGGATGGTGGCCAAGATTAGAAACGACTTGTCAGGACGATGTCCGGACGACTATAATAAGGGCATTCAAGATCAGTCCGGAGGGGCACCATGAGCACCCGGAATCTTTCCAAGACCGAACGCATTGACGTTCGCGCCAGTACGCCAGTCAAGCAACTGCTGCAGGAAGCCGCGCGCGCCTGCCACAAGAACGTCAGCGAGTTCCTGCTCGACGCGGGCGTGACGGCGGCCGCGCAGACGCTGGCGGATCGTCGCCAGTTCGTGCTGGACGACACACAGTGGCAGGCCTTCCAGGAAGCGCTGGACCGCCCGGTGCAAAGCAAGCCGCGCCTGAAAAAATTGCTGCGTGAGCCCGGGGTTCTGGATTGACCAGTGCTTACTCCCCCGTTCGCAAGCTGGCCACAACGGATCAGGTCGATGCGTTCGACTGCGGCCAGATCGCGCTGAACCAGTTCCTGCAGCGCTACGCACTCGTCAACCAGAAGGCCAACAGTGCGCAGACCTATGTCTGCTGCCAGGGTGACGTGGTGGTCGGCTTCTACAGCCTCGCCGTCGGCAGCATCGATCCCGACGCTGCACCGTCAAGAGTGATGAAGGGGCTGGCACGTCATCCGGTGCCGGTCATGATCCTGGCCCGGCTCGCCGTGGACAAGGAGCATCAGCGCAAAGGACTGGGCCAAGCCTTGCTCAAGGATGCACTGCTGCGCACCGCACAGGCCGCCGACATCGCCGGCATTCGCTGCCTGCTAGTTCATGCCAAGGACGACGCAGCACGGCAGTGGTACGAATCCTGGGAGTTCGAACCCAGCCCGACTGATCCGTATCACCTGTTCCTGATGCTCAAGGATCTCAAGAGTCTGCTGGACTGAGGCGTTATCCCCACCTCAGAGCCCGACTCTCTCCCGCTGCTCATCCCACAGCGCGGGCGGATCGACCGCCAAATCGAACAACGTGATGTGGTTCGGCAATGCATCATCCAGGATCGCCGCAACCGTCCACGGCGGCAACAGCGTCAAATTGATCATTCGGTGGATGTCCTGGCGGGTGATCTCAGTAATGGGCCGATTCCCCATCTTGTCGGTAAACAGGACCAAAGCCGCGCTATAGTCAGCCCGCGTGTCGGGCTTCCATTTGTGCGCGTTGAGCCGAAGGTACTCTTTAACGATCACATCGAGCTTGCGGCCGGGCGGCTTCGTAGTCGCGGCAGTTTCGGCCCCCATAAGCCACTGCTGAATCTTTTCCAAGCCAGGCGTTTGCGGTGGGGCGATGGCCGGACCCGGGGCTTCGATTGCGCGGATGGCCTGCTCGGCGTCGGCCGGGTTGTTCGGGTCGGTTTCGACCTTCCGCCCTTCCTTGGGGTGATGAACTACTCCCCCCAAACGGGCGCAGCCGCTATGGAGTTTCTGGTGGGGCCGCCGTTGGCGGCCTCCCCTGGTCTGTCCTAGACCAAAACTCGCCTTCGATGAGCCAGCGCAAGAGGGTCCTTGCCGCGGTCGAGTCCCGCTTTCGCCGCCCCATTCGGCAGAAACTCGCCCGGGCGGTCCGGATCGGGTTTCGCCTTCGGGGCGCGGCTCATGTTCTTGACGTCCAACTCCTCGGTCCCCAGGAAGGC
>JAJYKK010000102.1 GCA_021788645.1 Pseudomonadota bacterium
AAGGCGGCATGTATCCGGAACTGCGCGAGGCCTCGCTCGAGGGCTTGTGCGCGCTCGGTTTCGACGGATACGCCATGGGCGGACTGTCGGTCGGTGAGCCGAAAGAGGAGATGCTGCGCGTCCTCGAGCATGTGGCCCCTCGATTGCCGCCGGACAAACCCCGCTATCTCATGGGGGTCGGCACCCCGGAGGATATCGTGGCGGCGGTGCTGTGCGGCATCGACATGTTCGATTGCGTGCTGCCGACGCGCAACGCCCGTAATGGCTGGCTCTTCACCCGGTTTGGCACGGTGAAGATTCGCAATGCCCGCTACCGGACGGATACCCGGCCACTGGACGAGGCGTGCGGCTGCTACACCTGCCGCCATTTCACGCGGGCCTATCTGCATCATCTGCACCGCGTCGGGGAGATTCTCGGTGCGCGCCTCAACACCATTCACAACCTGACCTATTATCAGGAACTGATGAGCGGCTTGCGCGCCGCGATCCAGGAAGAGCGTCTGGCGGCCTTCGTGCGGGACTTTAGGCAGCTGCGCGCCGCATCGTGCTAAAATAAGTCGTTTATCGGTCATGGGGACATCGGGCATCCCCGCGGGCGCTTCGACAATAAGAATGCCTCACTTGTGACGTCAGGAGGAATTGTGCTGATCAATTCTGCATATGCGGCGAATGGTCTCCCCCTCGGAGGAGGGGCGGCCGGCGGTATCATGGGGTTTTTGCCCCTCATCGTCATTTTCGTCCTCTTCTATTGGATGCTGATTCGCCCCCAAATGCGGCGTGCCAAGGAACAGCGCGCCATGCTGGGTGCCCTGCAGAAGGGCGACGAAGTCGTGACGGCCGGTGGCACGCTCGGGCGGATCACCAAGGTCACCGACAACTATGTCAGCGTGGAAGTCGCCGACAACGTCGTCGTCCATGTGCAGAAGCAATCGATCCAGACCCTGCTTCCGAAAGGCACGATCAAGAACATCGGCGCCTGAGACGCACGAACCATAAAGGCGGGGCCCTGCCGAAGCGGCGGGGCTGAGCTGGAAGGCACGCATGAATCGTTATCCCCTCTGGAAATATATCCTGATCGCGGTCGCGGTCGTCCTCGGGTTGGTCTACGCCATCCCGAACTTCTACGGCGAATCGCCGGCCGTGCAGATTGCCGTGGTCCATGCGCCCGCAAAGATCGACCCGGCGCTGGCCGGGCAGATCGAGGCGGATCTGAGCGCCGCCCATCTGCCGTATCAGGATCTCATCATGGATCCGAATACGGTCCGGGTGCGCTTCAAGGACACGACGGCCCAGATTCAGGCGAAGAGCCTGCTGCAGAACAAGCTCGGCCGCGCGTATTCGGTCGCGCTCAACCTCTTGCCGCGTTCGCCGGAATGGATGGGGCGCATCGGCGCGCTGCCGATGTATCTCGGCCTCGATCTGCGCGGAGGCGTCTATTTCCTGCTGCAGGTGGAGATGGGCACTGCCGTCAACAAGGCGCTGGACCGTTACGTGGGGGACATTCGCAGCAACCTGCGCGACAAGGACATTCGCTATCTCGACGTGGCACGCACGGGACGGGTGCTGACCGCCAAGTTCTCTGACCCCGCCACCCGCGCCAAGGCGGCGTCGGCCATCGCACAGGCCGACGCCGACCTCGCGCTGCGGGAAACGCAGGGACCGGGCGAGTACGATCTGGTGGCCACCTTGAAGCCGCAGGCGATCGCGAATATCCAGAGCCTGGCGCTGCAGCAGAACATCACCACCCTGCGCAATCGGGTCAACGAGCTGGGGGTGGCGGAGCCGATCATCCAGCAGCAAGGCACGGACCGGGTGGTCGTCGAGCTGCCCGGCGTGCAGGATACCGCGCGCGCCAAGGAGATTCTCGGGCGCACGGCGAGCCTCGAGATCCGCATGGTGGATGAAGAGCACAGTGACCCTGACTCGCTGCGCCAGGCGATCGCCGGTGTGATTCCCTACGGGGACGAGCTTTACTATTCCCGAAGCGGGGTCCCGCTCTTGGTGAAGAAGACGGTGGTCCTGACCGGTGAGGACATTACCAACGCGGCCCCGGGATTCGACCCGCAAAGCGGGCAGCCGGCGGTGGACGTGACCCTGGACGGCCGCGGCGCCCGGATCTTTCAGGATGTGACGCGCAAGAATGTCGGCAAGCGCATGGCGATCCTGCTGGTCGAGAAGCACCACACCGAAATTATCACCGCGCCGGTGATCCGCGAGGAAATCGGCGGCGGGCGCGTGCAGATCACCGGCATGTCGAGCCCCCGCGAGGCGAGCGATATCGCGCTGCTGCTGCGGGCGGGCGCGTTGGCGGCACCCATGGACATCGTCGCCGAGCGTACCGTGGGGCCCAGCCTGGGGGCGCAGAATATCCGCCAGGGCTTCGATTCCACCCTGTTCGGCTTCGCCTTCATCGCAGTGTTCATGATTTTCTATTACCGCGTGTTTGGCACCATCGCGACGGTGGCCCTGGGAGTCAATCTGCTCCTCCTGGTCGCCATCCTCTCCTTGCTCCAGGCGACCCTGACGTTGCCGGGAATAGCCGGCATTGCGCTCACCGTCGGCATGGCCATCGACGCCAACGTGCTGATTTTCGAACGGGTGCGGGAGGAGCTGCGCAACGGCAGCAGCGTCCAGGCGGCGATCAACAGCGGCTATGACCGCGCCTTCGGCACCATCCTGGACTCCAACGTGACGACGCTCATTGCGGGGCTCGCCTTGTTCTTCCTGGGCTCGGGTCCGGTCAAGGGATTCGCGGTGACCCTGTGCATCGGGATCATCACCTCGATGTTCAGCGGGGTCATGGTGTCTCGGGCGGTCGTCAACCTGCTCTTCGGACGCAAGCGCAAGCTCCAGCGGCTGCCGATCTGAGCCGGCCAGACGCTCGCCTATCAAGTTAGGAAGATTCGATGGAATTCTTCAAGATTAAAAAAGACATCCCCTTCATGCGCTATGCGCGGGTCACCTCCGTCATCTCGGCGGTGACCTTCCTGCTGGCGGTGGCGGCGCTTGCGATCAACGGACTGAACCTGGGCATCGACTTCACCGGGGGCACGGTGATGGAGCTTCATTATCCGGCTGCCGCCGACCTGGCACGGATCCGCGGGGCGCTGGAATCGGCAGGCTATCGGGATGCGTCGGTGCAGAACTTCGGCTCGGCGGACGACGTGCTCGTCCGTTTGCCGCTCAAGCGTGGGCTCACCAGCAGCGCGCTGAGCGACCAGGTCATGAAAACCTTGCGCCTGGGGGCGCCGGCCGTGCAGCTCACCAGGGTGGAGTTCATCGGGCCGGAAGTGGGCAAGGAGCTCTACGACAACGGCGCACTTGCCCTGTTCATGGTCGTCGTCGGCATCATGATCTATCTCGCGTTTCGCTTCGAATGGCGCTTCTCGGTGGCGGCGATCATCGCGAATCTGCACGACGTGGTCATCATTTTGGGGTTCTTTGCCTTTTTCCGCTGGGAGTTCTCCCTGACGGTGCTGGCCGGCGTGCTGGCGATCCTCGGCTACTCGGTGAACGAGTCGGTCGTCGTCTTCGACCGGATCCGCGAGAACTTCCGCAAGATGCGCAAGGCCTCCGTGCCCGAGATCATCGACAATGCCATCACGCGCACCATGTCGCGCACGATCATCACGCACACCATGACGCAGCTCATGGTGCTGTCCATGCTATTCTTCGGAGGGCAGGTGCTCCATTATTTCGCGCTCGCGCTGACCATCGGCATTCTTTTCGGCATCTATTCCTCGGTGCTCGTGTCGAGCCCGATCGTCATGTGGCTGGGCGTGTCCCGCGAACAGTTCATCAAGGTCGAGAAGAAGCGCCCCGAGGCGATGCCGTAAAGGCGGCCGCCGTCCCCGCCCCGTTGAGGAGAGCAGCCAGGCCATGGAATGGATCGGACATCTCTTAAGCATCGTCTTGCATCTCGACCGTTATCTGCCGATCTTCATCCATGCCTACGGGCGCTGGATTTACGGGGTGCTGTTCGTCATCCTGTTCTGTGAAACGGGTCTGGTGGTCGCGCCGTTCCTGCCCGGCGACTCGCTGCTGTTCGTGGCGGGGGCGGTGGCGGCGAGCGGAGGCATGAACCCGCTCATGCTCTTCGCCGTCCTCGTGCTGG
>JAJYKK010000053.1 GCA_021788645.1 Pseudomonadota bacterium
GCCAAAATCGGTGGAGACCCCGGAATTGCGCACGGAACTGGTCTACCGGGTCCGAGTGTACGCCTGCAACCCAGGACACCGCCTGCGCCTGGGAATGCCCGTCACCGTCGATATCCCGCTCGGTGGACACTCGCAAGCCCGCTTAAGCGCCCACCCGTGCGGGTAGCCGATGAACGATCCCCTGCGTTTCCTCCGGGTGACGAAGAGCTTCCGGCGCGGCAACGGGCGGGTCGAGGCGCTGCGCGACCTCGATTTTGCCGTGAGCCCCGGCCGCATTACCGGCCTGCTGGGCCCCGACGGCGCCGGCAAGACCACGCTCATGCGACTGGCTGCGGGATTGCTGTGGCCCGACCAGGGTGAGGTCAGGGTGCTGGCGCTCGACACGCGCCAGGAAGCGCCCCAGATCCAGGCTCAGATCGGCTACATGCCCCAGCGCTTCGGGCTATACGAGGACCTGACCGTCCAGGAGAATCTGGACCTTCATGCGGGATTGCAGGGCCTGAGCGACGCCGTCCGGCGGGAGCGCCAACGGGAGCTGCTGACCCTCACCGCGTTGGGGCCTTTCGGCAGGCGTCGCGCGGGCGCCCTCTCCGGCGGCATGAAACAGAAGCTGGGGCTCGCCTGCGCCCTTTTGCGCGCGCCGCGCCTGCTGCTTCTCGACGAGCCGACCGTGGGCGTGGATCCCATCGCCCGACGCGAGCTCTGGCGGATCATCGAAGGACTCAAGCAAGAAGGTGCGACCGTGCTCATGAGCACGGCCTACTTCGACGAAGCCGAACGTTGCGACGAAATCATCCTGCTCCACGGCGGCCAGGTGCTAGGGCGCGACACCCCTGCGGCGTTCCGTGCACCGCTCGAGGGTCGGACCTACCTGGTACGGGAAGACGCCATAGGACGACGGAAGCTGCAGGATCGCCTCCAGCACAGGCCGCAGGTACAGGATGCGCGCATTCTTGCGCAGGGCGTGCGCGTGCTGGTCACGGACGCCCACCCGCATCCGGAGGGCGCCGAGGACTGGCGAGCGGTCGGCGCAACCTTTGAGGATGCATTTGTGGCACGGCTTGGCGAAGCCACCCCCAGGCATCCTGTCGTCGCCGCGGCGCCCCCGGCGGCGGCCGCCCCCCCGTCCCTCGAGACCATCATCGAGGTCCGCGACTTGCGGCGGTTCTTTGGCGATTTCCAGGCCGTCGCGGGCATCGGCTTCGAGGTCAAGAAGGGCCAGGTGTTCGGCCTCCTGGGCGCGAACGGCGCCGGCAAGACCACAACCTTTCGCATGCTCTGCGGGCTCTTGCCCGCCTCCTCCGGCACGCTGCGCGTGGCGGGGGTCGACATGCGGCACGCCCGAGCCGCAGCCCGTGCGCGCATCGGCTATGTCTCGCAGAGATTCTCGCTCTATGGGAACCTGAGCGGTGCGCAAAATCTCGCGTTCTTCTCCTCGGCCTATGGACTGCGCGGCGGTAGACGGCGGGAACGTCTCGCCTGGGCGATCGATGAGTTTGAGTTGGGCGAGTACCGGGACGTCAACGCCGACGATCTGCCGCTCGGGATCAAGCAACGGCTGGCGCTTGCCTGCGCACTGCTCCATGAGCCTCCGATTCTCTTTCTCGACGAGCCCACCTCGGGCGTGGATCCGCTCGCGCGGCGCGAATTCTGGCAACGGGTCAATAGCCTCGCGCAACGCGGGGTCACGGTGCTCATCACGACCCACTTCATGGACGAGGCCGAATACTGTGACCAATTGGTGCTCATGTCGCTGGGGGAAGTCCTGGCCCAGGGCTCTCCCCAGGAAATTCGGGCAAGCGCGCGCGACGAAGCGCATCCGGAGCCCAGCATGGATGACGCCTTCATCCGCCTGATCGAAGCGCATGAGCGCGACATGCGGAGATCCTCATGAATGCACGGCGCGTGAAGCACCTCATCCGCAAGGAGTTCATCCAGATTCTGCGCGATCCCTCGGCGATCGCCATCGCCTTCGTCATGCCCGTGCTGCTGCTCTTCCTGTTCGGCTACGGCGTCTCGCTGGACGCCAAGCACGTGCCGGTGGCCGTGGTCGTCGATCACCCGACCGCGGACACGTCGGCCTTCGTCGGCGGGCTGCAGCAATCGCCCTATTTCAGCCCGACGCTCTACCCCAGCATCCATGCCGCCCGTCAGGCCCTCATGCAGCGCCGGGCCGAAGGGATTCTGTGGCTGCGAACCGACTTCAGCCGCAAGCTCGCACAGGGTGCATCGGCACCGGTGGCGGCGGAGATCAACGGGGTGGACGCCAATAACGCCCGGATCCTCGAAGGCTACCTGGAGGGCATGTGGCAAAACTGGCTCGCGCGGCGGGCCGCCGATCAGGCCGCGTCCCGCGCGCTGCCGATACGCGCCGATCCGCGCATCTGGTTCAACCCGGCCCTGCGCAGCCGGGATTATCTCGTTCCGGGGCTCATCGCCGTGATCATGACGCTCATCGGCGCCTTGCTCACCGCGCTGGTCGTCGCGCGTGAATGGGAACGCGGCACCATGGAAGCATTGATGGCGACCCCCGCGACGATGGGCGAGATCATCATCGGCAAGCTCGTCCCCTACTTCCTCATGGGCATCGGCGGCATGCTGCTGTCGGTCGCGCTGGCGGTATGGCTTTTTACGGTGCCGCTCGTCGGCAGCTTCTGGGTCATGCTGCTGCTTTCCGCCTTGTTTCTGCTGGCGGCCCTGGGCATGGGACTGCTCATCTCCAGCGCGGCGCGCAATCAGTTCGCGGCCGCCCAGATCGCCATCATCGTCACCTTTCTGCCGGCCTTCATCCTTTCGGGGTTCATCTTCGACATCCGCTCGATGCCGGTGCCCATTCGGCTCCTCACCCATCTCATCGCCGCCCGCTACTTCGTCGCCATCCTCCAGACGCTGTTCCTGGCCGGCGACATCTGGCCCATCCTGCTCAAGAACGGCTTTGCCCTGGGGCTCATGGCCGTGTTCTTCCTAGGGATGACGGCGCTTCGCTCAAAGAAGAGGCTTGATTGATGTGGACACGCGTCTGGGCGCTGGTCATTAAGGAGTTCCTCGCGCTGCTGCGCGACAAGAAGAGCCGCGTGGTGCTCATCGGGCCGCCGCTCATTCAGCTCCTGGTCTTCGGCTACGCCGCCACCTTCGATCTCAACCACATCCCCTTTGCCGTCTACAACGAGGACCGAGGCCAGGCAGCCCGCGAACTCCTCGCCGGATTCCGGGGATCGGCCAACTTTCAGCAGGTAGCGACCCTCGCCGCCAACCGCGAAATCGCCCCGATCATCAACGATGAGCGGGCGCTTTTCGTGATCCACATCGGCCCGCACTTCGACCGCGACCTCCTCTTGCACCGACCGGCGCCGGTACAAGTGATTGTCGACGGCCGCGACTCCAATACGGCGAGCGTCGCGCTCAACTATGTGAACAGCGTCCTGCTGGCGTTCGACCAGCGCTGGGCCGCGGCACACCAATGGGGGACTGCCCCCGCGCGCCTGGTGGTCCGCGCCTGGTTCAATCCGAACCTGTTGTCCCGGTGGTTCATCGTTCCGGGCATCGTCGCCCTGCTCATGCTGGTGGTCACCCTCCTGGTGACCGGGCTGTCGGTCGCCCGGGAGCGCGAACAGGGCACCTTCGACCAGCTGCTCGTGACGCCCATGACGCCCGCTGAAATCCTTGCCGGCAAAGCATTGCCCGGGCTCATCACGGGGGCGCTGGAAGGCGCGTTCATCGCCGTCATGGCGGTCGTCTGGTTCAAGGTTCCCTTTGCGGCAAGCGTGCTTCCTTTAGCCCTCGGCATGCTGCTGTTCCTGCTGGCCGCGATCGGCGTCGGCCTGATGATTTCATCCCTGGCCGTGACCCAGCAGCAGGGCCTCCTGGGCGCTTTCCTGTTCCTGGTACCGTCCATCATACTCTCAGGCTTCGCGACGCCTATCGGGAACATGCCGGTCATTGTGCAGGACCTCACCTACGCGAATCCCATGCGCTATTTCCTGGTGATCGTCCGGGGTGTATTTCTGGAGGGTGACACCCTTGCCAATCTCTGGCCGCAATACTGGCCCCTCGCCCTCATCGCCTTGCTTTCCATGACCGCCGCCGCTTGGCTCTTTCGCCATCGCATGCAGTGAGGCGTTCCCCGCATGGGGCCTCTTCCCTGCCTTAGAACACGCGGTGTTCCAGCGCATGATGGGCGAGCAGGAGCATGGCCGCGTTCCACGACTGCCCGGTCATGCCGCGCGCTTCGCCGGTGCGTCCGTGGAACCATTCGACAAAACTCCAGTTCCCCACTGCGTTCGCCGCGGCCAAGCGCTGCAGTTCCGTCACTGCGCTCTCGCGCTTCCCCAAGGTGCACAGCGCCATCACCCAGAAGCCCCCGATGAAGGGCCACACGCCGCCATTGTGGTATTGCCATGCGAGGTTCTGCCGGTGGCGCCCCATATAGGCGCGCCACAGGGGATCGTTCGCCGCGATGGGCTCCAGTACCGTGATCATTGGGTATGGGCTCCTTGCGCTCGCCCGCTCCAGGACGCGCGCAATCCGGTTGGCGGGCCCGTCGTCGGCAAGCCCCGTGAGAATCGCCAGAATGTTGCCGAAGACATCCCCTTCCGCGCCCCAGAATGAGAAATTGACGAAGCTTAAATAAAGCTCGCTGCCCTTGGCCCGGTTGCGCACATAGTGCCTCAATAGCCGCAGCCGCCGGTAATCGGGCACGTCGTTGGAGAACGGGTAAAAGAGATGGTTGAAGTGAAACTTCGTGGCCTCCCGGTTGGGCAGCCCATACAAGCACTTGACGTAATACCACAGGGCATTGCTGTAGAGCACGAAACCCGAGCGCGGCATGATGTCTGCCCAGTCGGACGCTTCGTCCTGGCGCACGAGAAAGATTTGCGGATGCTCCTGGGCGCCCAGCCAGGCCAGGGCCTTGCGGCTGGGTTCGGCAAGCGCCTCTTCGATCCCGGACTCCCCCGACAGGCGGGCGAACAGCTTGACCGCGATAAGCCACCACAAGGTGGCATCGATACACCCCAGGTACCAGAAATCGGCTTGTCCGCGTTCGGCGTCGACGTACTTCGGAATTTGGCCGTTGTCCGCCTGGTAACGCGCCAAGGTGCGCAAGCCATTGCGGGCCCCGGAGCGCAGCGCCGGGTCGCCGGAAACCAGCATGCCCAGCGCGCAGATGGCGGCGTCACGCCCGAAAATCCGGGTATAGCGCCGCGCTTCCGCCGCCGGCGTATGGCCTGCGGCCAGGATGCCGTGTGGCGTCAGATTGGCCCGAAGCAGCGCCCGTGCACGGGCAAGCGCCTGCTCGACCAGCATAGGATCGTGCACCATGGATCAACGCCCCTCCCTCTGGCCTCGGCATGCAAGGCCGGAAGAGCCCGCTCGGGGCGAAAGCGACTGCAGGCGATCGGGGACATCCAAATAAGGCTGCGGTGCGACGCCCGCGGTCAGCCCAGCTCTGCCAATAGGCCCTTGGCGTCGTCTTGCTGGTCCTGGTTGCCCTCCTTCAGCACTTCCTGGAGAATCTCCCGCGCCCCCTCCTTGTCCCCCATGTCCAGATAGGCACGCGCAAGATCCAGCTTGGTCGCCACCTCGTCATCGTCCTCGAGATCTTCGGGGGAGACCGCAACCGCCGGCACCTCCACCACTTCGCCCGGTTCGTCCAGGTCGAGGCTGATGCCCGAGAGATCCAGACCCGGGCTCGCGGCCGCGGGTTCCTCCTGAGGGGTCGGCGCCGCCAATTCGTCCTCAAGACCGAAATCGAAGTCGAGGCCTTCCTCGGCGGAGACCGCCGCGCCTTCCGCGGGACCCTCCACACCGCTCGAGGCGACGGGCGCCTCCGGCAGGCTCAACTCAAAGTCCAGCGAACCGTCCCGGTCCGCCGGAAGCGCCGGCGCGGCGGGCGTCGGCGCTTCCGGCGCTGGCGCGGTCTCCGCGAGATCGAGGTCCAGGGCCGGCAGGTCAACCGAAGGCACGCCTTCCGGTACCGGCGAAAGCCTCTGCGCGTCAGCCACCCCGGCGCCCACACCGGCTTCTTCCTCGGGCATCGGACTGAGCGCCCCCTCGGGCTGCTCGGCACCACCGCCGCGCGCCGATTCGGGCATAGGCGTCGCCTCGGCGGGGGCGGCCGCCTGGTCGAGGCTGCTCAGATCAAAATCGAGCGAATCGGGGAGTTCCCAAAGGGCGGCGGGGGCCTCCGCGGCCGGGGGGACCGAGGCCTCCGCGGACGGGGCCGCCGCAACGGGCGTCGATCCCTGGGCCGGCGCAATGGTCTCCAGGTCAAGGTCCAATCCGAGCCCGACATCCTCGACGGGCATGTCCCCTTCCAGCGCGGCGGGTTCTGGCCTGCGTTCCTCCGGCGGCGCGAACGCGGCGATCGCATCGGAAGGCGCCGGGGTCGGCAGCGGCTCCGCAGCCGTGCTCGCCGCATCGGCGGCCGGCGCAACCGGCGGGGGCGTTGCGGGTACGGCGGGCTGCGCCGACTTGCCGCTTGCGCTCAACGGGTGGGCATAGAGCGGATTGTCCGGATCCAGTTCGCGGCCCAGCTCGGACGCTCGGTCCCAAACCTTGCCCGGCTTGCCCCCGACAGCGGCATAGAGCTCGCTTGCAAGCGTCTCGAATGCCACCAGGTTCTTGCGGGCCGCGTAAATCTCCAGCAATTTCACCTGAATCTCGTGCCGCTCAGGATCCTTTTGCATCGCTTCCTTCAGGATTTCCTCGGCCTGGGCGTCGCGGCCATAGGCCATGTACACCTCAGCCTCGGCGATCGGATCGACGTCGTGCGTGTCGATGGTCCCAAGGCCGGCTTGACTGAAATCGGTGAGGAAGGAGGTGTTTCCCGTGTCGACGACTGCACCGGTATTGCCGGCAAGCATCGTGTTCGTCTTGAGGTCCCCCCCGGTCATGATCCGCTCTTCCAGGAGGGCGAGGCTCTTGCGGCGACGGCGGTTGATCATGGACAGCCAGGCCACGAGAACGACGACAAGCGCGCCGCCTCCGACCAGAATGTTCGTCGGGCCACTCAGCAGCACCTCATACCATGGGGCCTTCGGCGCAGGCGGCTGAGGCGCAGGGCGCGCAGGGTGTCGAACGGGCGGCCGCGCCGCGGGAACCGGACGCGGCAGGGTCACCGCCGGCGAACCGGCCGCCGGCTGCGCGGGCGCCGCTACCGGCGCCGCACTGGGCTTTTGCGCCTGGGCGAGCATCTGGTTCTTGATCGCCAGCAGCTCCTGCATGTCGTGAATGTTCTTCTGCAGTGCCGCAATGCGCGAATTGGCATCCTGCAGGGCCTTGCTCTTGGCCACCAGGTTTTCCTGCATGGCGTTGATCTGCGATTGCAGCGAGCCCAATTGGCCGCCGGTGGGCGACTGGCCGCGGGAAAGCTTGAGCACATCGCTGGCACGGACGACGGGCTTCGGCGCCTCCGGCACCGCACTCTGGATCTGGCCGCTCACCGCATGATGCACCACGCTGGGCTGCCCCGGCGCGCGTTCTACGGCGGCCGCCACCGTCTGGCGATAGGCGCGCCAATCCGTGGCTTGCACGCGGACCTGCACCTGGGCCTTGGCGGGGCTTATCGCCGCGAGCGCGCCGGCGCTCGGTACCCGCAGGATGCGGCCGGCCTTCAGGCGATTCATGTTGTGTCCCGCGAAGGCGTGCGGATTGACGTCATACAGCCCAACCACCATCTGGTCAAGGCTCACGGTCTGGGGCCGCAGGCTGGCCGCAATGGCGTCCAGGGTCTCTCCCCGCTTGACGCGATAAACCTTGCGGCGCGGCGTCGCCGCGGGCCGCGCAGGATTCGGATAAGCTGCGCGGCCCTGTCCGGCGAGCGCCGGGGCCTGCGCCACAGGCATCGCAGGCGCGGTCGGTCTGGCGAGCGGCTGTTCGGTTTCCTGGAATCCGGGCGGATCGATCAGCAGCGTGTAGTCACGCAGCAGGTGCCCGGACGTCCAGTTCAGATCGACCAGGACGTCGAGAAACGGATCATTGATCGCCTGGTTCGAGGTGATGCTGAGGTAGGCCTTGCCATCGGCGCCTTTTTGGATGCTGAATTGCAGTCCCGCCAACTCGGCCAGCCAGGGGAGCTTGGCATCCTCATACGCTTGCGGGCTGGCCAGCCTCGCCGAAAACGACGAGAGCGACTCTCCGGGATCCCGCAGGAGCTCGATCCGAGCCCGCAACGGTTGGCCCAGCGCTGAGCTGACTGTCAGCCGTCCCAGTCCGGCCGCATTCGAATTCGGCGACAGGAGCAGCAGTCCGCCGACAATCAGGCCCGCCTTAAGCGGAATCGTGTATTTGTGCACAGTGCCACCCTAGCCTTATTCCGTCCCCCACCCCAAGCCGCCCGGGAGTGACCACTAACATCAAATAGTTATAAATATTTATTGATCCGGCACGTTACCTTAGCACCTAACCCAAGTGTCTTTCAATCAAAATTTCTGCAATCTGGACGCTATTGAGCGCGGCGCCCTTGCGGACGTTGTCCGAAACAACCCAGAGGTCGAGGCCCAGCGGATGGGAAACGTCCTCCCGGATGCGCCCCACGAACACGGGATCGCGGCCGGCCGCCTCGGTCACCGCCGTGGGGTAGCCGCCGGGCTTGCGCTCATCCACGACGACGACACCCGGGGCCTTGGCCAGCAGCGCCCGGGCCGCCTCCGCAGTGATCTTGCGTCGCGTTTCGATGTGGACCGCTTCCGAGTGCCCATAGAAAACCGGCACGCGCACCGCCGTCGGATTGACCTGAATCGTCTCATCCTCCATGATCTTGCGCGTCTCCCACACCATCTTCATCTCTTCCTTCGTGTAGCCGTTTTCCAGGAACACGTCGATATGGGGCAGGACATTGAAGGCGATCTGCTTGGGATAGACTTCGGCAACGACCCCGGTCTGGTTGAAAATCGCCCGTGTCTGCGCCGCCAATTCCTCGATCGCATCCTTCCCGGTGCCGGACACCGCCTGGTAGGTCGCCACGTTGATGCGTGCGATGCCGACCGCATCCTGGATCGGCTTCAAAGCGACCAGCATCTGGATGGTGGAACAGTTCGGGTTGGCAATGATGCCCCGCGCCTTGTACTGGGCAATCGCATGAGGATTGACCTCGGGCACCACCAATGGAATGTCTTCGTCATAGCGGAAATGCGCCGTGTTGTCGATCACGACGCACCCCGCGGCTGCGGCCTTGGGGGCGTATTCCGCCGAGACGCTGCCCCCTGCCGAAAAGAGGCCGATTTGCGCGCGTCCGAAGTCGAAGGTGGCGAGGTCTCCGACCGTCACCTCCCGGCCGCGAAAGGACACCTTGCTGCCGGCAGAACGGCTTGAGGCCAGCGGATAGATCTGTCCGACCGGGAATCCCCGTTCCTCCAGGATGGACAGCATGGTCTCCCCGACCGCCCCGGTTGCCCCCACAACCGCCACATCATAGGTCTTGCTCATCAACGCGCTCTCTAAAAAATATAAGATATGATATCGACATTTTTCTCCGGCGTCCCACACTTATCGGTACGATTCGCCCATCCTTTAGCGGTGGGCCTCGCCGCATCCGCGCAGGCGGACACCGGACCCCTGCTACTCCAGCGCCGCCACCACGGCGTCCCCCATTTCTGCCGTGGCCACCCGCCGCGTCCCTTCCACATAAATGTCGGCCGTGCGCAGGCCATGGGCGAGCACGCGTTCCACCGCGCGCTCGACGCGGTCTGCCGCCGCCACGTCCGAGAAGGTGTGGCGAAGCATCATCGCAACGGACAGAATCGTCGCCAGCGGATTGGCGATGCCCCGCCCGGCGATGTCCGGCGCGGACCCATGGATCGGCTCGTACATGCCCTTGCCGGCCGCGTCCAGCGAGGCAGACGGCAACATGCCGATCGAGCCGGTCAGCATCGAGGCCTCGTCCGACAGGATATCGCCAAAGATGTTGCCGGTCAGGATCACGTCGAACTGCCGCGGATTGCGCACGAGCTGCATGGCCGCATTATCCACATACATGTGCGACAGGCTCACCTCGGGGTACTCCCGATGAATCTCGGTCACCACCGTGCGCCAGAGCTCGCTGGTCTCCAGGACGTTGGCCTTGTCGACCGAGCACAGGTGGCGCCGCCGCTTCATCGCCGCCCGAAAGCCGCTGTGCGCCACGCGGGCAATTTCCGACTCGCTGTAGCGCATGGTATTGACGCCCTCGCGCTCGCCGCCCGCGTTGGTATGGATCGCGCGCGGTTCGCCGAAATAGACATCCCCGGTCAGCTCCCTCACGATCATGAGGTCAAGCCCCATCACCACCTCCGGGCGCAACGTCGAGCTCGACACGAGTTCGGGATACAACTTCGCCGGACGGAGATTGGCGAACAACTTGAGTTCCTTGCGGATGCGCAGCAACCCTTGCTCGGGGCGCAGCGGTCGCGGCAAGGCCTCGTACTGCGGCCCCCCCACCGCGCCCAGCAAGACCGCGTCCGCCGCCTGCGCGAGTCGCAGCGTGTCCTCCGGCAGCGGATCTCCGGCGTGGTCATAGCCGGCCCCTCCGATCGGCGCCTCCTCGATTTCCACCGCCAGGCCGTCGCGCGCCAGACGTTCAAGCACCTTGACCGCCTCCGCGGTCACCTCCGCTCCGATGCCATCGCCCGGCAACACAGCAATCTTCATGATTTTTCCTCTCTTCCCGCGTGCAGCGCCAACGCCCCCCTAGAACAGCCAGGGCATCGCCTCGCGCCGCCTTTCCTCAAACACCTTGATGTCCGCCACATGGCGCAGCGTCAGGCCGATGTCGTCATACCCGTTCAGCAGGCAATATTTCCGGAAGGCATCGATCGCAAATCCCAGGCACCGCCCTTCCGGGGTGCGCACGACCTGTTGCGCCAAGTCCACGGCGAGCCGGTAGCCTGGCTCGCCCCCGGCCGCCTTGAACAGGTCATCGACCTGCGAGGCCTCAAGGACAATGGGCAGCAGCCCGTTCTTCAGACAGTTGTTGTAGAAGATATCGGCGAAACTCGGCGCGATGATGGCGCGGAACCCGTAATCCGCAAGCGCCCAAGGGGCATGCTCGCGGCTCGAGCCGCAGCCGAAATTCTCTCGTGCGAGGAGGATCCTCGCACCCTGGTAGCGCGGCTGATTGAGCACGAAATCGGGATTGACCACGCGCGTCGCAGGATCCATTCCCGGCTCGCCATGGTCCAGGTAGCGCCATTCATCGAACAGGTTGGGGCCAAATCCGGCGCGCTGGATCGACTTGAGAAACTGCTTCGGAATGATCGCATCCGTATCGACGTTCGCCCGATCCAAGGGGACCAC
Source organism: Pseudomonadota bacterium (assembly GCA_021788645.1). Classification (GTDB taxonomy): domain Bacteria; phylum Pseudomonadota; class Gammaproteobacteria; order Burkholderiales; family JAKAFK01; genus JAKAFK01. The sequence continues at coordinate 11,272 of JAJYKK010000053.1, forward strand.
CAACCCCTCAAGCATGGTGAACGCTTCCATCATTCGTCCTTCTGCGCCTTCGTGTGGATTTTATCGCCCAGCGTGGACACATCCTTGCCCACCGCGTGCAAGGTGTTGCACCCGACACAGGAACTGGACCCCTTCTGCTGCATCGTGTTGCCCAACTGGTTCACATCCTCGCCAAAACCGCTCACCGTATGGCAACCGCCAAGCCATGCTGCCACCAGCGCAATCGCCGCGCCACGGAAAAACGTCTTCATCATCGTCTCCTTTGCATCACTATGCGCCGCACCATTCCCTGACGTCGACGAAGTGGCCGGCGATCGCCGCCGCCGCCGCCATCGCCGGACTCACGAGATGGGTACGGCCACCGGGCCCTTGCCGCCCTTCGAAATTCCTGTTCGACGTGGACGCACAGCGCTCGCCGGGTTCCAGCCGATCGGCATTCATCGCAAGGCACATGGAACAGCCAGGCTGCCGCCATTCGAAACCTGCGTCCGCAAAGACGCGATCAAGCCCTTCCGCCTCGGCCTGCCGCTTCACAAGCCCGGAACCCGGCACCACCAGGGCGAGCTTGACGCCCTCGGCCACCCGCTTTCCGCGCACGACCGCCGCCGCGGCCCGCAGATCCTCGATACGGGAGTTGGTGCATGAACCGATGAAGACCTTGTCGACCGCAATGCCGCTGATCGGGGCGTTGGCCGAAAGTCCCATGTAGCGCAATGCGCGCTCCATGCCTTCGCGCTTGACGGGATCCGCCTCCATGGCCGGATCCGGCACCCGCCCATCCACGCTCGCCACCATTTCCGGCGACGTGCCCCAGGTGACCTGGGGCTTGATCCGGGCCGCATCGAGACGCACCACATGGTCAAAGCAGGCCCCGCGATCGCTCACCAGCTGGCGCCACTGGGCCACCGCCCGCGCCCACAGGGCACCCTGCGGCGCGTAGGGCCGCCCCTTGAGATAGTCGATCGTCGTCTCGTCCACCGCCACCATTCCGGCCCGTGCGCCCGCCTCGATCGCCATGTTGCACAAGGTCATCCGCCCTTCCATGCTCAGGGCGGAAATGGCGCCCCCGGCGAACTCGATGGCATACCCCGTGCCGCCCGCGGTGCCGATCTCCCCGATCACGGCCAGGGCAATATCCTTCGCCGTCACGCCCCGCTGGAGCACCCCGTCGACGATCACCTGCATCGCCAACGACTTCTTGGCGACCAGACACTGGGTCGCCAGCACGTGTTCGACTTCGGACGTCCCGATACCGAACGCCAGCGCGGCGAACGCGCCATGCGTGCTCGTATGCGAGTCCCCGCACACCACCGTCATGCCCGGCAGCGTCGCGCCTTGCTCGGGGCCGATGACATGCACGATCCCGGCCCGGGGGTCGGCCATCGCGAATTCCGTGATCCCGAACGCCGCGCAATTGCGATCCAGCGTCTCCACCTGCAGCCGCGATATGGGATCGGCAATGCCCTGGTCGCGGTCCACGGTGGGCACGTTGTGGTCGGCAACCGCAAGCACCGACCCCACCCGCCAAGGCGTGCGCTGCGCAAGGCGAAGCCCTTCAAAGGCCTGCGGGCTGGTCACTTCGTGGACCAAGTGCCGATCGATGTATAACAGCGCGGTTCCGTCCTCTTCCTCGCGGACGACATGCTGTTGCCATAATTTGTCGTAGAGCGTCTGTGCGGTCATGGTTTGCAGCTCAAGGCGGGGCCAAAAATGGCAGATTATTACACAACAGCCCTTCGCCCGACAGAGGGGCGACAGGACGACTATGCCGCGTCTTCCCTCCTGGGACAAGATAAGAGATTATCCCAGTACCGTTCCTACCTCGCTGGCATCGGCCGCCCGCCCGGGCAGCGCTGCGCGCCGCTAGCCGACGGGGCGCTCGGGCGCCGCCGACAGCGGCAACGCGCGCCTGCCCGCGGACCACAGCACAAGCGTACCGAGCGCCGCAGCCGCCGCTGACAGGCAGAAGGTCGCCGGCGGCCCAAGCCCGCCCCAAGTATAGCCGCTCACGAGGCCGCCGGCCGCCCCACCCGCGCCGAACGCAAGGCTGTTGTACAGGCCCTGTCCTTTCGCCTGGTGCCGGCCCTTGAAGTACCGATGGATGAGCACCATGGCGGCCGCATGATAGGCTCCGAAGGTAAAGGCGTGGAGGGTCTGCGCGAGGATCAGTGCCACGGGATGGTCGACGCCGAAGGCGATGAGCAGGAAACGCACCACCGCCGTGACGAAGCTGAACCGCAGCACGGATTCCGCGGCGAATCGGGAAAAAAGCCGCGGAGACAACAAGAAGATGCCGATTTCACACACTACCCCGAGGGCCCACAAGGCACCGATATCGGTCTTGCTGTAGCCATGGCCGGCCAGATAGATCGAGTAGAAGGTGTAATAGGGGCCATGGGCAGCCGCCATCAGGAAGCAGGCGGCCATCAGTGCCGCCACTTCCTTGCGCCGGACGATATGCCACACCGACAGGCGGTCGGTGTCATGCGAGGGCACCGGCGCCTCAGGCACATTCTGGCTTGCCACCACGAGGCCCGCCATCAGGCCCGTCACCGCCCAGGGCAATACCGCCACCGGCATCCGATCGAGCAGATAGCCCAAGCCCAGCACGGACCCGATGAATCCCAGCGAGCCCCACAGCCGGATGCGCCCATACCAATCGCTGCGCTCCCGCAAGTGGCTCAAGGTGGTGGCGTCCACCAAGGGCAGCGAACCGCTCCAGAAGAAGCTCATCAGGGCCATCACACAGAAGAGCCATGCGAAAGTCGAGCCGAGAAACACACCGAGGTACGCCAACGCGGCTGCCAGCACGATCATCCGGATGATGCCGCCCCGCTCACCGCGCCGATCGGCCAGCCAACCCCAAGCATTGGGCGCAAAGATGCGCGTGATCTGCAGCAAGGACATCAAGACGGCAATCTCCAGGGGGGCAAGACGCAGCGACTTGAGGTACAGCCCCCAAAAGGGGGCCATCGCGCCGACCAGCGCGAAATAGAAGAAATAGAAGGCCGACAGGCGCCAATAAGGAAGGGGACGCATCAGCGGATGCCTGGAAAGTTGCGGCGGATCTCGACACGGCGCGGGCCCCCGGGAGACGCCGCTAGGGCCGCCCTTGCGCCTGCGGCGCACGGGCGGCGATGACGGGGGTTGCCACGCGCACATCCGCATTCTGGGCGCGGTGGCGCAGGGCATGGTCCATCAACACGATGGCCAGCATCGCTTCGGCAATGGGGGTGGCGCGAATGCCTACGCAAGGGTCATGCCGCCCCTCGGTATGGACGAGCGTCGGCGCCCCGTCCCGGGTCACCGACCGGCGCGGGAGGCGAATGCTCGAGGTGGGCTTGAGGGCCATGTGCGCAACGACGTCCTGCCCGGTCGAGATGCCGCCCAGGATCCCCCCTGCATGATTCGTCAGGAACCCCTCGGGGGTCAGTTCGTCACCATGTTCGCTGCCCTTCTGGGTGACCGCTCCGAAACCTGCCCCGATTTCGACCCCCTTGACGGCATTGATGCTCATCAGGGCATGGGCAATATCGGCATCCAACCGGTCATACACCGGTTCGCCCCACCCCACCGGCACATGCTCGGCCAGCACCGTCACCTTGGCCCCGACCGAGTCGCCCGACTTGCGCAGCTCGTCCATGAACGCCTCGAGCCTGGGCACCATGTCGGCATTCGCCGCGAAGAACGCATTCGCGTTGACGGCATCCCAACTCACAAAGGGCAATTCGATCGGGCCGAGCTGCGCCAAATAGCCCCGAATCACCACACCGAACCGCTCCCCAAGCCACTTCCTGGCGATCGCGCCGGCCGCCACCCGCACGGCGGTCTCTCGTGCCGACGAACGTCCGCCGCCGCGGTAGTCGCGCGTGCCATACTTGTGCCAATAGGTATAGTCGGCGTGCCCTGGGCGAAAGGTGTCGGCAATCGCCCCGTAATCCTTGGAGCGCTGATCTTCGTTGCGGATGAGGAGCGCGATCGGCGTGCCGGTCGTCTGGCCCTCGAACACACCCGACAGGATCTCGACCGTGTCGCTCTCGCGGCGCTGGGTGACATGGCGCGAGGTGCCCGGCTTGCGCCGGTCCAGATCGCGCTGGATATCGGCGGCGCAAAGGGCCAAGCCCGGCGGGCAGCCATCGACCACGCAGCCGATGGCCGGACCATGCGATTCGCCGAACGAGGTGACGCAAAAGAGGTTTCCGATGGAGCTGCCCGACATGGACCATTTTCCCAATTGAGACCGGCGTAGTCTAACACACGAGGCGCTCGCCGATGCCCGCAGGATCTCTCCTCCGGCCACTTCGAGCTTCGCCGGTGCGGCGTTGAAGGCAGGGTCCGGCGCCCTTCGGCGGCCGGCTCGCAAAGCAAGCGGGCGACGGCTGCGGCCTGCCTTCACGGGGGGTTCGGGCGCGCTGATCACCCGCGCCGAAGGTTCCAGGCCCTCGAGCACTCGCCCTTATTCGGCAGTCTTGTAGCGGTCGCGGCCTTCGCGCTTGGCCTCGTATAGCACCGCATCGGCGCGCAGGATCAACGCATGCCCGTTCTCGTTGTCCTTGAGCTCGGCCACGCCCGCACTGCAGGTGACGCCGATCTTCTTGCCTTCGTAGATCAAGGGCGACTTGTGAATGACCTGATTGAGGCGTTCGATCACGAAGCGTGCGCCTTCCAGGTCCGAATCCGGGAGGATCAGCAGGAATTCCTCGCCCCCGTAGCGCACCAGCACGTCGCTGTCGCGCAGCACGGATCGGGAGATAAAGGCAAGGTGGCTCAGCAGGTTATCGCCCGCATCATGGCCATAGGTGTCGTTGACCGACTTGAAGTGATCGATGTCCATCATGATCACGGACAGCTTTCCGTGATGCGCGCGCGCGCGTGCCACCTCCTGCGCCAGAATCGTATCCATGGCGCGGCGGTTCTGCGCCCCGGTCAGGTGGTCCTCGTGCAGCAGTGCGCGCGTTTGCTGAAGGTCCACCCGAATGTTCTTCAGCGTTTCAGCCGTGGAAACCAGGTCGGCACGACTGTCTTCCACCGTGGAGCGTATCGCGTTGGCGATGCTCACGATGCCCACCAGGACTTGCAGGATTTCCTCTTTTTCCGTAGCACGGTCGAGCTGGCGGACCGACAACTCCATCTCGCGCGAACGCTCTCCCATGCTGACGGCCAGCTGGTCCGTCTTGTCCGTGATGGCGGCCACCAATGCCTTGGCCAGGGGCAACAGTTCCGCGCAGGCGTCGTAGTCAATCTCGTCGGGCAGCGTACCGCCCTCCTCGCCCGCGAGTTCGCGATAGATCCGCGTATAGTTCTCCGGCGTCGGCGGCAGCTCGAGGCGCGCAAGCCGGTGCAAGGTCGCCCTGGCCAGCTGCGCAGCGGTATGTTCGGTCACGGTCATCTCCCCTTTCCCATGTCAGGCGGCGCGCCAGAAACAGCGAACGCATGGCCTCCCGCCGCCCCCCGGCGCAGATGGCGTCGGGGATGCCTGGCGGGGTCCATGTCCGGACGATGACGACGAGCGTGTTTCTTCTGTTCTGCCTGTTATTATTGTTCCGGTGGCAAACGCAAGGGCTCCCCGCACGCGATGCGCCCCAGGCGTTCGGATCGGCACCACCCGAGATCGACTTGGGGAAGTATACACCAAACCGCGTTCGCCTTACCCCGCCGGTGCGCCCCGCCGCGGTCGTCCCGTCAGTCTTTTCCCGAACGCCAGATGGACACAATGAGCCACATGCTGTTCAAGCAGGCGACCAGGAACCCCACCAGGCCGAACAACGGCAGGCCGAGCAGGGATGGCCCGCCCTTGACGGTCATGACGATGGAGGAGCCCACCACCAGGGAGGCGGTCAGGATCCCCAAGGTCAGACGGCTCGTGCTCTTGTCCAGCTGTTGTCCGAAGTGATCCAGGCGTTTGAGATCCAGGTCGATGCGCATGCCGCCCCGGCGCGCGTCCTTGACGAAGCGCGCGAAATCGCGCGGGATGTCGATGACGGCCCCGAGCAGATCGCTCAGGCTGTGTCGGCCCCGCGCCGCCAGGGCCGCGGGCGCATAGCGTTCCTTCACCACCCGCTCGATGAAGGGGGTGAGGTGATCGAGCATCTGGAAGGCCGGGTCGAGCTGCCGTCCGAGCCCTTCCAGGGTAATAAGCGTCTTGAACAGCAGCGTCAGGTCCGGGGGAAGAACAAGGGAGTTTTCCCGGATGATCACGGTGATTTCGCGAAGCAGCAGGCCGAAGTTGATGTCCTTGAGCGGCAGGTTTTCGTAGTTGAAGACGAATTCTCCGACGTCCGCGGCCAGCTTCCCCTCGTCGATGCCGCGCTCGTCGGTCCAATTGAGCAGCACGTCGATCATGCCGCGCTCATCCTTGCGCACGAGCCCGGTGAGGAGGTCCACGATCTCGTTTCGCCGCGGATTGGACAAGCGCCCGACCATGCCGAAATCCACCATCCCCAGTCGCTCTCCCGGCAGATAGAAGACGTTTCCGGGGTGCGGGTCGGCGTGAAAGTAGCCGTCGACCAGGATCATCTTGAGGACGGCATCGGCTCCGCGCGCGGCGAGCAGGCGCCGATCGAGGCCGGCATGGTCCACCGCCGCCAGATCCGTTCCCGCGATGCCTTGAATCGCCTGTTGAACATTGATCGTTTCGCGGGTCCAGTCCCAATACACCCGGGGAATCAGCACGGTCGGATCCTGCGCGAAATTCTGCGCGAAGCGCTCGATGTTGCGCGCCTCCATCGCGAAATCCAGCTCCCGCCGCAAGGAGCGCTTGAATTGCGCGACCACCTGCGTCGGCCGATAGCGTCTCACTTCCGGAACTTCGAGCTCGAGCAGGCGTGCGATGTGGGCAAGAATGCGCAGGTCCGCCTCGATCTTGGGCACGATCCCGGGCCGCCGCACCTTGAGCACGACGGGCGTTCCGTCCGCCAATTCGGCGGTGTGCACCTGCGCGATCGAAGCCGCCGCCACGGCCACCGGATTGAGGTGCCGGAAGATCTGCCCGGGATCCCCCCCGAGCGCCTTTTCCAGCTCGGGCCGCAACTCCTCGAAAGCGACCGCGGGCACCTTGCTTTGCAGCTTCTCGAATTCGGCGATCCACTCCGGTGGGAAAATGTCCACCCGGGTGGCGAGGACCTGCCCCAGCTTCACGAACGTGGGTCCCAGCGCTTCCAGCGCCAGCCGCACGCGTTCCGGGGTCTCGAGCTGCTTGTGGGCCTCCGACTCCTTCCAGCGCAAAATGCGGCCTGCGCGCTTGAGCACGTTGATGATGCCAAGACGCTTCATCAAATCGCCCAAGCCGTAGCGCACGAGCACCGAGGCGATTTCCTGCAGGCGCGGGAGATCCCGCATCGCACTCAAGGTTTCCCAGATCATGCCGATGCTTTTGTCATGCGAGGTTCTCAATGGATATCGGGATCGCGGCGAAGTCTGCAAACGAACCGCCTGCGCTTGACGCCAGGCAACGCCCGTGGATGATCGCCTCCCTGCGGCGAGACCCCTGCCGTCCCGGGCTTGGCCCAGGGCACTCCCGTCCGTCATTCGGTCTTGCGTCGTGCGTCTGGAAAGCGCCTGCGCGCGAGGACGCATCGCTTTACAAATACGCAACACCTGGGTTAGATTAACAGATATGCGGACCTACGAGGTTGTTTTTATTGCCTGTTTGGCGGTCGGCTTGAGCGTTCCCGCACATGCAGGCACCCCAACCGCCGCGTCCCCGCCGGGCACACGCGCGCCCGCCCCCGCGCTCATGGAGCCCTCGCGCCACCTCGGGTCTGACTTGGTTATATACGCCCTCGGACTACTGGGTGTCAATTACAAGTATGGGGGCGATTCGATCGAGACCGGCCTGGATTGCAGCGGCTTCGTCCGGTATGTCTTCGGCCACGCGGCGGGACTCGACCTCCCCCATAGCGCCTACGCCATGAGCCGCCTGGGCCACAGGATCAGCCGCGACGACCTCAAGCCGGGCGACCTGGTTTTTTTCCGCACCTTGCGCAAGGCCTTCTCCCATGTCGGCATCTACCTCGGCCAGAACCGCTTCATCGACGCGCCGAGACCGGGGCAGACGGTACGGATCGAAGACATTACCGATACGTACTGGGCACGGCGATTCGAGGAGGCGAGACGCCTTCTGGCGCCGAAATCCGCCGACGCCTCGAACCGCCAGAGACTGTCGGGCATTCGTTAGACCAACACCCTGAGCCGGATCGTCAGGCTTGCATTCCTTACGGTAGTGAATGATAATGCCTCGCATTCGCATTCCAAAACCAAGGGAGGTTGCATGAAACGGCATTCCGAGTTCAGCCGCTGGTGGATCGTGGGCGCGGCGATGGTGACCGCCGCGAGCGCATGGGGCCAGCCGTGCGATATCGACGACCATGTCACGCGGGCGATCGGCATCGAGGAACCCTGGATGGAGAACGGGGCCTATCTTTTCGCCCAGGGCACCAACAACGCCCGCCCACAGGCCATCACCGTCGCCCCGGAAATCGAGGGCCGCTTCGGCGAGCGTCTCGGCATGGAACTCGACCTGCCCGCCTATACCGCGCAAGAGCCGCTCGGCCGGGCGCCCGGCGCCTTCGGCCCCTTGGCCGCGGGGTTGAAGGTCGGCGCCGTACAGCGCTGCGACGTGCCGGACGGGCGCGCCACATTGATAACCGGCGAGATCGAGGGACAGTACTGGGCCGACCGGCGCCCCTCGGTGCTCCCCGGCCAGGGCAACGCCGCGACGGCGCAAGGGATGTGGGCCCGGCTGTGGTACCCGTGGTTCAACCAGGGGGAAGCCGGCTACACCCAGCGCATTGGCGCCGGCGTGACCAGTGGGTGGTTCCTCAACACCTCTGTCGGACGGTCGCTGACCAGCGCCTGGGCGGCCCAGGTCGAGATCGAGGTCGACAACCAGTTGCCCCTGACCAGCGGCCGCCGCGGCATCGAAGGCCAGCAATTCTCAATGTAGCGCCCGCGGCCGGTAGGTGAGAGCGAGCGCTGTTTTCAAATAGGGCTATGGTGGGTTGCGG
>JAJYKK010000054.1 GCA_021788645.1 Pseudomonadota bacterium
GGTGGGGACAACGTCATCGTGCAGCGGGATTGCTATAGCGCCTTCCTGGCGAAGCACGCCACGGCAGACGGGCACGGTTCGTCCCGGCTCGAAGAGGGCTGGGCAGTTGCGGAACCGCTACTAGAACGCGCGGGAGTGTGCCGGCATCACCAATCGGCAAGCGGATTGCCCAAGGGCAACCCCACGGTGGCTATGCCGTCAGAGTCGATCGCGCGTAAGAAAAGGCTTGTGCGAGGCCTCCACCGGGATGCTGCAGGGATAAACCCCGCGAGCCCGGATGCCCCTCGCATGCCTGCCTTTAGAACCTCCTGGCTTTAGCCATGGGGAGGTTCAGCGGCCGTGTATCATAGGTAGGCCTCGCGCCCGGAGACAGCCAGAAGCGCGCGCCCGGGCGGTGCGCTATAAATGAATTGTGGAGCCGTCGCATGACCCGCACTCACGCCGCCCCGGTCGAGCCCCTCCTCTTCCGCGCGGCCCGAGCCCGCGCGTCCGCTCCATGACCGCCCACCTGCCGTCCGGAGACCGATCGAATTGCCCACCCGCCTCCCCGCCGCAAGGCCAAGCCCTCGCATCTACAATCTGTTCCCGCTGCTCGTGGGCTCCGTGCGAGACTGGGAAAACCAACTCCCGCACATCGAGCGGATGAACTTCAACTGGATTTTCGTCAATCCGTTCCATGAGACGGGAAGCTCGGGAAGCCTTTACGCGATCAAGGATTTCTACCGCCTCAATCCGCTGTTCCAGGGCAAGTCGCGAGGCCCGGCGGAGAACCTTCTCGCGGATTTTCTGGTGCGCGCGGAAGAGCGCGGCTTGTCCGTGATGATGGATCTCGTCATCAACCACACGGCACGCGACTCCGCATTGGTGGAACAGTACCCGGAATGGTTCGCGCGCGAGCCCGACGGGAGCATCCGCTCACCCTTCGCGGTCGATCCGAACGATCCCAATCATCGGACGGTGTGGACGGATCTCGCGGAAATCGACTTCGACAATCCCGCGCATCGCGCGGAGATGGTCGCGTACTGGAAGGACTTGGTGCGATATTACGTCCGCCTCGGCTTCCATGGCTTCCGGTGCGATGCGGCGTACAAGGTTCCCGGCGAGGTCTGGCGCGAGGTCATCGAGGCCGCGAGGCAGGCGCGCCCCGAGACGATGTTCTTCGCCGAGACGCTGGGCTCGCCCCTCGAACAGATCGAGCAGTTGCATGGCGCAGGCTTCGATTATCTCTTCAACAGCGCGAAGTGGTGGGACTTCCATTCCGGCTGGCTGCTCGATCAGTATGAGCGCTTCCGCCATATCGCCCCCTCGGTCGCCTTTCCCGAGAGCCACGACACCGCACGACTGGCCGCGGAAACCGGTGGAGACGAGCGCCAGTCGAAACTGCGCTATCTGTTCAGCGCCTACTTCTCGGCGGCCGTGATGATGCCCGTCGGCTATGAATTCGGCCTGCGTCGCCAATTGCACGTGGTGATGACGCGCCCCACCCCGATCGAGGCGCCCTCCTTCGACATCACGACATTCGTCGCGGCCGCCAACGCCATGAAGGCCGCCTGCCCCGTACTCAACGACGAGGGGCCACAGGCGCGCTTCACGCCGCCCGCCGCGCCGCTCGTCGGACTCGTGCGCCGTTCCGACAAGGCCCCCGGCTGTGTGGCAGCTCTCATCAATACCCATGGGGAGCATGCCCACGACATGTCCGCATCGCACGTGGCCGAGATCCTCGAGGCCAGCCCGCAGAACATGACCGAGATCACGCCCATGATCGTCCATCCCTTTTCACCATCCGACCAGCGCATCCGCGTGGCGCCGCTCGAGATGCGAATCTTTTACGCGGAAGGGAACAAGCCCGCATGACAGCGCGGGCCACGTAGGCCCGCCGCCCGATGGCGGCCGGCGCGGCCTTAGGGCCGCCTTCCCCGCGACGCGGTCCGGGCGCGGCGCCCATGCGCCGCACGGCATAAGGAACGCTCCTCATGTTGAAGCTCAAGATCCTTGCCTTCGTCCTCGCAGGTGGCGAAGGCACGCGCCTTTCCCCTCTCACGCAGGAGCGATCGAAACCCTCGGTGCCCTTCGGCAGCCGCTACCGCATCGTGGACTTCGTGCTCAGCAACCTGATCAATTCCCGGATCTATGCCATCTACCTCCTGGTCCAGTACAAGTCTCAATCGCTCATCGAGCACATCCGCCAATCATGGGTGCTCTCCCCCATCGTGCAGGACCAATTCGTCACCGTCGTGCCGCCGCAGATGCGGGAAGGACCGGAATGGTTCCAGGGCACGGCCGATGCGGTTTATCAGAACCTCAACCTGATCCGCCGGCACGATCCCGATATCGTGGCGGTCTTCGGGGCAGACCACGTCTACCGCATGGACGTGCGCCAGATGATCCGCTTTCATCAGGAAATGGCGGCCGACATCACCGTGGCCACCGTGCCGGTGCCGCTGGCGCAGGCCTCTTCGTTCGGCATCATCGGCATCAGCCCGAACGGCCGGATCAGGGAATTCCAGGAAAAGCCCGAGCACGCCACGGCCATGGGGGGGGCGCCCGGCTATGCCCTGGCCTCGATGGGCAACTACCTGTTCAACGCCAGGGTGCTGGAGGAAACCTCCCGCGAAGCGCACGGGCGCGGCGACAACGACTTCGGCCGCGACGTGCTCGCCCGCCTGCTCGCCACCCACCGCCTGTTCGCGTATGACTTTTCCACCAACAGCGTGCCCGGGATGTCGCCCGACGAGGAGCCGGCCTATTGGCGGGACGTCGGGACCATCGACAGCTATTTCGCCGCCAACCAGGACACCTTGGGCGCCCGGCCGCGGTTCGACGTCTTCAACCCCAAGTGGCCGATCTATTCGAGCAATTACCAAGGGCCGACGGCGAAGATCATCTCGGGGGACATCCAGAACACCGTGTTCGGCGGCGGCACCGTGATCGACGGCGCCCGCATACGGAACTCGGTGATCCGCCGCGAGGTGGCCATCGAACCCGGCTGCCAGGTGGACGATTGCATCATCATGGATTACGTGCGCATCGCGCGCAACTGCCGCCTACGCAAGGTCATCGTAGACCGCTATAATAGTTTTCCGACCGGCACGCAGATCGGCTTCGACCCCGCCCATGACCGGGCGCGGTTCCATGTGACGCGCTCCGGCATCGTCGTGGTTCCCCGCGGAACACGCGAGCGCGATTGGGCCGAGAACCACATGTGACGGCGGCGCGCACGGCGTCTTTTTACCTGGACGAGGAATACGCGTGACGGACGAAAAGTTCGCCGGTGCGGTATGGCCGGGGGCGCCCTATCCGCTCGGGGCGAGCTGGGACGGCAACGGCGTCAACTTCGCCCTCTTCTCCGAGCACGCGACGCGGGTCGAGCTCTGCCTCTTCGATCGCACCGGCGTCGAGGAAATCCGGCGCGTCGCCTTGCATGAGCGAACCGACCAGGTCTGGCATTGCTATTTGCCGGATGCCCGTCCCGGGCTGCTTTATGGCTATCGCGTGTACGGCCCTTATGATCCCAAGGCGGGCCATCGCTTCAATCCCCACAAGGTGCTCGTCGATCCCTACGCCAAAGGCCTGGTCTGGGGATTCGAGTGGAACGACGCCCACTTCGGCTACCGCCCCGGCGATTCGCAGGCCGACCTTTCGTTCAACGACGCCGACAACGCGCGCTGGGCGCTCAAGTCCAAGGTCATCGAGGCCGCGTTCACCTGGCACGACGACCGGCGCCTCGCGATTCCCTGGCACGAGACCATCATCTACGAGCTCCATGTGCGGGGCTTCACCTTGCGCCATCCGGCGGTGCCGCAGGAACTGCGCGGGACGTATGCGGGGCTCGCCAGCGAGCCGGTCATCGAATACCTCCAGCGGCTCGGCGTCACCGCCATCGAACTGATGCCGGTACACACCGCCGTCGACGAACCGCACCTCGTCCGCAAGGGCCTGCGCAATTATTGGGGATACAACTCGATCGGCTTCTTCGCCCCGGACATCCGCTATTCGGCCACCGGAGTGCCGGAAGACGAGTTCAAGAGCATGGTCAAGGCCCTGCACGCGGCCGGCATCGAAGTCATCCTGGATGTCGTCTACAACCATACGGCAGAGGGTGACCAACTGGGGCCGACCTTGTCATTCCGCGGCATCGACAACAGCGCCTATTATCGCCTGCTGCCGGAGCGCAACGACCGCTACATGGACTACACCGGCTGCGGGAACACGCTCAACATGACGCATCCGCGCGTCCTCCAGCTCATCATGGACAGCCTGCGCTACTGGGCTCTCGAAATGCACGTGGACGGATTCCGCTTTGATCTGGCCTCGGCCTTGGCCCGCGAACTCCACGCCGTCGACCGGCTGGGCGCCTTCTTCGACATCATCCACCAGGATCCCGTGCTATCCCAGGTCAAGCTGATCGCCGAGCCTTGGGACGTCGGCGAAGGCGGCTACCAGGTCGGCAATTTCCCGGTCGGCTGGACCGAATGGAACGGCAAATACCGCGACGTGACCCGGCGATTCTGGAAGGGAGAGCCCGGGTGGGTTGGCGAATTGGCCTCGAGGCTGGCCGGTTCGAGCGACCTTTATGAACGAAGCGGGCGACGCCCCTATGCAAGCATCAACTTCGTCACCGCTCACGACGGCTTCACGCTGCATGACCTTGTGTCCTACAACGCCAAGCACAACGAGGCCAACCAGGAGGGCAATCGCGACGGCGAGGAGCACAATGACAGCTGGAACTGCGGCTGGGAAGGGCCCACGGATCTCGCCCACGTGAGACTCCTGCGCGCCCAGCAAAGGCGCAATTTCCTCGCGACCTTGTTCCTCTCGCAGGGTGTGCCGATGCTGTGCGCCGGCGACGAGATGGGGCGCACGCAGCACGGCAACAACAATGCCTACTGCCAGGACAACGAGATCAGCTGGCTCGATTGGGACCTGGGCGAGGAACAGCGGGCCCTGCAGGCCTTCGTCGCGGACCTGATCGCGCTGCGCAAGCGCCATCCGCTGTTTCGGCGGCGCAACTTCTTCCAGGGACGGCCCCTCCAGGGCGGCACGCTCAAGGACATCGTATGGCTCAACTGCCACGGTGAAGAAATGACGGACGACGCGTGGCGTCAGCCGAACGCGCTATGCCTCGCGATGTTCATGGCGGGCGAAGCGCTGGGGGAGTCGGACGCCCATGGCAAGCCCATCGCCGACGCCAACTTCCTCATATTGATCAACGCGCAGGCCGACGATGTCACCTTCCGCTTGCCCAGCTACCATGGCTCCGGACGCTGGCACGCGTTGGTGGATACGAGCGCGGCGTCGGGCGTGCCTGACGCCGCCCCCATGGCGCAGCCCAATGCCGTCTATCGCCTCGCCGGGCGTGCGCTCGCGCTGTTCCGGGAGGAGAGCGCCTAGCGCGCCTTGTGGCTGTCGGCTCAATGACCGGATTGGGCCGCCTGGACCTCGCGCGTGAACCCGGCGGCGGCAGCGGGGACATGGCTGGCCCGTCCGGCAATGATGTCCTCGGCGGTCAGCCCTGGGCCATAGAGCGCTGCATCGGCGGCCTGATCGACATCCAGCTTGGATCCATCCAGGGCGACCCCGGCGAACAGCCCGCGGGAGCGCGAATAGGAAAAGATCTCCGCCTTGAGCTGGGCGTTGGTGGCCGCCTCGGCGTTCCGCCCGACCGGGCCCGCCGCCACGCTGGCACCGACGCCCAAGGTGAAGGTCCCATGCATCAGCCCCTCGATCGATCGGCGCGTCTTGAACACCAGCACCACGTCTGTCGATTGGACGCCCGCCTGCCACCCGAGGCTCCCACCGGTGATGCGAATGAAGACCGGGTCGCTGAATCGGCCGTTCGGTCGCCGCACCACCAGAACGCCCTTGCCGGTCCGTCCGCCGATGATGAAGCCGACCTTGATGACGTTCGGGATCACCGCCACCCCCTGCGCATGGTGCAACAGCGCAGGCGGAATGCTTTTCTCGGGGATCCGATCGATCTCGTGCAGCACGCTCGTCGCCGTCTCCAGTCGGGCCACCTCATTCGTCCCCTGCGCGTATGCCGGCAAATGCGCCAGAAGGGTGAAGGCCATGGCCATCGGATACACCGCCCAACTGCGATTGTTCATCAGGTTGTCCTCCGGTCAGGAAGTGAAGAAACGGGCCGCCGCGGCTTGCCGCGCGGGCATGCGTCCCCGCGCGCGACTGCCCTGTTTTTCCATTATAGGCAGTCGGATATCCCTTCACCGGAAGGCCTCGCCGCCGTGCCCCTGCGCGTGCCCGGAACGGTTGGCGGCGGCGCGCCGCGATCATCGGGAGATGACGTCCGGCACGCCCCTTCAAGACTCGCCGCGCCGGGGGCGCAGGGGAACAAACCGGACACCCCTGGCCGCGGATAGAATTTGCAAATACCGCTATAATAGTGGATAATGAGGTCTCGTTCTCCGTTGTGAGAACGTGCATCCCCCTTCACCCGCCCCCCGGCGGGTTTTTTTTCACGCGTCAAGCCAAGTCCATGGCCTCCTCCAGCAGCGCCCGTGCCTGCTCGAGATAGCGCGCCATGTCGCCGGCCGCGGGCGACGGCGATGCGGGCCGCGCCACCACGCGAAGCGCCTGCCCCGGCGCCGCAAGTCGGGCAAGCGGCTCGCGAATCCAGGTCCAGGCGCCCTGGTTCTCGGGCTCTTCCTGCACCCACACCAGCTCAGACGCGGCTGGATAGGCACGGAGCAGTCCTTGCAATTCGCGGTCGGGAAAAGGATAGAGCTGCGGCATCTGGATCAGCGCGATGTCCTGTTTGCATCGCTCGTCGCGGGCGCGCCGCAGGTCGTAATAGACCTTGCCGCTGCACACGATGACCCGCCGCACAAAGGCGCGGCCGATCGCTTGCGAGTCTCCGATCACCGGGGCGAAGCCCCCTGCCGTCAACGCGCCGATCGGGGAGAAGGATGCCGGATTGCGAAGCAGCCCCTTCGGGCTCATGATGATCAGCGGCTTGCGATACGGCCTTAGCATCTGGCGCCGCAGCAGATGAAACATCTGGCCTGCGGCCGCCGGCTGGCAGACCTGCATGTTCTCCTCCGCGCACAATTGCAAGAAGCGTTCCAGGCGCGCCGAGGAATGCTCCGGGCCTTGGCCCTCCTGGCCGTGGGGCAGCATCAAGACGAGCCCGCACAACCGCCCCCATTTCGCCTCCCCGGAACTGATGAACTGATCGATGACCACCTGGGCCCCATTGGCAAAATCCCCGAACTGGGCCTCCCAGATCACGAGTTCGTTCGGCTCGGCCGTGCTGTAGCCATATTCGAAGCCCAGGACGGCCTCTTCCGACAGCAGCGAGTCGATCACGACGAACGGCGCCTGCCTGGGCGAGACGTGCTGAAGCGGCACGTAGTCGCCGGCATCCCAGCGTTCCCGGTTCTGGTCATGCAGCACGGCATGCCGGTGAAAGAAGGTGCCGCGCCCGCTGTCCTGCCCAGAAATGCGGACGCCGTAGCCTTCCTCGAGGAGACTGGCATACGCCAGCGTCTCCGCCATTCCCCAGTCGATCGGGGCCTTCCCTCGGGCCATCAGACGGCGGCCAGCGAGGATGGCCTCCACGTTGGGGTGAAGCTTGAAGTGCGCCGGGACCGCGCATGCGGCCGCGCCCAACCGGGCAAGCCTCGCGCGGGGAAGCCGAGTGAGCGCCGGCGTTCGCCAGCCGTTGCCCCGATAGGGGGCCCAGTCGGTTGCCCCGGCGCGCCCGGGGAGCGCCGGGGCATCGCCGGCCTCGAGCCAGGCGCGGTAGTCGGATTCCATGCGTGCCGCGTCCGCCGCCGCCAGCACGCCGGCGTCCGCCAGGCGCTCCAAATAGCGCGCCCGCGGGCCGGGATGCTGCATGATCTTCTTGTACATGAGCGGCTGTGTCGCCGCCGGCTCGTCCTGTTCGTCGTGCCCCAGGCGCCGGAAGCACACCAGATCGATGACCACGTCCCGCTTGAACGTCATGCGGTAATCGACTGCGATCTGGGCCACCAGCAAAGCCGCTTCGGGGTCATCGCCGTTCACGTGGAACACCGGGGCCTCCACCATCTTCGCCACGTCCGTGCAGTAAAGGGACGAGCGCGTATCGCGCGGATCCGACGTGGTGAAGCCGATCTGGTTGTTGATGACGAGATGCACGGTCCCGCCCGTGCCGAACCCCCTCGTCTGGGACATGTTGAGCGTCTCCATGACGACGCCCTGCGCGGCAAAGGCGGCATCGCCATGAATGAGGAAGGGCACCACCCGCTCCCCCTCGAGATCGCCGTGACGGTGTTGGCGAGCCCGCACCGAGCCCTCCACCACCGGATCCACCACTTCCAGATGGGAGGGGTTGAAGGCCAGTACGACATGGACCATGCCGCCCGCCGTCGCCAGATCCGAAGAGAATCCCTGGTGATACTTCAGGTCACCGGCGGCCCGCAGATCCTGGTACTTGCCTTCGAACTCCAGGAAAAGGCGTTGCGGAGATTTCCTGAGGATATTGACGAGGACGTTGAGGCGGCCCCGGTGGGCCATGCCGATGACGATTTCCGCCACCCGTTGGCGACCGCAACCCTCGATCAGATGATCGAGCAGCGGGATGAGCGTCTCCGCCCCTTCCAGGGAGAAGCGCTTTTGCCCGGCGTAACGGGCATGCAGATACCTTTCCAGGCATTCGGCGGCGGTCAGCCGTTCAAAGATCCGCCGCCGCTCCTCCGACGAAAACAGGGGGGTTGCCTTCGAGCCCTCGACCCTGGCCTGGATCCAGCGCTTCTGCTCGGTGTCGCTCAGATGCATGTACTCGCAACCGATCGTCCCGCAGTAGGTCTGCCGCAGCACCGACAAGATCTCGCGCAGACTCGCGCGGGCGGGCCCGAACAGGGACCCGGTATGGAATACCGTGTCGAGATCGGCCTCGTCCAGCCCATAGGTACGTGGATCGAGCTCCTTGACAGGGGCCTGCGTGCCGCGCTGGAGCGGGTCGACGTCCGCCTCGCGCAGCCCCAGGAAGCGGAAGGCATTGATAAGCCGCAGCACGAGTACCTGCTTGTCGCGCAGGACCTCGGCATCCGTCCGGGCGCCCGGCAAGTCCGGCGCGCCGCCTCCCAGTTGCCGGAAACAGGCGGCCCAGGCCGGCGAAACCGACTCAGGATCGGTCAGGAAAGCCGCATAGAGCGACTCCAGGGCGGTGGCATGAGGGGCGGTCCGGTCTGCAGCGTGCTCGTCGTCCATGTCGCACGGGAAGCTAGCCAGTCGTTGACGGGTCGGGCGCCTCGCGCCGTTCAAGCGGCACGTAGTCACGCAAGGCGCGGCCGGTATAGAGCTGCCGCGGCCGTCCGATCTTGCGCTGCGGATCCGAGATCATTTCGTTCCATTGGGCCACCCAGCCCGCGGTCCGCGCCAGGGCGAAGATCACCGTGAACATGCTGGTCGGAATTCTCAGCGCCCGCAGCACGATGCCGGAATAGAAGTCGACGTTCGGGTAGAGCTTCTTTTCGATGAAGTAGTCGTCCTCGAGCGCGACGCTTTCCAGGGCCAGTGCGATCTTGAACAAGGGATCCTGTTCCAGTCCGAGCGCGTCCAGGACCTCGTGGCAGGTGGCCCGCATGACCTCGGCGCGCGGGTCCATGTTCTTGTACACGCGATGGCCGAAGCCCATGAGGCGGAACGGATCGCCCTTGGTCTTGGCGCGCTTCACGTATTGCCCGATGCGGGAGACGTCGCCGATTTCCTCCAGCATCTTGACCACCGCCTCATTCGCGCCCCCGTGGGCAGGGCCCCAAAGCGATGCGAGCCCGGCGGCGATGCACGCGAACGGGTTGGCGCCCGAGGAGCCGGCGAGCCTCACGGTAGAGGTCGAGGCGTTCTGCTCATGATCCGCGTGCAGGATCAGGATCCGGTCCATCGCCTGAACGCTCACCGGGTCGGGGCGATAGCTGCCGGACGGCGTCGCAAACATCATGTACAGGAAATTCTCGGCATAGCCCAGCCCCTCCTGCGGGTACATGAAGGGCTGCCCGATACTGTACTTATAGCACCAGGCGGCAATGGTCGGGAGCTTGGCCAGCAACCGAAATGCCGACAGTTCCCGGTGCGCCGCGTCGGAGATGTCGAGGGCGTCGTGGTAGAACGACGACAGCGCGCCCACCACCCCGACCATGACGGACATCGGATGCGCGTCGCGGCGAAAGCCCCGGAAAAAGCTGTTGACCTGCTCATGCAGCAGGGCATGGGAGAACAGCGTCTCGGAGAAGCGCGCCTTCTGCGCTGGCGCCGGCAGCTCTCCGTAGAGCAGCAGGTAGCAGACCTCGACGAAATCGGAGCCTCGGGCGAGTTGCTCGATGGGATAGCCGCGGTAGTAGAGCATACCCCGTTCACCGTCGACGTAGGTGATGCCCGAATCGCAGCTGGCGGTGGAGAGGAAGCCCGGATCGAACGTGAACAGGTTGTACGCCGAGAGCTTCCGGATATCAATGACGTCCGGGCCCAAGGTCCCGGACAGAACCGGCAGATCGATCGGCTCCCGCCCGTCGTCAAAAGTCAGTGTGGCTTTGTTCTCTTTCATCGTGGGTTCTCCTGCTGGGATCAGGCGCGAGCGCATTCACCGGCCATCGCGCCGGGCCGAGGAAGGCCTCTTCAAGCCTTTCCCGACCAGCCTCGGGGTGCAGGACATCGGCACCATTCTTCTACGGCCCCGAGAAGCTCAAACCTCGGAGTATGTCACATTCCGGCCCACTGCGGTACCCGAGTCCCGCGCGTCAGGCCCTCTCGCGCACCATGGCCAGAAGCCGCGCGCCGAGGGCCCCGGAATCTCCGGGCGCCGCGCATAACTGCGCCCAGAGGTCCGCATCCGGGCGATCGAGCAGGTTGAGGAAGCACGCGAGATCGCGCTCGGAAAGCTGCCCGAGGCGCGTGTCCAGAAATTGCGCCAGCAGCAAGTCAAGTTCGAGCATCCCACGCCGGCAACGCCAGCGCAACCGGTTGGCCGCGCTCAAAGGATCCGCTTGGTCAGCCATGCCTTGATCTGCCCGATGGCGCGCGTCGGATTGAGCCCCTTGGGGCATACGTCGACACAGTTCATGATGTTGTGGCAGCGAAACAGCCGATAGGCATCGTTGAGGTCGTCGAGCCGCTCGGCCGTCGCCCGGTCCCGGCTGTCGGCGATGAACCGGTAGGCCTGCAGCAGCGCCGCCGGGCCGAGGAATTTGTCCGGGTTCCACCAATAGGAGGGGCAATCGGTCGTGCAGCAGGCGCACAGCATGCACTCGTAGAGGCCGTCGAGCTGCGCCCGCTCGGGCGGCGACTGCAAGCGCTCGTTCTCCGGCTCCGGCTCGTCGTTGATCAGGTACGGCTTGATCGATCGGTAGGCGTTGTAGAAGCCGGTCATGTCCACCACCAGATCGCGGATCACCGGCAGCCCCGGCAGCGGCCTGACCTGCACGGGCTCCTTGAGCGTGCTGAGCGGCGTCACGCAGGCGAGCCCGTTGCGGCCATTGATGTTCATGGCGTCGGACCCGCACGCGCCCTCCCGGCAGGAGCGGCGCAAGGTCAGCGTCTCATCGTGTTCCTTGATGGCCAGAAGCGCATCGAGGAGCATGTGGTTGCGCGGATCGATGGCCAGCGTATAGGGCTGCATGTAAGGCTTGGCGTCGCATTCCGGATTGTAGCGGAAGATGGAAAAACGCATGCTGTCCCTCAGTAGTGCCGTTCCTTGGGCTGGAACGGCTCGACGGTGAGCGGCTTGAGCCGCACGGGCTTATAGTCGAGCACGGCGCCCTCGCGATAGTACAGCGTGTGCTTGAGCCAACGCGCATCATCGCGGCTCGGGAAATCCTCGCGGGCATGCGCGCCCCGGCTCTCCTGCCGAGCCCGGGCGGAGACCACCGTGGCGCGAGCCGCCTCCAGCAGGTTTTCCGTCTCAAGGGCCTCGATGCGCGCCGTGTTGAAGGCGGCGGAGTGGTCGCGCAAGACCGCGCCGGCCAGGCGTTGCGCCAAGGCCTCCAGTTCGGCCTGGGCGGTCGCGAGCCGCGTCTCGTTGCGAAAGACCCCGCAATAGGTTTCCATGGTCTTGCCCAGCGCTTCGCGAATCGGCCCCACCGGCTCCCCTGCACCTCTTCGCGCCCAGCGGGCAAGGCGCGCCATCGCACGATCCAGGGCGTCGGCCGGCAGCGGCTTGGGAAACGGGTTGTCGCGCAGGTAGGCGGTCATGTGGTTGCCTGCGGCCCGCCCGAAGACGATGAGGTCGAGCAGGGAATTGCCGCCCAGCCGGTTGGCGCCATGGACCGAAACGCAGGCGCATTCGCCTACGGCATACAGTCCGGGCACCGGTTCTTCGGGACCGAAGCGATGGGGAGCCACGACTTGGCCGTCGAGGTTGGTGGGAATGCCCCCCATCATGTAGTGGGCAGTGGGCACCACGGGTATCGGCGCATCGATCGGGTCGACATGCGCGAAGGTTCGGGCCAGTTCGCGGATCGCCGGCAGCCTCGATCGGATGAGATCGGGGCCCAGGTGGGCGAGCCTGAGTTCCAGGTAATCGCCCGCCGGCCCGCAGCCTCGCCCCGCGCGGATCTCGACGGCCATCGCGCGCGCCACGACGTCGCGGCTCGCCAAATCCTGGGCATGCGGCGCATAGCCTTCCATGAACCGTTCGCCCAGGCGATTGACCAGAAAGCCGCCCTCGCCCCGCGCGCCCTCGGTGATGAGGCAGCCCACGCCGGCGATGCCGGTCGGATGGAACTGCCAAAATTCCATGTCCTGCAATGGGATTCCGGCCCGCAGCGCAAGCCCGAGACCGTCGCCCGTATTGATGAGCGCATTGGTCGAGTGATGGAAGATCCTTCCCGCCCCCCCGGTGGCCAGCAAGGTGGCCCGTGCCTCCAGGAGCACCGGTTCGCCCGTCTCGATCTCGAGCACGAGGGCGCCCAGGCAATCGCCGTGCGCGTCCTGGATCAGGTCGACGGCGAAGAACTCGTCGAAGAAATGCGTCCTGGCGTGCACGTTGCGCTGATAGAGGGTCTGCAGCAGCGCATGGCCGGTGCGGTCGGCCGCCGCGCAGGTGCGAACCGCCTGGCCGCCGCCGAACTCGCGCGATTGGCCGCCGAACGGTCGCTGATAGATCCGCCCATTGTCCAGCCTGGAAAAGGGCAGGCCGAAGTGCTCGAGCTCATAGACGACTTCCTGGGCGTTCCGGCACATGAACTCGATGGCGTCCTGATCGCCCAGGTAGTCGGAACCCTTGACCGTATCGTACATGTGCCAGAGCCAATGGTCCTCGCTCACATTCCCCAGCGCCGCGGTGATGCCGCCTTGTGCCGAGACGGTGTGCGAGCGTGTCGGGAAGACTTTCGAGACGACCGCCACCTTGAGGTCCGATCGGGCAAGCTGCAGGGCGGCACGCAGCCCCCCGCCCCCTCCCCCGATGATGAGGGCGTCGAAGGTGCGCCGGGTCAGCGCCATTTCAGAGCACCCGCCACACGATGAAGGTACCCCATAAGCCATAGGTCGCCAGCAGAAGGATGACGAGGCCATAGAGCGCGAGCTTGAGCGCGGGCGCATGAATGTAATCCATCACGACATCGCGCACGCCGATCCAGGCGTGCAGCAGCACGCTCCACAAGAACAGCTCGCTCGCCAGGCGCATCGCGAGCGGATGGAACAATCCTTGCCATTGCGCGAGCGAGTGCGGATGGGCCCACAGCCCCCGGGCCAGCAGAAGCACGCTATAGCCCGCCGCGAGGAGCGCGCTCGAGCGCTGGATCAGCCAGTCGCGCAAGCCATAGCGGGCGCCTTTGAGCGCTCCGCCTACCATAGCCACGCCCCTGCGAGTGCCGCTGCTGCGGCGAGCCCCGCACACAGGATCCCCGCCGACAGCCTTCTCGCCGCCCGGCGTTCAAGCCCGAACCCCAGGTCCATGGCGAGGAGGCGAAGCCCCGCCAGGAGATGGTGCGCGTACGCCCACAACAGGCAACCGAAGACGATCTTGGCGGCGGGATGAGCCGCCAGGGCGGCCGCGCGGGCATAGCCCTCCTGCGTGCCCAGCGACTGCTCGAGCAGCCAAAGCGCAAAAGGCAGCGCCAGAAAAAGCACCACCCCGCTCACCCGGTGGAGGAAGGAGACCACGGCGGGCAAGGGAAATCGAATGGCCAGCAGATTCAGATAGATGGGACGCGGCCGCGCGGCGCTTCCTGCGACCGCCTGCCCCGATGGCCGACTACCGACACGCATCGTTGGACGCCCTTGACGCAGCAAGGCGAGCGAAAACCCCCAAAGGACAGGGTACCCCCAAGCTCCTTGCCAAATATCGAAGTGTACCCGCAAAGCCGCTGCCCGTGAAAGCCCCGGATTCGTATTCCTTGCGCAGACGAGGCTATTCGCGTCAAGGTCACAAGACCGCAGCGCCATGCGCCGCATGTCTTCGTTCGCGACTGGCGCCCCACGCACGATCGCGCAGCGGACCGTGATCTCCTGCCGAGGCGAGCCGCGGCTTCGCGGCCTGCTCAGGCGGACGTCGCAGCGCCCTTCGCTGCCGGGTGCACCCAGCATCCCGATGCCATCTCAGAGATACGCTGCAAAGACGCACCGTGCGCCCGGTGCCGGCGGATCCCGCGATTCGCGCCAGGGTGTTTGGGAACAATGCACAACGCTCACGCCGACTCCGCCGCATCGGCGTCAGCACGCTCGGCGACAGATCGACCTAGTCGAACAGACCTCGGGGCAGGCGAGTCTTTACAGGCCCCCCTACTTCGCCCGAATGGGGTGGCCCAGCGATGGTTGCAAACCATCCTGCCTCGTCGCAGTTTGATTCCGGGCGAAGGCGATGGTCGCCGGCCTGAGTGCCATTAGCCCAGCCTGGGCGGTTCCAAATGCGAGTCGCTACACTGGAAGGGTCTGTGATGGGCATACGGAGAGTCGCCATGGCCGCGGACGTCAGGAATATTTTTGTTTTGCTTCTGGAGAACCGCTCCCTGGATCATATGCTGGGATTCTCGGGGATCACCGGAAAGGACGCGAATACGGGTGCCGAAACCCAGTTGAATGGACTCAAAGGCGACGAGTGGAACGGCCATCGCGGTGCACGCTATGTCGTTGGGAGGCCATTCCATGAGCCGATTGCCGTCGATCCCGCTCATGAATTCCTGGACGTGCTGGAACAGCTCTGCGGGACCCACGCGGTATACGAACCCGGCAATGCCTATCCGCCCATCACCCTGACCGGGTTCGTGAGCAATTACGCCCATTCGCACACCAAGGGCTATGGGAACGCAGCGGGAAATTTCGGCCAGATCATGGACGGGTTTACCGCCCGGCAGCTGCCGGTGCTGAATGCCCTTGCACGAAATTTTGCGGTCTGCGACGGGTGGCATGCCTCCCTGCCGGGCCCGACCTTTCCGAATCGACTTTTTGCGATGGGAGCCTCGTCAAACGGTCTGGACCACAGCCCATCGACAACGGAGTTGCTGACCTGGGAGGGGACTGAGGGTTTTGCGTTTCCCAACGGCTCGATCTTCGATTTGTTGAAGAAAACGTTTGGAGAGGCGGCATGGCGCATCTATGCAGGCAATCGCTTTCCGCTTGTTGCGACCTTGAAAGGCATTAAGCCAATTGAGGACGTCCGTCTGATGGATGAGCTGTCCGACGATTTGAACAACGGCCCGTATCCCTATCGTTTGACATGGATCGAACCCGATTACGGCGACATGGTCTTCGGTACGTTCAGGGGCGGAACCTCGCAGCATCCCATGGATAATGTGGCGGGTGGCGAGAGGCTGATCAAAGAGGTCTATGAGGCGATTCGGCGCTCGCCGCTCTGGGAATCAAGCCTTCTGATTGTGACCTGGGACGAGCATGGCGGTTTCTACGACCACGTGCCACCCGGCGAAGCCGTGGCGCCGGGGGATACCATGCCCGGATCAAGATATAATCAGTACGGATTTACCTTCACACGGCTGGGCGTCCGGGTGCCTGCAGTGGTTGTGTCTCCCTGCATCCCCGCAGGCACGATAGATCATCGGCCGTATGAGCACAGCGCCATCCCGAAAACCGTGGAAGAGGTTTTCAAGTTATCCCCCCTGACCCAGCGCGACAAGGATGCCCACTCGGTCAAATCGCTCCTGAAATTAACCGACCCGAGAAAAGATACGCCCGATAGCCTGCCCGCCTACATCCCGTGCGGCCGATCGGCCGAAGTGCCGGTGGCAGGAGGCGAATCGGTCGATGCGGGAAACCTCCCGCTGTTTCTCCATATAGCCATGCGTCACGAACTTGCGCTGTCCGATCCTGCAAAGCGACTCGCAGTTCTAAGTCGTGCGCAATCCGTCAAGACGCGGGCGCAGGCGGCACAGTATCTTGCCGAGATCGGCGACCGGGTGAACGCGGCAAAGGCCAGCTGAAGTGGTCTGTCTACTACTCGCAGGCGCAAGCGCACCCGCCGATTGAAGGGCGCTCGGCAAGCGTTGCGTGGGGGCCGCCGCTTGAGTATTGCTGCGCCGCACAGGGCAAGGTATGCGGCCCCGTTTGCGAGCAGTCGCGGCAAATTGTCCGAAAGAAAGACATCTTCCTTGAGGCGTTCGTCCTCCCGACTGGGACGGGAGGGCACTCGCCCAAGCCAGGCATAGAAGCCGCTACGCGAGGCGCCGAACAGGCGGCTCGTCGCCCTGACCGGAAAATGGACTCGCCATTGCTTCATGAACACGTACCGGGCAGCGACTCCCTGGCAACCTACACCGTCGCTTTTTAGATGTCACGTGCCATGCGGACTTCCGCCAATTCCTTGCGCCCCCAAGCGTCCTCCGCGTCCAGCTCCGCCGCCGAACGCGCCCCGGGAGCCGCAGTGCCTGCCTTCCCCTTGGTCGCCATCACCCAGTTCGCCAACGTCCCCTTGGAAATGGCCCGCCGCTTCGCTGCCTCCCCTTGCGGCAACCCGTGCTCCAACACCCATTTGACCGCCTCGGCACGAAACGCTGGCGTGTCTTGCTGCCGCTTTCTCATGATTCCTCCTGCTCGGTAAGCGTACCAAGTCGGAGTGTCCATTTTTATCAGGCCACCGCAACGCCGATGGGACCGACCCGCTGGCCGGGGGCTTCTATGGGCAAGCCGCCGCCTATCATGACCACGCCGGGCAGATTCATGATCGCTTTCTCGGCGGCGCAGCACCACCAGGGCCAGGACTGAAGGGTCAGCCACCGCCACCGTGACTTTCCAGCCCTGCTTTTCGCACTCTCAACTGATGGTCTGCGCGGCCTGGCGGGCATTTTTTATCGTGACTCTTGACACGTCCAGGTCGCCGGGGCGGCCCATGCACTCAGCAAGCCGCTCAAAATCAGTCCAGCCGCCAGGGAATGCGGTAGGCGTTTCATGGCAAAAGCTCTCCAAACAAATCGGGGTGTTCCTGCCGCTTCGACGGAATCAAGCGGCCGAGAGCCACTGTTCGACCTGGGCGCGGCTGGGAATGCCGCCCGCATGCACGACCTTGCCGTCTATCACGACGCCAGGCGTGCGCATGACCCCGTATTTCATGATGGAGGGAATGTCCTCTACCTTCTCCACCTCCGCCTGGACGCCCTTGGCAACGAGCACTTCCTCAATGAGCTTCTGTGTGGTCTTGCAGCTGGCACAGCCCGTGCCCAGTACCTTGATCTGTTTCATCAACTTCTCCTTTAACGCTGCGGCTCACATCACCGCGTTGAACACATAACCCACGAAGACGATGCCCACCGACACGACGCCGGCGAAGAGGGCGATCAGGCGGGGCCTCATGACCTTTTTGAGGATCATGAACTCGGGGAAGGACAAGGCAGTGACGGCCATCATGAAAGCCAGCGTGGTGCCCAGGGCCGCGCCCTTGCCCAGCAGCGCCTGCACCACCGGGATGATGCCCGCCGCGTTGGAATACATCGGCACGCCGATCAGCACCGCCAGCGGCACCGACCACCAGGCGCTCCTGCCCATCAGGTGCGCCATGAAGTTTTCCGGCACGTAGCCGTGAATCCACGCGCCCACCGCAACGCCTGCGATGATGTAGGGAGCGACCTTCAGCACGATCTCGCGCACGTGCCTCCAACCTTGGGCGAAGCGCGCGTCCCAGTCGGGGCGGACCTCGATGCTGTCCGCCGCGGGAATGTCGAAAACCCAGGGCTCGACCAGTCTGACCGGATTCATGCGCCCGATCACCAATCCGGCGGCGATGGCCACGGCCAGCCCGAGGCTCAGATAAAGCAGCGCGATCTTCCAGCCAAACATGCCCAGCAGCAGGGCCAGCGCCACTTCGTTGACCATGGGCGCGGACACCAGGAAGGAGAAAGTCACCCCCAGCGGCACGCCAGCGGTGAGAAAGCCGATGAACAGCGGCACGGCCGAGCAGGAACAAAACGGCGTGACGATGCCGAGACTCGCCGCCAGCACGTTGCCGACGCCCTGGCGCCGGCCGGCGAGGATGGCGCGGGTATGCTCGGGGGTGAAGAAGGTCTGGATCACGCCCACGACAAAGACGATGAGCGCCAGCAGCATCAGCACCTTGGGCACTTCGAAGACGAAGAAGCTCACCGCGCCGTGCAAGTGGCTGTGCGGCACGAGGGGCAGCAGGCGCATGAAAGCCTCGGTGGCGGGTTCCAGGTGGCCGTACAGCGACACCCAGCCGACCACGTACAGCAGTGGCAATATCCAGGCCCGCCACGCAGGGGACGAGGGCACGACAGGGCTGGCGGCGCTACCGCCTTGGGTTTGCACTTGAATGTTCATGGACAGACTCAAAATACCGTTTGATCAACCAAGGAGACGACCGGGGATGAAAAAGGATGCGAACGGTGGCCCCTGTCGACTCCGGAACCCGTCGCGCAATCAGGCTTTCAGCACCGTTAACCGCGTGGCGTAGAACGGCTCTACCGGCCCGATCGCCACCGCGGCGCCCACAGGGGCCACGGCTTTTTGGAAGCGGGGATCGAGATGCGAGTTCTCATGGTCCCAAACCGACTCCCAAATGCCATGCAGGAGGTAGGCGCGATACTGGCCGTCAGGCTCGATTTTGCGTAGCACCTCGGTGCTCATGGCCCTGCGGTAATTGCGGTTTTGCATTGAGCCGGGTAATCCAGCTCTGTTGGCGTCGTTTTCGGGCTGGTAAGTTTCTTGCGCCACTTTGAGTAGCGCCGGAATAAGCTTATCGGCAGCGGAAACCGAGGGCTCGGGCAGGAAAACATGGTTTTCCACTGTGACCAAGATCGGCGAATTGCTGTCCACCGGGTGGCTCAGGAAACGCACGAGATCATCGTGGCTGGTGTAGATGCCTTTGCGATCGCCCGCCAGGGTGGTCTCGAATACACCGCGATACACCGCCATGGGTTGTGGGCTTGGCACGGGCCGGCCGTCGCGCACCGTCATCCCGTGCAAATGCGGCAGCACGTGGCAGTCGAACATGGCGTCGGCCTGCGCCGCACGCAGCGCGCTTAGGTCGGAAAAACGTACAAACAGGCTGTAGAAGAGCGGCAGCGTGCCGGCCTCGGCGCCGTCCAGATAGGCGCTGCGCAGCACGCCCTTGTACGAGGCCGGATAATTCTTGACCATGGTCGAGTCGCCGACCATCTGCTTGAGCGTCACCGCCAGCGCTTCCTTCGACTGCATGGCCTCCGCAAAGGCCTTGATGCCGTCGTCGAATTGGACTTTGTTGGGCTGGATTACGCGCAACTCCGTGTAAAAGGTTACCGGCCCGGCCGCGTCGGCGTCCTCCGCAGTGCCCGCCGCGCGGGCAGATGGCGCAAAGCCGGTGGCGGCAAGCATTGAGGCTGCGTATTCCGATGAAGATGACCGCTGATTCCGGCGGATCGTGACCGCGGATTCCGATCGAAGATGACCGGTGAATCCGGGCGATGGTGACCGGCAAGAAGGCCGGTTGCGTTGGGCTTAATTTTTACACTATGAGGTTGCTGTTGGTCAATGCTGGTGGCGGGCTAACTCTGCCTTTTCCTCTTGCGCATCGACTCGCCTTCCAGCTTGATCTTGTGGGCTGAATGCAGCAGCCGGTCGAGAATCGCGTCGGCGAGGGTCGGCTCGCCGATGTATTCGTACCAATGCTCGATCGGCAGCTGGCTGGTAATCAGCGTGGAGTGCCCGTTGACGCGGTCGTCGAGGATCTCCAGCAAATCGTTTCGCTCATTGGCTCCGATGGGAGAGATGGCGAAGTCGTCGATGACCAGGAGGCTTGTCTTGGCAATGGCGGCAAGCCTCTTGCGGAAGCT
>JAJYKK010000004.1 GCA_021788645.1 Pseudomonadota bacterium
ACACTTGGGAGGCCAAATCATCCTTTTGCCCGGCGCTGCTGACGCGACAGTACACTACCGTATCCCGCTTCTCGGGTGCCGCGCCCATCACGGTGCGCACGTCCGATTCGTCAAAATAACGGTGCCCAGAAGGAAGGCGCTTCGCCACGATTTTCCCTTCGCGTTCCCAGCGGCGCACCGTCGATGTGGATCGACCGATGCGCCTTGCGAACTCGTGGATGCGATAATTATTAGCCATAGTGTGGTATTACACATATATCTGGATAATAATCAAACATCAGTTGTCATCTCTGCATCCGGATGGCACCCGGCGAGAAAGCCCATCATCTCCGTGGCATCCTTCGAGAGATAGAAGCGAATCATCTTCTCGTTGAATTCCTGTGCCTTGGCGGCGGGCACGCTAATGGCGTCGATACCGTGCGACATGAGCACGCCATTCATCATGAAGCGCGAGGTGCGCTTGTTACCGTCGAAGAAGAACTGCTGCAATGCGCCGAACAGGAAGAATGCGGTGGCCCGCTCGAACGGCTCGCACTCTTGTAGGGCTGTCACGCCTTCGCTGAACACCCGGTTGAGTTCCGGTGCGCCGGGTAGTGTCGGCAGCGGCGTATAGCGCCCACGCTCACCGAGGCCCACATCCGGGGTGTAGTTCTTCTCCTGACCTTCGCCACGGAACACACCCCATTCCAAGGCTTCCTTGCGAGCGACAATGCCGTTCAGTTCGATAAACACGGTCTTGGTGAGGGAGAACTGGCCGCTCTTGACCATCGCCAGCAGACGTTTGGAGCTTTCCGCTAGGTTCAGAACTTGCTCCTGATCTGAAATCTTCCGTCCGCCGATAGTCACACCGTCCAGCAGGGTCTTGATCTCGGGGAAGGTGAAGGGATTGCCTTCGAGCACCGAAGCGTCCCAGACAAACTCAGCCAACATCCTGTGGAAGCGGAAGCAGACCCGCTCAAGTGAGTGTGACGGGATAGAAGTCGGCACTGCCGACCTGTCCCACCGGAAGCCAAGCGCCTCAAAGAGAGTCATATCGCGACACCTATCAATCACTGAATACGGGTTCATGGTAACCATACGTTGCGCTCGCGCCAATCACAAAACACGATATTGGCGTGATCGCAGGCCGGTGCGACGGCGCCACGTTTCGGTTACGGGAATCGGGTACCCGACATGGGGCCCCCGCGAAGATCAGTCCCGCCCCTGCGCCGCCTGGACAGGATCCTGCCGCTTGCGGACATGACCGCAGGGCGTGCTTCACCGGCCAACCGGGGGCGGCCGGGGCGTCTTCGCGCCGTTGCGCCAGGCCGTGCGTTCCGGGCACAGCCCGGCATGGCCCCGCTTCTTCTCGCCTTGCGCCACCTGGCAGCCGTTCGTATTGGCAGGCTTGGAGTCGCTGCGCGTCGTGCATTATACTCTTGGCCTATGAGTGATGAAAACGATATTCGACACGGACGACATTGTGTTTTCAAGATGCACGTCCATTTGGTCTTTCTCGCGAAATATCGCCGCAGCGTCTTCGACGGCGACGCCATCGGCCGGTTGCACGCCATCTTCGCCAATGTCTGCGCCGACTTCGGAGCGCAGCTGATCGAGATGGACGGCGAAGACGATCACGTCCATCTGCTGGTCGAGTATCCGCCCAAGGTGGCCGTCTCCAGCCTCGTCAACAGCCTCAAGGGCGTGTCCAGCCGCCTGCTGCGCAAAGAGCGCCCGGACATCCAGAAGCGCTACTGGAAAGGCGTGCTGTGGTCGCCGTCCTACTTCGCCTCATCATGCGGCGGCGCCCCGATCTCCATGGTGCGCGAGTACCTCGAGCGGCAGCAGCCCGCGCGCTGAAACACCGGGATGGCCGCGCCCTCCAAGGGGGCTGCCATGCGCAGGTCGCAGGCGGGATCGTGCCAGGCGGGGGGGCGCAAGCGGGCTCGCCGGTTGCGTGCGCCTCCGCGGGGCGAGGGGGTGCGGCGG
Organism: Pseudomonadota bacterium; assembly: GCA_021788645.1. Classification (GTDB taxonomy): domain Bacteria; phylum Pseudomonadota; class Gammaproteobacteria; order Burkholderiales; family JAKAFK01; genus JAKAFK01. Next base: position 1,969 of record JAJYKK010000004.1, read on the forward strand.
GGGCCTCGCGGCCATATCCTAAAGTACTTTCAATGCGTGCCGTTACTGGTTGACTGGCCGAAGTTTCCAATTATAGTGAAGCCCATGGACGTCGAACTCGATAACTTGGAAGAAAAAATAGGGCAGTTCGTGGCCCTATGCCATCATTTGCGCGCCGAAAACACGCAGTTGCGGCAGCAGTTGGCGGCCGCGATCAACGAGAACAAGCAGCTGGTCGGCAAGATCGCCGAATCCCGAAAACGCCTCGAGGGCTTGCTCGAACGGATTCCGGAGGAGTGATCAACACGGCTTTGGCGGTGCGGCCGCCCTCGGCCGATGCGCGGTGGACGCTTCTGGCGGGCGTGAGGCGCCGGCAGGGGGCGTCAACCGCCGCCAGCGGGAAGCGTTCCGACGCTTCGCGAAAAGCCCGGCATTCGCGCGCGGCGCGCACGAGATTAAGGGGGGCGCTGGGGACAGCGGCCATGCTTGAATACGTTTTTTGGGACAAAGAATGAACGCCGACACGAAAAGCATGGATGTAACGATCATGGGGCGCGAGTTTCGGGTCGCCTGCCCCGAGCATGAGCAGCCGGCGCTGCTCGCCTCGGTCGATTATCTCGAGCGCCGCATGCGCGAGATTCGCGACTCCGGCAAGGTGATCGGCATCGAGCGCATCGCCATCATGGCGGCGCTGTACATTGCGCACGAACACCTGACCGCCCCGGGGTACGACGACTTTGATGTCGGGGATTTTCGGCGTAGAATAAGATCCATGCAGGCCACGATCGATCGCGCCATGTCGGAGCAGGATTCGCTGTTCTGACGCTGTGCGGCGGGCGTGCGCAGGTTCGGTTTCGGGTTGTCCCCTGCGGTGTTTGTCAAGACTATTGATGCTTTGAACCAACAGTCTTTTAGACGTGGTTGCGAGCTAAAGGAGTGCTGTTGTGCGCGTCCGATCGGATGTGCCTGATGCATTCGGCGAGCGACCCCCTTGAACCCAAGGTTCAAGAGATGATGGTCTGACGGCATTCGCGGGGGGCTTCCTTCTCGCCCTGGGGCGTCCTTCTTCATTTCCACCTTCGAGCCCCTCTTGGACAAACGGGAATTGCGCCGCCTCTTGCGCGCGAAGCGCAATGCGCTCACGCCGCGTCAGCGGCGGGTGGCCGCCGAGCGCCTCGTGCATGCGGCGTTGGCGGCGGGCCTGCTGCTCGGGCACCGCCGGCTTGGATTCTACGTTCCTTTCGACGGCGAGATGGATCCGTTGCCGTTGCTCAATCGCGCGCTCTGGCTCAAGAAAAGGTGCTACCTCCCGGTCGTCCCGCAGGGGCGCGCGAAGCGGCTCGCCTTTACCCGGGTGAGCGCGCGCAGGAGCTGGTACCTGAACCGCTTCGGCATCCAGGAGCACTTCTCGCCGCGCCCCGTGCGCGCCCGCCAGCTCGACGTGGTGTTCGTGCCGCTCGTGGGTTTCGACGACGCGGGTCATCGGCTGGGGTTCGGCGGCGGGTTCTATGACACGAGCCTCGCGCACCTGGCGCGCCGCCGTGCCTGGCGCAAGCCCCGGGTGATCGGCGTGGCCTTCGAATGCCAGCGCGTGTCCCGGTTGCCGCACGAGGCCTGGGACATCCCGCTGGACGCCGTGCTCACCGAGGTGGGGCTGCACCGATTCCGGCGCTGAGTTCGCCGCGCCCTGCGCACAACGACACATCCTGGAGACCAGAAAATGGAAGAACTCGAGCTCGTCAGCTTCAAATTGTGCCCGTTTGTCCAGCGCTCGGTGATCACCCTGCTGTACAAGGATGTGCCTTTCAAGCTGACATATATCGATTTGGCCCACCGGCCCGAGTGGTTTCGCCGGCTTTCGCCGCTCGGCAAGGTTCCCCTGCTCAAGGTGGGCGAACGGGCCGTATTGTTCGAGTCCGCGGTCATCAACGAGTACCTGGACGAGACCACGCCCCCGTCCCTGCATCCGGAAGATCCGCTCGCGCGTGCCGTCAACCGCGCCTGGATCGAATTCGGTTCGGCCTGTCTGATGGATCTGTATCGGTTCACCACGGCCGCCGACGCGTCGGCCTATGAGGAGCAAAGGCAGGCCCTGACGGAGAAGATGCGCCGGCTGGAGGAGGGCGTCGCGCCGGCGCCCTATTTCAACGGCCCGAACTTTTCCTTGGCCGACGCCGCCCTCGCCCCCTTGTTGACGCGCCTTGACCTGCTGAACCGAACCCACCAGTTCTTCGACCCGTCCGCATTTCCTCGGCTGGCCGCCTGGACGCGCGCCTTGACCGACCTGGAGGCCGTGCGCCATTCGGTGGTGCCCGACTTCGCGTCCCTGTACCTGGATTTTCTCCGAACCCGGGGAGGGCACTTCGCCACGTTCCTGCCGGCCGCGCCACTCTGACGCCCAGGCAGCCTGGATAGCCAGGCGCGGTTCGCCAACGGCGCGCCCTTGCCTTGCGGCCGGCAACCCCAACGCCATTCCCCGACGAAGGAACTAGCCGATGCGATACTGGTTGATGAAGTCCGAGCCCTCCGACGTGAGCATTGACGACCTGGGCGCCCTGCCGGGGCAGCGCGTGGCCTGGTACGGCGTGCGCAATTATCAGGCGCGAAATTTCATGCGTGACCAGATGCGCGTGGGCGACCAGGTTTTTTTCTACCATTCGAATTGCGAGGAGCCGGGCATCGCCGGGCTTGCGGCGGTGTGCACGCGGGCCTATCCGGATGCGACCCAATTCGATCCGGCCAACAAGTACTACGACCCCAAGGCGACGCTCGAGTCGCCGCGCTGGTTCAACGTCGACGTGAAGCTGGTGCGGAAGACCCGGCTCATCGGCCTCAAGGAACTGCGCGGCCATCCGGCACTCGCCCACATGCGCATCCTGCAGAAGGGCAACCGCCTGTCCATCACGCCGGTGGACCCGGCCGAGTGGAAATTCATTACCGCGCTCCTGTGAGGGCGTCGGCACAAGGCCCGTTGCCCTTGCGCAGGCGGCGGCGCCTCAGCGGCTGGCCTCGTTGTACAGATCGATGCAGCGCTTCAACGTCTGGGCCGCGTTGGCCGGGTTCGTGACCGTGCAGCCCGCGCCGAGCGCCGCGGCTCCCGTGCCGGCGGCCGGAGCAGGCGACGGCCCCGGCGCCGGCCCGGATGCCGCGATGGGGCGCCGTTTCGCCTGCGCCGTCCTGAGGTGCTGGTACTCGCTGCGCAGCTTGCGGTTCTCCTGCTCAAGGCGCAGATTCTGCTCTTGCAGCGCGTTCAAGGCGTTGCCGGGACGCGGCGCCAGCAGGCGGTGGATGAGGCCCAGTACGCCCAGCAGGATCAAGGCGGCGATGAGTCCCGCGGCGGCGAGGAGGACCCTTTTCTTCGTGAAGAGGGTCCGCGAGGGATGCTCCTCGGTGCCCGCATCCTCTTCTTCGGTCCCGCGTGTGCCGGGACCCGGAACCCCCATCGTCGCGTCGGCGGCCTCAGCCGCCGCGTCCCCCTCTTCGAGCGAATCCGATGCCGGGGGGCGCCTGACGATGCGCACGAGGATGGCCTTGAGCCGGCCGAGGAGCCCGGGGCGCAGCGGCGCCTCGGCCTCGTCGGCCTCGTCTTCCGCGGCGGGCATTGCAGCCGTCACGTCCGCGGCTTCGGCCGGCAGGTCGAGCTCCTCCACCGGTGTAGCCGCATCCGCCTCCGTGAGCTCCCGGGACAGGATTCGCGCCTTGAGGCGCGCCAGAAACGACAAGAGCTTGCGCATGCACGACGTCCAGGCTGCTTCGCCGACGGGGATCCGCGGCTCCCGTGCCCGATGGTGCGGGGAGAGCGATGCGCCGGCGGGAAGATTGATGGCTCAAAAAATCCCTTTACGGCAATTGCGGCAGTTTTCGGCGCTCCTTGAGTTCCGCGGCGCCCGGAAGGGAGTGGCGTCGAGGCGGCAATGCGCCCTCGCCTCCCCGGAAACCTTGGCGGCCGCCTCGCATTTGAGGCCATCGGGGCGTCCAATCTGGCCTATCCTTAGGAGGTTCGTTTCTGGTCCAGACGGCGAGGCGGCCAAACCGGCAGGCGGGCTGTCCCCACCCTGCGCGCCGTCCGGCGTCTTCTGATCAACCCGCGTGTCCGGGAAAGGAGGGGTGCCATGTCAGTCCATGCGATTCCCGAAGGCTATCGCAGCGTTACGCCGTACCTGGGTGTCAGGGGTGCGGCGGAGGCTATCGAGCATTACAAACGGGCGTTGGGCGCCGTCGAACTGTTTCGCCTGAGCACGCCCACCGGCGGCGTCGGCCATGCTGAGCTCATGGTTGGGGATTCGCGCATCATGCTGGCGGACGAGCGCCCGGAGGGCGTGCTGCGAAGCCCCTTGACGCTGGGCGGGACCGCCATAGGCCTGCACGTCTATGTCGAGGACGTGGACGCCCGTTTTGCGCGGGCGATCGAGGCGGGCGCCAAGGTCATCAGCCCGGTAAAGGATCAATTCTACGGGGACCGCACAGGAACCCTCGAGGACCCCTTCGGGCATGTCTGGACGCTCGCCACGCACAAGGAGGACCTGTCGCCGGAGGAAATCGCCAAACGGGCCGAGGCTTTCTTCAAGCCGGGCGGGGAATGAGCCGTCGCATGGCGCGGCGCCCCGATCGGCGCCGCATGGCCGCGCCCGGGCCTCGCCGTCAGGCGAGGCGGCCGCCCGCTGCAGGCGGCGAGCCATGATGGCCTTCGGCCACGACGGGATGACAACGCGCCAGGCTTAATCTAGCGCTGGGCCGGAGCGGACGCCCGTTAGGTGGCGCCTGCCGCTCAGCCCGCAAGCGCCTCCCGGCGCGCCGGACCGCCGAGTCGTCTCGGGCGGTGCGCAAAATCCGCGGCCGCGGCTCGATTACATCTGTTCCCAGGGCAGCCCCTCGAAGCGCCAGCCGTTTTGCGAGCCGCGATGGTGGTTCTCGTCGAGCTCGCCCTCGAACCCGTGAAGGACGTTGAAGACGCTGGTGAAGCCGGCGTCCTCCAGCGTGTGGCCGGCTTCCACCGAGCGCTTGCCGCTGCGGCAGATGAGGAGCACGGGCCGGTTGGTGGACGCGGCCTTCTTCACGTGGGCCACGAAGTCGGGATTGATCTCCCAGTTGGGACCGTCATTCCAGGGGATGGAGATGGCGTCCTTGGGGTGTCCGACGAACAGGTATTCCATTTCGCTTCTGACATCGATGAAGACCGCATCGATGTTGTTCTCCAGGAATTCAAAAGCATCCTTCGGCGATAGGTGCTGCATGTGCCTTCTCCTGCAAGGGCGGCCCCTCGGTGGGCCCATGTCTGTCAGTGTCTGCCGGCGCGCTTTTTCTTGAGCTTGAATGCGGCCCAGTACAGCAGCAGCTTGAAAAGCGCTACCGCGGCAACTGCGACGCTCGCCGTGAGGATGAAGGACGCGAGCATCGCAAGGAGGGTGAGGGCGGCGGTCATTCTGGTTGTTGGACTGGATGCGCGCCATCCGGCGGCGGGCGGGCGCCCATCGATGACGAGCTAGTCTCCGATCCGCAACATGAATTATTATATCCCCAGGCGCGTGAAGAATTTTAACGCGAAACGGCCCCCTCGTCTTGCGAATCCGGGACGAGGACGGCGCCGAACGATCCGCCTTGTTCAACGCCTGCGTCCGTGCACGCGACAACCTTCCCGGCAAACCATGACCACTGAACGAACCGCTGTGCTGCTGCAAGCCCTGGCCTCCCGCATCCTCGTGCTCGACGGGGCCATGGGCACCATGATCCAGGGCTACGGCCTCACCGAGAAGGACTACCGGGGCAGCCGCTTCGCGGATTTTCCGTACGACCTCAAGGGCAACAACGATCTCCTGTCCCTGACCCAGCCCGCCATCATCCGCGCCATCCATGAGGCCTACCTGGCGGCCGGCGCCGACATCATCGAGACCAACAGCTTCAATTCGACCGGCGTGGCGATGGCCGACTATCACATGGAGGACCTGGTCTACGAGCTCAATCTCGAGGCGGCGCGTCTCGCCCGGGCGGCCGCCGACGACGCGCAGGCGAAGACGCCCTCCAAACCCCGCTTCGTGGCGGGGGTGCTAGGACCCACCAACCGGACCGCGTCCATTTCGCCGGACGTGAACGATCCGGGCTTTCGCAACATCACCTTCGACCAGCTCGCGCAAGCCTACGGCGTGGCGGTGCAAGGCCTCCTGGACGGCGGCGCCGACATCCTGATGGTGGAAACCATCTTCGACACGCTCAATGCGAAGGCCGCCCTCTTCGCCATCGAGACGCTCTTCGAGGCGCGCGCGCTCACCGTCCCCGTCATGATCTCGGGCACGATCACCGATGTGTCCGGACGGACGCTGTCCGGACAGACGGCGGAGGCGTTCTGGAACGCGCTGCGCCATGCGAAGCCGCTGTCCATCGGCCTCAATTGCGCATTGGGCGCGAAGGAACTGCGCCAGTACATCGAGGAGCTCTCGCTCAAGGCCGATGCCTTCGTGAGCGCCCATCCCAATGCCGGACTGCCCAATGCCTTCGGCGAATACGACGAGACGCCGGAAGCGATGGCGCGCGAGATCCGCGAGTGGGCGCAAGCGGGGCTGCTCAACATCGTCGGCGGCTGCTGCGGCACCACGCCCGCCCACATTGCCGCCATTGCCCAAGCCGTCGGCGATGTGGCGCCCCGGGCGCTGCCGGTCATCGAGAGGCGGCTGCGGCTGTCCGGGCTGGAGGCGCTCGACATCGGCCCCGATTCGCTCTTCGTGAATATCGGCGAGCGCACCAATGTGACCGGATCGAAGGCCTTCGCGCGGCTCATTTCCGCAGGCGATTACGAGCAGGCGCTGGCGGTCGCGCGCGCCCAGGTGGAAAACGGGGCCCAGATCATCGACGTCAACATGGACGAGGCGATGCTCGACTCGGAGCGGGAGATGGTGGCCTTCCTGAACCGCGTCGCCGCGGAGCCGGACATCGCGAAAGTGCCGGTGATGATCGACTCCTCCAAGTGGTCGGTGATCGAGGCGGGACTCAAGTGCATCCAGGGCAAGGGCATCGTGAACTCGATCAGCCTCAAGGAGGGCGAGGAGGAATTCGTGCACCGGGCGCGCGCCTGTCGCCGCTATGGGGCGGCTGCCGTGGTGATGGCCTTCGACGAGCGGGGGCAGGCCGACAGCCGGGCGCGCAAGGTGGAGATCTGCACGCGCTCCTACCGCATCCTCACCGAGCGGGTGGGGATGGCCCCCGAAGACATCATCTTCGATCCCAACATCTTCGCGGTGGCCACCGGCATCGAGGCGCACAACACCTATGCGATCGATTTCATCGAGGCGACGCGCGAGATCAAGCGCACGCTCCCCTATGCCAAGGTGAGCGGGGGCGTGTCCAACGTCTCCTTCTCCTTCCGCGGCAACGACCCGGTGCGCGAGGCGATCCACACCGCCTTCCTGTACCACGCGGTGGCGGCCGGCATGGACATGGGGATCGTGAATGCGGGCCAGCTGGGCGTCTACGCGTCCATCGAACCGACGCTCCTCGAGCGCGTCGAGGACGTGCTGTTCAACCGGCGGCCGGATGCCACCGAGCGGCTGGTCGAAGTCGCGGGCCAGGTGAAGGGCGTGGCGCGGGAGCAGACCGAGGACCTGTCCTGGCGCGAGGCGCCGGTGCGCGAGCGCCTGGTGCACGCGCTCGTCAAGGGGATCACCAGCCACATCGTGCAGGACACCGAGGAGGCGCGCCAGGGGGCCGGGCATCCCATCGAGGTGATTGAAGGTCCCCTGATGGACGGGATGAACGTGGTGGGCGACTTGTTCGGCGAGGGCAAGATGTTCCTGCCGCAAGTGGTCAAGTCGGCGCGCGTCATGAAGCAGGCGGTCGCCCATCTCGTGCCCTACATCGAGCAGGAGAAGTCGCGGCTCGGGGAGGCGGCGAGGGCCAAGGGCAAGATCGTCATGGCGACGGTCAAGGGCGATGTGCACGACATCGGCAAGAACATCGTGGGCGTGGTCCTGCAGTGCAACAACTACGAGGTGATCGACCTGGGCGTGATGGTCCCGGCCGCCAGGATTCTCGACACCGCCCGCCAGGAGAACGCGGACATCGTCGGGCTGTCCGGACTCATCACCCCTTCCCTGGAAGAGATGGCGCACGTGGCGAAGGAGATGGCGCGCCTGGGCATGGACATTCCGCTGCTCATCGGCGGGGCGACCACGTCGCTGTCGCATACCGCCGTCAAGATCGCGCCCCACTATGGCGGCCCCACGGTCTACGTGAAGGACGCCTCGCGCAGCGTGGGCGTGTGCATGAATCTGTTGTCCAGGGACTTGCGCGCCCCCTATGTCGAGCGGCTCAAGGCCGAGTATGCCGAGGTGCGCGAGCGCCATCAGACCCGCAAGCCGGTGGCGCCCCGCGCCAGCCTGGCGGCGGCGCGGGCCAACGGGCTTGCCACCGACTGGTCGGTCTATCGCCCGCCCGTGCCCAAGCGGCTCGGGATCCAGGTGTTCAGGGACTACCCCTTGGCGGAACTCGTGAGCCGCATCGACTGGACCCCGTTCTTCCAGACCTGGGATCTGCACGGCAAATATCCCCAGATTCTGGACGACGCCGTTGTGGGCACCCAGGCGCGCGCGCTGTTCGCCGACGCGCAGGCCATGCTGCGCCATATCGAGGACGAGCGATGGCTGCAGGCCCATGCGGTGATCGGCTTGTTCCCGGCCGCCCGGGTCGGCGACGACATCGAGGTCTACCGCGACGAGTCGCGCGCCCAGGTGCTCGAGGTCTTCCATGGCCTGCGCCAGCAGATGGAGAAGCCGCCGGGCCGCCCCAATCTGTGCCTGGCCGATTTCGTCGCCCCCAGGGAGTCCGGCGTGCGGGACTATGTCGGCTTCTTCGCCTTGACCACCGGCGCCGGCCTGGATGGGCACGTGGCGGCGTACGAGAAGGCCCACGACGACTACAACGCCATCCTGGTCAAGGCGCTTGCGGACCGGCTGGCGGAAGCCTTCGCCGAACGGCTCCACGAGCGCGTGCGCAAGGAGTTTTGGGGCTATGCGGCGGACGAGAGGCTGACCAACCAGGCGCTTATCGACGAGCAATACCGCGGGATTCGCCCGGCGCCGGGCTATCCGGCGTGCCCCGACCATACCGAGAAAGGGCCGCTCTTCGAGCTCCTCGGGGCCACCGCGAACGCCGGCATCACGCTCACCGAAAACTTCGCGATGTGGCCGGCGTCCTCCGTTTCGGGCTTCTATTTCGCCCACCCGGACGCCAGTTATTTCGCCGTCGGCAAGATCGGCGAGGATCAGCTGGCGGATTATGCCGCGCGCAAGGGCTGGGACGGCGAGACGGCGAGGAAATGGCTGGCGCCGATCCTGGCCGCTTGAGCCGCGTCAGGGATCGCGGCACCATTTCGCCACCTGGTCGCGCCAGTAGGCGAGGTTGGCCTGCTCGCCCAGGGTCAGGTGGGCGCGGGCGACATCGTAGGGGATGAGGCGGATGCCGTTCGTGTCCTCGTCGAAGCGCAGCAGCCCCAAGGCGTTGGCGCACTGTCGCGCCTGCCGGGCGAACAGGGGCCCGGCGCCATCGATCGACCGGCGCTCGGGCCGCGCGCGTCCATGGGCGAGGGCTTGCGTGCGGGCGAGCGCGCGCTGCTCGTGCCGGCGGACCGCTGGCGTGACCGGCGCCGCAGCGGGCAGCTGCAGACGCAGCGCGGGCCGCCCCCGCGGCCGCGCGCTCGAATAATGGACCTGGTGCCGGCTGTCGGTCCATCGGTAGATGGCGCTCGAGGCGGTGGCCGGAAGCAGGGCGATAACCAAGGCGACGGCCAAGCGACGGCCCACGAATGCCCTCCTTGACGGTGCGAAAGGGGGTCCCCGGTGCGACCATGCGCCGTCATTCTGGATATAGGCGAGTTCCCTGCCCCGCTCAAGGTCTTCCTGGGGCGGGTCGCGCCCTCAAAGGGCGGCCGGACGGTCCCGGGCTGCGGCCTTGGTGAGCGCGTCGGCCTGGGCGCGGGTCAGCCAGCGCCATGGCAGCGGCATGAGGCCCGGGACTGCGCGCCGGTAGGCCGCATACGGCGCGCCATGGGTGTGCAGGAGCTTTTTTTCTTCCAGGCGGGATCCCACGACGAGGTAGGCCGTGATGGCGAGCGCGGACGCGAGTCGCGCGGCATCCATGGGCTGCGTCCACAGCATCACGAGACCGAGGAAGTACCAAGGATGGCGGACGAAGCGGTGCAGGGGGGAGATGCGCAGGCGTTGCCTGTCGTCGGGGGTCGCGTCCCGGGTCTGCCACTGGCGCAACCCGAGGAACTCCTGCAGGTCGTACGCGCGCAGCGTCCAGAGGAAGCCGGCTGCCGCCCCCGCCCCGAGCACCCGGGCGATCGGGGTGCCCACGCCGGGCCATGCCCATACCACCGGACCGCGCGCCGCCCATGCGAGGCCCAAGGGCACGACCGCCGAGACCAGCGCGACGGCGTTGAACAGGAGCCGGTAGGCCGGGGCGAGCGGCGGAAATCGGCGGGCGAAGGCGGTCTTGGCGCGTGTTGAGGCGAGCGCCGAGTGGAGCACGAAATAGCCGGTCCAGGCGGCCAGGATCCAGACGATGCGCAAGGGAAGATTCGCAAGATGAATTAAGGTTCATTGTTGGCGCCAAAGCCCCGTCCGTCAAGTGATGTCGCGCGGACGGCCGGGGCACGACGCCGGGAACTTAACCGGCATCTGCAAGACAAACAACGACTTGCTGTGCTATGGTGAAAAACATGCTCACGGCAGGACCGTGAGCGAGGACCAACAAAAGGGAGGCTCTATGCGCAACCTTGCCGATCGCGTTTATTTTGCCCTGGCGGCCTGCTGGCTTTGCGCCGGCCTGGCGGCCTGGGCGCCCGCGCAGGCGGATGCCCTGTCCGGCGTGCACAGGACCGAGGTGGGGCGGGCGACCTACTACGGGCAGGCATTCCAGGGGAAGACGACGGCCAGCGGGATTCCCTTCAACAAGCACACCCTGGTGGCCGCCCATCCGACCTATCCCTTCGGGACGGTCCTGCGGGTGACCAACCTGCGCAACCATCGGCATGTCGACGTCCGCGTCGTCGACCGCGGGCCGGCTTTGTTTGCGCGCGCCCGCGGGGTCATCATCGACCTGTCGCACGCGGCCGCCCGGAAACTGGGCTTCCTGCACCGCGGCTGGACCCGGGTGCGCCTGGAGGTGGTGCATTGGGGTTCTGGCGCGGACATGGCGACGGTCGGCGCGCCCGCGGGCGGGCATTCCTGATTCCCCCGGGGCGGGGCCGCGCGCAGGCGCGGTCCCGCCGCCTGCGCCGTCAGTGGACGAGCTGTAGATGGCTCTCGATGTCGAGCACGCCGCGTATGTTCTTGACGTGATCGAGGAGGCTGCGCATCTCGCTTTCTTCGACGATGCCGTTCAGCACGACATGGCCTTGATTGGCCTGCACCTCGACGGCCTGCGCGTTGGCGACCCAATGCCCGATCTCGGAGCGGACGCGCTGCATGAGGAGTTCGTCGGAAGGCGCTTCGCCTTCGCGGCTGAGAAGCGCGCGGGTGTCGTGCGCGATGCCCTTGAGGCGGTTGCCGATGTTCCGCGAGCGCTTGCTGATGGCGTCGCCGGCCGAGCGCATGGCGCTCGATGTGCGCTCCCTGACCCTGGTGCGCCGGGAATGCCCCCGGTCCGGATCGAAGAAATACATGAGGCCCGCCCCTACGGCCAGACCGGCCGTCAGTAATCCGATTCCTTTTTTCATGTCTTGGCTCCTCGTGGGGTTGTCGGGCGCGCCCAGGCGCGCCCCTCAGGGTGTGTCGATAGGTCCCGCCGCGACAGCGGACACGGCCCTCGCCGATGCACGTCGGGAGGCTTCCTTGAAGCGGCTTGCGGATGCGCCGGGAGGAGGGTCATGCCCGGTGCTCGGCATGCGCCGACAAAGCTGCGCCGGTGCGGAGGGGCCCCGTGGACGCCAGCGCCCGCCGGAGCAAGGCGGCCGGGTCGCCGACCCCGGGCAGGCGGCGCGCGGGGACGTTCGCAGCGCGAGTCCGTGCGCCGGGGAATACCGGCGTTCGCGGGGCATCCGCCGGACGGGTGGGGCGCCGGCGGCCGCCGATCCGGCCCGCGCCCGGCGCCGGAACGCGAGATCCTTCGGTGTGGTCCGCCATGGGGCGCCGCGCATTCCCGTTCTCCGGTCGGCATCGCCCGCGCTTCCGGGCAAGGCGTCGTGGGCTCGGCAGCGTTGCGAACGGGAAGGCGGAGAGGTCCTGACTTCAGTATAGGACGGCGCGGCCAGGCGCATCCCGTTTCTTGCCCTTGGGGGGCGCCCCCGCTCAGGGTTCTTCTTCGAGGTCCGGGATGGCGAGCCGCGCGGCGGTGGCCTCCAGCGCGCCGGGGCTGATGTCGTCGCGCGCGCTCCAGGGGGCGACCCGCATGAGCAGCAGCATGCCGGGCACGGCAAGGCAGGCGCACAGAAGGAAGAAGGAGAACCAGCCGAGCGCATCGACCAAGTAGCCCGTCAACGCGTTGAACAGGCTGCGCGGGACGGCCGAGAGGCTCGTGAAGAGCGCGAATTGGGTGGCGGTGTAGAGCGGATGCGTGGTGCGCGCGATGTAGGCGGTGAAGGCGGCGGTCCCCAGGCCCACCCCGAGCGCCTCCAGGCCGATCACCCAGGCGAGCACGACCTCGTTGTGCCCGGCCTTGGCGAGCCATGCGAAGCCCAGGATGGCGGCGAGTTGCACGGCGCCGAACAGCCACAGGGCGCGGTTGATCCCGAGACGGACCATCCAGATCCCCCCGAGGAGGCCGCCGATCACGCTGGGCCACAGCCCGGCCTGCTTCGCGATGAGGCCGATGGTGGACTTCGAGAAGCCGAGGTCGAGGTAGAAGGGGGTGGCGAGCGCGGTGGCCATGCTGTCGCCGAGCTTGTACAGGAAGATGAAGGCGAGGATGATCAGGGCTTCGCGCCAGCCTTGGCGCACGATGAATTCGCGGAAGGGTTCGATGACCGCTTCCCGCAGGGTGCGCGGCGCGCCCCGCCTGATGGCCGGTTCCTTGACCAGAAGGGTCATCGCGATGCCGGGCAGCATGAACGCGCCCGTGATCGTGAAGACGTCCTTCCAGGGCAGATGGTCGGCCAGGATGAGGGCGAGCGACCCGGGCACGAGGCCGGCCACCTTGTAGGCGTTGACATGGATGGCCGTGCCGAGTCCCAGCTCGGCATCGCTCAAGATCTCGCGGCGGAATGCATCGAGCGCGACGTCCTGGGAGGCCGAAAGGAAGGCCAGGCACAAGGCCACCGCGGCGACCGTCCAGATCTCGGTGCCGGGCGTGAGCCACCCGAAGAGGGGCACGCACCCCAAGAGGGCGAGCTGGGAGAACAGCATCCATCCCCGGCGGCGCCCGAAATTCGCCCACGTGAAGCGGTCCATGAAGGGGGCCCAGGCGAATTTCCAGGTATAGGGCAGCTGGATGAGCGCGAACAGCCCGATGGCCTTCAGGTCGACGTGCGACGAGCGCAGCCAGGCCGGCAGCAGGTTGATCAGGATGAACAGCGGCAGTCCGGACGAGAAACCGGTGAAGATGCAGATGAGCATCCGGCGGTTAAGGATGGCGTGCCCGAGACGGGGGTCGCGCATGATGCGGTGCAGGGATCCGAAAAACACACCATACCCAAAATCGGCACGGAAGGGAAGGCAGGCGAGCCATTCTTTCCTTTCCGCGGCGGCGACCCGAGCCGCCGCCTATTTCTGGTAAAGTAGCGTTTACCGTTGCCTTTCGACAGACGGCGGCCGCGCCGCCCTTTTTTCCTCGATGCCTGAAGCGAGCTTGTTTTCCGTTTTTCTGGTGGGCCTCCTGGGCGGGACGCACTGCGTCGGCATGTGCGGGGGGCTCGTGAGCGCGCTGTCCTTCAAGCTGCCGGGCAGCCGCGCGCAGCTGCCCTACCACGGCGCGGCGAGCGCGGGGCGCATCGTGAGCTACATGGCGGCCGGGTGCATCGCGGGCGCGCTGGGCGCCGGCACCCTGGCCTTCCGGCATTTCCTGCCGGTCGAAGAAATCCTGTACCTGGTCGCCAACGGCATGCTGATCCTGCTGGGGCTGTACCTCGCCAATCTGTGGCGGGTGCTCGTGCACCTCGAGCGCGCGGGCGGCATGCTGTGGCGGCGGCTGCAGCCCTTGATGGGGCGCTTCGTGCCGATCGCCTCCTGGCCGCAGGCGTTCGCCGCCGGACTGGTGTGGGGATGGCTCCCGTGCGGGCTCGTCTACAGCGTGCTGGTGAGCGCGCTGGCCAGCGGCAGCCCCTGGCGCGGGGCGCTGCTGATGGGGGCCTTCGGGCTCGGCACGGCGCCCAACCTGCTGGCCATGGGGGTATTCGCCCGCGAGCTCGGCCGGCTCGTGCGCAATGCCAAGGTGCGCCTGGGAGCGGGGCTCCTGATCGCAGGGTTCGGCGCGCTGGGCCTTTTCCGCCTGGCGCGCCTGTGGTTCGGCTGAGCGGGGGCGCGTGCCCCCTGCCCGCCTAGTCGAAGTCCCGCGTGAATTTGACCTGATAGGCCTGGGTCTTCCCGTGCGGCGTGACGTTCACGTGGAAGGTCAGGGTCTCCGGCCGCGAGATGTGGAACGTCCCGAGATAGTAGATGGCATGCGCTTCCTTCACTTCGCGCATGTCGATGTTGGCCAGCTGGTCGGCCATGTTGACCCGGTAGGCGCTCACCTTCGCGGCCACCGCCTGGGGGGCGCCTTTCGCTTGATCGGCGAGCACCGAGATCGTGAGCAGCCCGCGATAGTGGCTGCGCGTGATGCCGTAAGACTTGGCCACCTGCGGCGACAGGAAATCGGTCGCCACCGCGTTGTAGTGCACTTCCACTTGATTGAACCGCACGGCCTGATCGGCGGCTGAAATCCCCGGCAGCGCGAAGGCGAGCACAAAAGACAGCGCAAGCAGCGTTCTCATACGTCTCCTCCTTAAGATTCTCCGTGTTGTTCTGAACGGCGGTGCCGTGGGCACCTCCTGCTTCAAATATACACCATGAGGCTGGGGGAATGCTCAGGCGTTCAGGCGCGCCAGCGCGGCGCGGACCTTGTCGGGTTCCTCCGCCTTGAGCATGCGCTGGGCCCCGGCCGTGACCTCCGGCAGATTGGCCTTGAGCACTTGCTGCTTGACCGCGAGCAGATGCGCCGGGTGCATGGAGAACATGCGCAGCCCGAATCCCAGGAGCATGCGGGTGAGGCTCGCATCGCCCGCCATCTCGCCGCAGACCGAAACCGGGATGTTGGCCTTGTGGGCCGTCTTGATGATGTAGGCCACGAGCTGCAGGATGGCCGGGTGGAGAGGATCGTAGAGGTGCGCCACGTGGTCGTCGGAGCGGTCGATGGCGAGCGTGTACTGGATGAGATCGTTGGTCCCGATCGACAGGAAGTTGAGCCGCTTCGCGAACGAGGCCGCGAGCACCGCGGCGGCCGGCGTCTCGATCATGCCGCCGATCTCGATGTCCGGATCGAAGGGGATGTCCTGGGCCCTCAGCGTCTGCTTGGCGCTTTCCAGGAGGGTCAAGGACGCGTGCAGTTCGGGCAGCGAGGAGAGCATCGGCAGCAAGAGGCGGATCTTGCCGTAATAGGAGGCGCGCAGGATCGCCCGCAGCTGGACATGGAACATCTGCGGCTCGGCGAGGCACAGGCGAATGGCCCGCAGCCCCAGCGCGGGGTTCGCGCCCACCATCTGCGCGCCGTTCAGGTGCTTGTCCGCGCCCAGGTCGAGCGTGCGCACGGTGACCGGCTTGCCCCGCATGGCCTCGGCGACCTTGCGGTAGGCCTCGAGCTGCTCCTCTTCCCCCGGGAGCTCCTTGCGGTTCAGGAACAGGAACTCGGTCCGGAACAGGCCGATGCCCGAGGCGCCGGTCTCCTTGACGCGGTCGATGTCCTGCGGCAGCTCGATGTTGGCCAGCAATTCCACCGTCGTCCCGTCGAGCGTCGTGGCCCGTGCCGTGCGCAGCCTTTTCAGCTTCTGCCGTTCGAGCTCGAACTGGGTTTGCCGCAGCCGGTATTCCGCCAGCACCTGCTTGTCGGGATTGACGATGATCACGCCTTGCGCCCCGTCGACGACGAGCAGCTCGTCTTCCCGGATCAGCTGGCGCGCATGGTGCAAGGCCATGACGGACGGAATGTTGAGGCTGCGTGCGACGATCGCCGTATGCGAGGTGGCGCCGCCGACGTCGGTGATGAAGGCGGCGAACCGGTGGCTCTTGAACTGGATCATGTCGGCCGGGCTCAGGTCGTGCGCGACCAGGATCCGGCTTTGTTCGGGGCTTGCCGACATGGGGGCATGGGACGGGTGGCCGAGCAGCACCTTCATGATGCGCTCGGCCACCTGGATCACGTCGGCCTTGCGCTCCCGCAGGTACGGATCATCGATGCGGTCGAATTGCTCGACCAGCTTGTCCGTCTGCTGCTTGAGCGCCCATTCGGCGTTGCACTGGCTGGTCTCGATGAGGGTGCGGGGGACCGTCGACAGCGTGGAGTCGTTCAGGATCATCAGGTGCAGGTCGAGGAAGCCTGCGAACTCGGCCGGCGCATCGGGCGGGATGTGTTCGCGCAGCGCCAGCATCGCTTCCCGTGCGGTGCTCACCGCCCGCTCGAAGCGCTCGACTTCCGCCGGAATGCCCGCCGGCGGCAGGACGTAGTGGGCGACCTCGAGCGACACGGTGGAGACGATGTGCGCATAGCCGATCGCGATGCCGGCGGAGACGCCCGTCCCGTGCATGGTGAAGCTCATGTTGTGCGGCTCCGCCCGCCCGGCCGGCTCATTCGCGTTCGCCGAAGCGTTCGTTGACCAGCTTGACCACGGCAAGCACCGCCTCCGCCTCATCCGGGCCGCTGGCCTCGACCTGGAGGACGGTCCCCTTGCCGGCCGCGAGCATCATGACGCCCATGATGCTCTTGGCGTTGATGCGCCGGCCGTTCGTCGACAGCCAGACCTCGGACGCGAAGCGCCCGGCCTCGTGCGTCAGCTTCGCCGACGCCCGGGCATGCAGCCCCAGCTTGTTAACGATCCTTACATCTTGGCGCTGCATGGCAGACTTCCTCGTTGATGTTCACGATGCCCTCGTGCCCGCCGCTCAGGGCTTTGCCGATCACGGTGCCCAGCGGCTCGTTGCGGTAGGTGAGGGCCCGCACGAGCATGGGCAGATTGGCCCCCGAGACGCCTTCCACGGACCCGGGCTCCAGCAGCCGGCAGACGATGTTGCACGGCGTGGCGCCGTACATGTCGCTCAGGATCAGGACGCCGTCGCCCTGGTCGAGCGAGCGGACCAGGGTGCGCGCCCTGGCCAGCATGACCGCCGGGTCGTCGTGCACCGTCACCGACAGGTGCTCCAGATGCTCCGGCCGCGCGCCCAGCACGTGCGCCGCGCAGTGGATCAGGCTGTCTCCGAGCGCGCCGTGGGCAATGATCAGAATGCCTATCATGACTTCCTCTGCAGTTCCTCGTCCGGCGGGAGCTTGCGCGCTGGCCGCGCGGGTGCCGTCCAAAGGGGGCGGCATGCCGGGCAAGCGTCTATTCTAGTGCAAAACGAGGCGCGCGCACGCGCCTTACGGCACGACATGGAGGATGAGCCCCTTCTCCACGAAGTGGAGGCGCCGCGCCATCGATTGGGTCAGATACACCTGGCCCCGGTCGTCGATCAGCATCACGTCCTTGATGCCCATCCGGCGGGCCGCCGCCCGCCAGCCCCGCGTCCCGGCGATGAAGATGGGCTTCGAGGCCGCATCCGACAAGGCGCCGGACAGGGGGCCGGGCGGCGCGATCACGGTGACCGACTCCACCCCTTGCGCGGGGTAGCCCGTGCGCGGGTCGATGATGTGGCAATAGCGCTTGCCGTCCAGGATGAAATAGCGTTCGTAGTCGCCCGAGGTGCCGATCGATTCGCCGTCGCGCAGGGGGGTGACGGCGATCGGGCCCGGCCGGCGCGGGTCCTGGATGCCGACGCGCCAGGAACGGCCGCCATGGCGGCCGATGGCCTGGATGTTGCCGCCGATGTTGATGAGGGCGGAGGTGACCCCATGCGCGCGCAGGTAGCGCGCGGCCAGATCGAGCGCATACCCCTTGTAGCCTCCGAAGTCGAGGCGAACCTGCGGGTTGGTGCTATAGACCGTCTGGCCCTGCACATGAATGTCGGTCATCTCGGGATGGGCGCGCACGAGGCGGGCGATCTCGGCGGGGTCCGGGCGCACCGGGCGGAAGGTGTCGGCTTCGAATCCCCACAGCCGGATGAGTTTTCCGATGGCGGGGTCGAAGAGGCCTCCCGAGCGCAGGGAGAAACGGGTGGCGTCCGCCAGCATGGGGCCCAGCCCCGGGGGCAGCGGGACCGGTTGCGGGCCCTGGGCGAACGCGGCGTCGAGCCGGGTGAGCTCGCTCGGGTGCCAGGCGTGCCATTGCCGGTTGAGGGTGTCGAACTGGTGGAGCACATGGCCGACGAGCCGCTGGGCGCGTGCCCGGTCGCGGCCTTGCACGCTCACCTGGACGAGGGTGCCGAAGACGTAGCTCTGGCTTTGATAGAACTGCGGGCGGCTGCAGCCGGCCATCGGGCCGAGGAGGGCAATCAGCGCGAGGAGCGCGCCCAGGCGGGGGATCGGCATCGCGGCGGGCAAAGGCTCAGGGGCTCGACCGGTGCGGATCGGTTTGCTCCAGCTCGACGGCCGCCGCCAGCATCGCGAGCCTCGCCACGACGCCATACGTGTAGAAGCGGTTCGGGGCGGAGTCGGGATTGGCGGCGCAATTGGGCAGGGTGCACGAGTTCTCGAAGGCCAGCGGGACGAAGTGCATGCCCGGGGCGTTCAGGTTCTCGTCCTTGTCGCGCCCGGTGTGCACCCGGTAGAAGCCGCCGACGACGAAATGGTCGATCATGTAGATGACCGGTTCGGCCACCGCCTCGTTGATGTTCTCGAAGGTGTAGACGCCTTCCTGGATGATCACCTCCGAGACGTGCTGCCCTTCCTTGACCACCGCCATCTTGTTGCGCTGCTTGCGGTTCAGGTTCCGGACCTCGGCCGAGCTCTTGACCGTCATGACGCCCATGCCGTAGGTGCCCTGGTCGGCCTTGACGACCACGAAGGGGTCTTCCTTGATGCCGTACTCGTCGTATTTGCGCCGGATGTCCAGCAGCAGCCTGTCGACGAAGTTGGCCAGGCACTCTTCGCCGGCACGTGCCTGGAAGTCGATGCGCCCGCAGTGGTAGAAGTTGGGGTTGATCAGCCACGGGTCGATGCCGATGAGCTGGGCAAAGGATTGCGCCACTTCGGCGTAGGCCTTGAAGTGCAGGGACTTGCGGCGCGTCGACCAGCCCGCATGGAGCGGCGGCAGCACGGTCTGCTCGAGCTCTTTGAGCAAATCGGGCACGCCGGCCGACAGGTCGTTGTTGAGGATCACCGCGCAGGGGTCGAAGCCGTCGAGCTGCAGGCGGTTGCCCACGCGCCGGATGGGTTCGAGGGTGAGCGCGCGATCGTCGGGCAGCACGAGCCGCGTGGGCGCGGTAATCTCCGGCAGGAGGCTGCCGATGCGCACCTTGAGGCCGGCTTGCAGCAGGATGTATTGGAGGGCGGCGACATTCTGCAGGTAAAAGGTGTTGCGCGTGTGGTTTTCCGGGATGAGGAGGAAGCGCTCGGCGTCCGGGCAGATCTTGTCGACCGCCGCCATGGCGGCCTGCACGCACAAGGGGACGAAGGCAGGGTTCAGGTTGTTGAATCCGCCCGGGAACAGGTTGGTGTCCACCGGGGCGAGCTTGAAGCCGCTGTTGCGCAGATCCACGGAGGTATAGAAGGGCGCGGCGTGGTCCCTCCATTGGGTGCGAAACCAGTGCTCGATCTCGGGCATTGCGCCCAGGATGTGTTTTTCAAGGTCGAGAAGCGGGCCGGTGAGGGCCGTCGTGAGATGGGGAACCATGGGTGTCAGCGCCGCTTTTTGGCTGGGATCATGAATTCATTGTACCGAAGTCCGGCAGGAACCAAAACACGCGAGACGAAAGGCGCGGCGGACGGGGGCGCCAGGGCGCGTTTCGCGACGCATGGCGCCGCGTGCGGGGCGCCACGCGCCATCATGAAATATACCGAACGACACGCAGGGGCTGGCCCTGCCCATCTCATCGTTTTGCTGAATCGTTCGCAGACGTTTGGCGCGCGATGGGGCGGGATTCCAGAATTTGCGCGGATGTGCGCGGCGCGGCGAAGATGTGTTTCGACGGGGGCCGATCCGGTTGGGTTCGCGGCGTGGCGGTCACGCGAAGGGGGGCTCGAGGGATGCCGCCGCGCCCCTCTTGAGGAGAGGGATAGGCACATAGGATCAAGATGCGCGCCCGTCTGTTGCGGCGGTTGGGCGAACGGAAGATCCATCGGGTGATCGGCAACGCGTGCGCGGCTTTGGTCCGCGCCAGGCGATCGGCCGGCGGCGAGGACTTCGCCCGCCAGGACGGTGCGCAAGTCGCGGCGTCGGACCCGCGCATGGTCGGCGAGCCGCCCCGGTGCCCGAGGACGCTGCCCCAGGAACCGGGGAGCGAGCGGGGCCGCATCGGTGCCGATGCGGGGCGTGTGCTTGCGAAGGGCGAAAAAAAAGGGGCGCCCGAAGGCGCCCCAGGGTTTCACGGCCCAGGAAAAGACTCGTTATTCGACGTGCTCGCCGTGCAGGCTGATGTCCAGCCCTTCGCGTTCTTGCTCTTCCGTGACGCGCAGGCCGATGACCATGTCGATCACCTTGAGGATGATGAAGCTCATGATGCTGTCGTAGACGATCGTGGTGCCGACGCCCAGGGCCTGGATGCCGAGTTGCGCGCCGTTGCCTTCAAGCACGCCGGCGGTGCCGCCGATGGCCTTCACCGCGAACACGCCGGTCAGCAGGGCGCCGACGATCCCGCCGACCGCATGCACGCCGAAGGCATCCAGGGAGTCATCGTAGCCCAGCATGTTCTTGAGCGAGGTGGCCGTCCAGAAGCAGATGACGCCGCCGGCGACCCCGATGATCAGGGCGCCTGTCGGATCGACGAAGCCGGAGGCCGGGGTGATCGCCACGAGCCCGGCGACGGCGCCGGAGGCGATGCCCAGGACGCTGGGCTTGCCCTTGTGGAGCCACTCGGCGAAGAGCCAGCCCATCGCGGCCGCGGCGGTGGCGATCTGGGTGACCGCCATGGCCATGCCCGCGCGGTCGTTGGCGGCGCCGGCGGAACCCGCGTTGAAGCCGAACCAGCCCACCCACAGGAGCGATGCGCCAATCAGGGTGAGGACCAGGTTGTGGGGCGCCATGGGTTCCTTGCCGTAGCCCACGCGCTTGCCCATGACCAGGGCGGCGACCAGGCCCGCGACACCGGCGTTGATGTGCACCACGGTGCCGCCGGCGAAGTCCAGTACACCCTTCGTGCCCAGCCAGCCGCCCGGCCCCCAGACCCAGTGGGCGATCGGCGCATACACGGCGAGCAGCCAGATGCCCATGAACCAGAGCAGCGCCGAGAACTTCATGCGGTCCGCGAAGGCGCCGGTGATGAGGGCGGGGGTGATGATGGCGAAGGTCATCTGGAAGGTCATGTAGACCGATTCGGGGATGGTGCCGGCGAGCGGGGTCGTCGCATCGAGGCCCATGCCATGCAGCATGAAGCGGGACAGGCCGCCCAGGATCGGGGTGCCCGGGGTGAAGGCGAGGCTGTAGCCCACCACCATCCACAGCACCGTGACCAGGCAGGTGATGGCAAAGCTCTGCATGGCCGTCGCGAGGACGTTTTTCTTGCGCACCATGCCGGCATAGAACAGCGCGAGGCCCGGCACGGTCATCATGAGGACGAGCGCGGTGGAGGTCAGCATCCAGGCATTGTCGCCGGAGTTGAGGTAGGCCTCCGGGTTGGGGGCGGCGGCGGGAGCCGCGGCCGCCGCAGGTGCCGCGACCGGGGCCGGCGCTGCGACCGGGGCGGGCGCTGCGGCAGGCGCCGCGGCGGCGGGCATTGCGGCGCTGGCCGGCGCGGGGGCGTTGTCCGCCACGGCGGCGGTGCCGAGGGCGGTCAATCCCAGCAGGAGGACGGATACGAGTAGGCGTTTCATTGGGTTCTCCTTTAGAGCGCGTCCGGGCCGGTTTCGCCGGTCCGGATGCGCACCACTTGCTCGAGGTCGGACACGAAGATTTTGCCGTCGCCGATCTTTCCGGTCGCGGCCGACTTCTCGATTGCTTCGATGGCCCGGTCCAGGAGGTCCGCGGGGATCGCGGCTTCGACCTTGACCTTGGGCAGGAAGTCGACGACGTACTCGGCCCCGCGGTAGAGCTCGGTGTGCCCCTTCTGGCGCCCGAACCCCTTGACTTCGGTGACGGTGATGCCCGTGACGCCGATGGCGGAGAGGGCCTCCCGCACTTCGTCAAGCTTGAACGGCTTGATGATCGCTGTTACGAATTTCATGGGTCATGCTCCTTACGCAGTTAGTGCTCGCATTGCCTCCGCGGGGCTAGAATTTATACAGCGCTTCCAGTCCGAGAGAAGTCTGGCTCTTGCCCGCCGTGCCGTCGCTGCGCAGGAAGGCGGCCTGGTTGGACCAGTCGTGCCGGATCTCCCCTCGCAGTTCGTAGCTCGGTGCGGGCATGTAGGCGACCGTGACGGTGCCTTCTTTCCATTTCTGGGCGATCCCGGTGCGATAGCCGTCCTTGTCATTGAAGTACTCGCCGCGCACCGACAGTAGCCAGGTGGGCGCGAGCTGGTAGTTGACGTAGCCCGCGACGCCGTCCCACGTGGCCTTGGTGGCGCCATTGGCGTCGGCGAGCGAGGCGTTGTCCTGGGTGCCATAGTCCCCGTTGACGATGAAGGTCAGCTTGTCGGTGGCGTTGAGGGTGGCGACCAGATCGAAGAGGTTGCGCATGCCCAGCGCGCTGGCGGCGGTGGGCGCGGCCGGTTCGGTGGTGAGTTCCTTGCCGCCATAGTAGGAGCCTGCCAGCGAGAACATCTTGCTGGGGGCGGCGGTGAACCCGAGTTCGAGCGTCTTGTCATGCTGCTGGGCCGAGACCTGGTCCCAGCCGTTGTTGATGCCGGCGATCAGGCTGTAGGCGCTCGTCGGTGCGTAGGTCACGCGCACGCCGGTGTGCGTGAAGGGAATCGCATAGCCGAAGAGGATGGAGCGCGAGTAGTTGGTGTCTTGCGGGCTCGCGATGAGTTCCGCGCCCGCCAGCGTCGCGAACTTGCCGGCGATCACCGTGACCGGGCCGGTGGCGTAGCTGGCATAGGCCTGCGTCAGATCGAAGTTCGCCGCGCTCGTGGCGCCGTAGGACTGGATCACGGGGGCGTCCTGCCCGAGCGTGACGTTCACCAGTCCGCCGAAGCCGCTTGCCGGCTGCTTGGCGAGGGTCAGTGCCGCCTGGTTCAGGTTGAAGCTGTTGAAGTCGTGGCCGGCGGACGCCTTGGGCGTGTCGAAGACGCGGCTGGGGCCGCCGGTGACGAAGAGCCCCGTCGAGTTGAGCGCCGAATAACCGATATCGAGGTAGCCGCTCTCGGTGATCCCGGAGGCGGCGAAGATATCGGACAGGGTCGGGGTCTTGGCGGCCGGCGCCGCGGTGTCGGCCGAGGCGGTTGGCACGAGGCCGGGGTAGGCTCCGAGAAGTCCGGCGAGCACTAGGGCTTGAGCGAGTTGGCGCATCATGTGTGTTCCTTATGCAATATTGATCGTTATTGAAATCATGGGCGACGAGCGCTCTCAGGATTAAGCATAAGTCATGCCAGAAATAATACAACGCATTATCAATATGTTGCGTGATAGTGACGCATATTGGGTGAAATGCCCCGCACCACAATGAATCCTAATGCACCCTTGTGGTGCGCGGCCCGGGCGGTGGGCGCGCGTGAACGTCCAGAATCCTCGCGATGCTGGAAAAACGATGGAGAATGAATGGGATGCGCGAAGGCCTGGGGCGCCTGGCAGGGACGCTCGCGCGATGCTGGATCGTCCGGTCGGCGGCCGTGGCATAATGATCCGCGGAAGACCGGCTAGATTCGGGATCGGTTCGAGCGGATCAGATCCTACGACTCATATAAGGAAGCATGATGACGAATCCGAAAGTGTTGGATGAAGTGGTCGACAAGCTCAAAGAGGCCTTCGCGCAAAGTCCGGTCAAGGACATCGAGAAGAACGTGAAGGCGGTGCTGCAAGGGGCGCTTTCGCGGCTCGACGTGGTCTCGCGCGAAGAGTTCGACGTGCAGGCGCAGGTGCTGCTGCGCACCCGGGAGAAGCTCAGCGCCCTGGAGCTGCGGATGGACGAGCTCGAGGCCAAGATCGAGGCGCTGCACAAGGCCGGCGGGGGGGGCGGGGCCGCCTGAGCGGACGGCGCGCGTGCGGCGCCCTCAAGTGCCGGCGGGCGTCTTGGGGCACCGGGCGGGCAGGCGCACGGTGAACGTCGTGTAGCCGTTCCGGCACGACACGCCGATGGTGCCGCCGTGCAGCTCGACGATCGATTGGGTGATCGCAAGGCCCAGCCCGACGTGGTCCGCGGCGTCTCGTTGGCGCGCGGCCTGTGCGCGATAGAGGCGCTCGAAGATCCGCGTCCTTTCGGCTTCCGGAATTTCCGGACCGGGATTGGTCACGGAAAGGATCGCGTCGCCGTCATCCGACAGCGCCATGTGCAGCCGGATTGCCTCGCCGCGCGCGGTGAACGCCAGCGCGTTGGAGAGCAGGTTGGAAATCGCGCGCCGCAGCATGAGCTTGTCCGCCGTGAGCCGCGCGCGGCCGGTTTGCACCAGGCGAACGCCTTGTTCGGCTGCGGCCGCCTCATAGAACGCGAACAGCGCGGCGACTTCCCTTTCCAGATCGAGTGTCTCGCGGTTGGGCGTCTCCAGCCGATGGTCCGCCTTGGCCATGAACAGCATGTCGGCGATGATCCGGGACAGTCGCTGGCATTCCGCCTCATTCGCCTGCAAGGCCGCGCGATAGCGCGGGAGCTCGGCGGCCCCATCGAGCGTGACCTGGGTCTGAAGCAGGCAATTGTTGAGCGGCGTGCGCAGCTCGTGGGTGAGGTCGTCCGAGAACTGCGCGAGGCGGCGAAACGAATCGTGCAGACGGGTGCGCATGCGCTCGAAGGCCCGGACGAGCTCCGCCAGCTCCCGCGGCACCGGAGCGCCGGCCACGGGCTGGTCGAGGGTGTGCGCGGACAGCGCCGCCATGCGGGCGGAGAGTTCGGCGAGCGGCGAGAGCCCCTGCCGCACGACCAGCCAGCCGAGGCCCCCCAATGCCAGGCCGATGGCGAGGATGGTGAGGTCGATCATGCGCTCGAAGTGGCGCAGGAAAACCTGATCGTGCGTGATGTCCAGCCCGATCGCCACGCGCACCGGCCGAGCGCCGGGGATGGCGACGGGCATCCGCGCCGCCGCGACCAGCAGGACGCGAGACCCGACGGTGAGGGTCGCCGGGGTGGCCGGGGGGATTGCGGCGAGGCGGCGGATCTCGGCTTTCGCGCCGAAGGCGTCCCGAAGGGTGCCCTGATCCGCGATCAGGAAGACCATGCCGGGATGGCCATAGCGGATGTCCGGGGCCCGGTCCTTGAGGCGGGCCCAGTCGGCAGGGGTGCGCACGGTGCGCAGCATTGCCCTGGCCCAGGCGACCTTGCCGCAGAGTTCCCGGCGGGCGTTGCCGAGAAGGCGCGCGTTGCCGAGGTAGGCGACCCCCATGCTGGCGAGCAGCATGGTGGCCGTGACCGACAGCGCGAACAGGAGCGCGATGCGGGCCCTGAGGGAGAGCGGCCCGTTCACGGGGCGCGCGCTTCCAGCACGTAGCCGACGCCGCGAACCGTGTGAATGAGCTTCGGTTCGAACCCGTCGTCCACCTTGGCGCGTAGCCGTCGCACCGCGACGTCGATGACGTTGGTCCCGCCGTCGAAGTTCATGTCCCAGACCTCCGCGGCGATCAGCAGGCGCGGAAAGACCTCCCCGGGATGGCGCATCAGGAGCTCGAGCAGCGCGAATTCCTTGGCCGTGACTTCGATGCGTCGGCCCGCCCGCACCACGCGTCGACGGACAAGATCCATTTCGAGATCGGCGACGCGCAATCGGTCGATCGCGTGGGGCGTCTGGGCGCGGCGCAGGCGTGCGCGGATGCGGGCGAGCAGCTCGGGGAAGGCGAAGGGCTTCACCAGATAGTCGTCGGCGCCCAGGTCCAGGCCCCTGACGCGGTCGTCGACCTGGTCGCGGGCGGTGAGGACGAGCACCGGCACCTCCTTGCCCGCGGCCCGCAGGCTCTCGAGCACGTGCCAACCGTCGAGGACCGGCAGCATGACATCGAGCACGATCAGGTCGAAACGCTCGGTGAGCGCGCAGTGCAGGCCGTCGCGGCCGTCCTTGGCCCAGTGCACCCTGAAGCCTGCCTGCGTGAGCCCCCTTTCGAGATACTCGCCGGCGCCTTCCTGGTCCTCAACGATCAGTAACCGCATGATGCTTGGCTGGGGGCGAAACGTGGTAGGAAAGGATTACGCGATCGTAATGCAAACGTAATCCATTTGTTTGAGAGTGCTCCTTACCATATAGCCGTCTCTCTCTGTCCCCATTCTTGAACCCGTGGATGGGCGCGGCATAGAAACAAGATCTGTTGATCTGTAGATATAGGTATTCGGGGAACTTGCGGGGCGCTGTGGGGGGCGGCGAAGCGTGCGTGAAGCGAAGGGGCTGCAGCATTCGATCCTTTGGTTTGGCCCTGCCGGCGAGGCACTGGTCAACATGAACGCGCGCAGGCTTAAGCCGGCCCATCCGGGCAGGGACCGGCGCGTGCGGTCCTTAGCCGCGGGGAGCGTGGCGCGTTGCGCGCGTATTATCGCCCGAGGCGGGGGCATTGGGCAATGCCCAATACGCGCTTTCGCGGCGCCTGTGGCCGTGTCGCGGGTTCCCAGGGGCGAAAGGATCGCTCGAACCGTGCGACGAACACAGGGGGCGGGGCGTGGGGCGACAGGTGCTTCCCGAGACACCGGAGAGGCGCGGCGAGCAAACACGGATGGGGACTGGCATGCGTGAGCCTGTGGGGCGGGTGGCGGGAATCGATTTCGGGAGAGGCGGCATCGTGGCCGCTCGCGAATCGGGAGGCGCGGATGACGCACGGCCGCAGGCGGCTTTGCCCAGGGGTACACCAAAATTGTTGCATAATTGCGACACTTGCGGCTTTTCTACCAGACTGTAAGGATGGTGTAAGGAATAGTCGATATAAGGATATTAAGATCAACTGATCTTGAGGTGTGCCGGGAGTGCACGAGGACGTCGAGATCGCTTGCTCTTAAATTGGGAGTGTCCGCTTCAGGACTTTTGATGCTGTGAAACGTCTCTTCGCTCTAAGGGGGCAAAATGAAGCAAAAGTTTAAGCTTAATAAGTTGTCCGTCGCCATCACATCGGCGGCGACGCTTGCCACGTTGGGATTCTCCGGGCAGGCGCTGGCCGTGCCGAGCTATGCGCGCCAAACGGGTCTCGCTTGCGAAGCGTGCCATACGATCTTCCCCGAACTGACTGCCTTCGGACGCACGTTCAAGCTGAACGGCTACACGCTGACCGGCCTGCAGCAGATCGAAGCCGCCAACGGCCAGGCCCTCAAGATCAATGCCGGCGCTCCGCTATCCGTCATGCTCCAGGCGTCCGTGTCGAACGAAGGGAAGCGTCCGCCTGGGGGGCAGAACAACAACACGGAGTTCCCGCGCCAGTTGAGCTTCTTCTATGCGGGTGAGATTTCCCCGCACATGGGGACCTTCATCCAGGTCACCAACGCGCAGAAGGACGGGGGCGTGGGTTTCGGCATTGACAATTCTGATGTCCGCTACGCCAACCACTACGGCACCGACAGCATCTGGGGCTTGACGCTGAACAACAATCCGTCGGTCCAAGACGTCTGGAACGACACGCCGGCCTGGGGATACCCCTGGATTCATTCGGGCGAAAAACCCTACGACCGCTTCCTGCCTGATGGCGCCACGAAGAACGCCCCCGGAGCTCCGGACATTATGCTGGACAGCCTGGGGCAGGCCGTTGCTGGTTTGGGCGCCTACACGATGATCGACAATGCCTGGTACGCGGAGTTGTCCTTCTATCGCTCTGCCAACATGGGCACCCTGGTCGAGCCGGTTGCCGGATCGATCAATGGTCTTGCTCCCTACGCGCGCGTTGCCTGGCAACATAATTTCGGCGACATCTACTGGGAAATCGGCGGCTTCGGCATGCAGACCCAGGAACTCGACGGCAATGGCAACGAAAACGTGTACAAGGATCTCGGCCTGGACTCGCAATTGGAAATCCCCGTCTCAGGCAGCGACTTGCTAGCCCTGCACGCACGCTATTCGCATGAGACTCAGGACTATGGCACTTCGGGGGCGGCTGCCGGGGCGAGTGCTTCGAACTCCAGCGACACGCTGAAGAACTACCATATCGACGGCATCTATCACTTTGGTCATGTGGCCGACGTGGGGCTGGGATGGGACGACTGGACCGGCACTTCGGATGCAGCCCTGTACGCCTGGGGCAACGGGACCACGAACGTGGGCGGGAGTCCGGACACGGCTTCCTGGACCGCTCAGGTGGAATACCTGCCTTGGGAAAACACCAAGCTGGGCCTTCAGTATCGCGCCTACACGAAGTATGTTGGCTCGACGAGCAGCGTGTCGAACGACAACTACCTCATGGCGTACGGCTGGTTCGCTTGGTAAGCCTGTAGCGAGATGTTGAAGTAGATGTTCGGTGCCTCCTCTGGCCCTGCGGGGCAGTATGCCCGCAAGGCCAGAGGATCCGTAGCAGGCATCGCACAGGTACGGGGTCGCGTGGGCGCGTACTCCCCGGTACCACAGGATCAAGAATTGTTGCAGGGCCTGGCCGCTGCCATGAAGAGGCGGGTCATGCCAAACCTTCCCTGGAGGGAGGGGTTCCGCCCGAGATGCACGTCCGAGTGCCACAAAAGGCGTGAAGCCACCGCCAAGATGGGCTTGCAACTGGAGCGTGGACTCGAAGAGAATAGGCAACGAAGAGCCGATTATTCAGAAGATCGCAGTGACGATAGCCTTAAATCCTCAATCAACGGGTGGCAGCAGAATGGATGATAACGTGAATCGCGTCGACGGCTGGCAAAGGCGCCGCAAAGGGCTGGGGGTGATCGCAGGGGCGCTTGCGCTTGCGCTCAGTGTCCCGGCCAGCGCCGCAGGGACCGCAGGGGGCGACGCCGCGCTCACCGAGCAGCTCAAAGCCCTTCAGGCCGCCATCAGCGCGCTGTCGGCCAAGGTGGACGCCCTGCAGAAGAAACAGGCTCAGGCGCCGGCGCCCTCGCCCCAGGCGACTGAAGCGGCTGCCCGGCAGGCCGTCCAGGAGATTGAGCAGCAGAAGGTCAAGCTGCAAGACGCCTGGGACAGCATCAAGCTTGGGCTGTCGAAGTCGAGGGTCCGGGCGCTTCTGGGGGAACCTTCCACCCGCTTCTCGCTCAATAGTGACCAGCGGATCTGGTATTACTCCTATCCCGGCAAGGGGTCCGGGTCGGTGATCTTCGGCCGAGACGGGAAGGTTACCGGGAGCCAAAAGCCGCCCGGGATGAGTTTCTGGTGATCATTCGCCGTGGCGTCCGCTGCTCTCGGATGATCGGCGCCGCCCGGGCATGCGCCACTGGGCTGACGAACCGTTCCTCTGGCACGTTGCGCGATGGGCCTCGATCCTGAGAAAACATCCAGACGGACGTTCCTGGCGACCGGCGTGACGCTCGCCGCCACGGCCGCCGCGGCGGTGGCCGGGATGGGCATGCGGCTGGCGCCGGCCAAGCTGTCGAAGGCGGCGCTCCATTACCGGAACACGCCGGTCGGCGGCAAGGCAGCAGCAATTGCATCCAGTTCGTCGCGGGGCCGCAACCCGATGCCGACGGCACCTGCCAAGTCGTGGCCGGCGCCGTCAGCCCCCACGGCTATTGCGTCGCCTACTCGCCGAACTGGGGAAGCCGCTAGCGGATGCCAGCGGTGCCGCGGACGGCGCGCGGCAACGGCGCTAACGCCCTGAGCGGGTGGGTAAAAATTCCTTCGCGCGGCATAAAAAAATTTTTCTCGAGAGGGTTGCCCAAAGACGAACTCTTTGCGCTATACTTGGTCCAACATGATAAAGGATATGGAGATCCCATTATCTACCTGATTGGACTATTTTTTGATTTCCGTCCCGTCGGGCGCGAGGCGATGGCCGATGGGGTCCTGCGGTTGAGAGATTAAACGTTGTGCGCCGTGCGTGAATCGGTGCGACCGGCGTGCCAGCGGTTTTACACTTGGCATATTTCCAACCTTTGCTTCTTAAGGAGTAAACAGCGATGAGCATCAAGGACGAAAAAATCTCCCGGCGGACGTTCCTCAAGGGCAGCGCCATGCTGGCCTCCATCGGTGTGGTCGCCGCCACCGGCGCGCTGAGCCGCTCCGCCTACGCCGGCGTGCCCAAGGCCGCCATGCAGTATCAAGACAAGCCCAAGAACGGCCAGCACTGCTCGAACTGCATCCAGTTCGTCCCTGGTGCTTCCGCCAAGGCTGCCGGCAAGTGCAAGCTTGTCGACGGTGCCATCAGCCCGAACGGCTGGTGCGCGGCCTACTCCGCCAAGTAATCGCGGAACGCGCGGGTCCCGCCGGCTGACGGGATCCGCGAGCGCCCCGCTGGGGGCGCATCATGTGTGTTTGCTTTATCTTGGCCCCTCGCGGGCCATTTTTTTATCCGCACGAGCGCGCCAACACGCCGCGCTACCGAATCGCCACTGCCTTTGCCGCGGTGCGCGCCCCTAAGGCACCAGAGCCGCGGTCACTGACTATCGGGGAAGGTGCTGTCGGCGAGTCCCACGTCAAGGGCCGTGGCGAAGCTGGGCAGCCGCGCTTGCGTCTGGGCGAGCCCGAAGGCCGCCGTGGGCTGCATGCGCACGCACACCATGCGCACCCCGATGGCGCGGCAGGCGTTGGAGAGGCTCTCGAGCCATCGGCAGTAGGCATCGTCGATAAGCGCGAGGCCCGCCAGGTCATAAGACAGCGTCGCCGCCCGCAACCCTTGCAGCCGCTCCAGGATGGCCACGACGAGCGTGCCGGGGTCGCCGACGTCCAGGCTCTGGGACGGTTCCAGAAGGATCTGGCCGTTGCCGATCGGAGTGAGATGAAAGCCCAGCTCGCTGGCGTCTTGTAGCATGTCGAGGCGGTTCCGGAATCAATGCGGCGTCGATACGTGGATCTCCATGCGCCGGAAAGCTTCCTTCAGCCCGTCGGACAGGCTCGCGCGCGTGGTGACGTTGCCGAGATCGATGTTCAGGTTGGTCAGCGCCCGGGCGATTTCCGGACGAATCCCCGTCAGGATGGCATCGGTGCCCATGAGCTGCACCGCGCGCACCATCTGGATGAGATGGTGCGAGACCTGGGAGTCGATGGCGCGCACGCCGGTGACGTCCATGACGACCGCGCGGGCGCGATCGCTGGCGATGCGGTTGAGGAGCGCTTCCATGATCAGCATGGTCCGGCTGGAGTCGAGCGTCCCGATGATCGGCAAGGTGAGCACCCCGTCCCAGATTTCGGTGATGGGCGTGGCGGTCTCGCGCAGTTCCTCCTGTTGCGCGTAGATCGTGCGCTCCTTCTCCTCGAGGTAGGACTCGAACACCACGAGCGACAATTCGTTGAACACGTTGGACAACAGCAGGAGAATGGCGCGCACGCCGTCGCCGTCCACGCTCTCGTCGCCTTCGAGCGCCTCGATGAAGATCTTCTGCAGAAACTGCGCATAGCGCAGGAAGTCGGCCATGCGGCCGCCGCGCAGAAGAATCTGCTTGGCCACGTTGCTGAAGAAGCCCTGCAAGGCCTTGAACTCGGCCGTCTGGTGATCGAGCGGGTTGTCGGTCTTGAAGAGCGCGACCATCAGCTCCAGAAATTCAACGCTGAAATCGGAAATCTCGTCGGCGCTCATGATCTGGTTCGCGCCGAAGACATCGCGCGCGCGCGCCTCGATCAGGGAAGACATCCTCCCGATCTGAAGCTTCGTCTGCTCGAGCAAGGTGCGTCGGGTCTTCGACATCGCATTGCGCATGCTTCTTTTCCTTTCGTTACGACAATTGCCGATGCAAACGGCCGCACCCTACGGCGCCGCCGGGCTCTCGACGGTATGCGCGCGCGCCCGCGCGTCAGGCCGCGCGCGCCGTGGCCACGCACACCGATTGGTCGTCGGTCGCGCGTCCCATGACGTTGCCGAGCAGGTAGGCGACCACCTGCGGATGCTGATGCACAAGGCCCGGGAATTCTCCGGCCACGGAACGATTCCGGATGCCGTCGCTCGCGGTGATGATGGTGCACTGGCGCCGGCACGCGATGTCGGCGACGACCGGTTCTTCGTGCTCCTTGCCGAGGATCCCGGGCGCAAAGCCGAGACTGGATACGCTCTCGTCGCTATGAATCTGGGCGGACATGTCGCCCACGCCTGCCAGGCAGGCGCTGCCGCGCGCAAGATCGAGGGTGACCGCGACCCCGACGGCGCCGCGCCGCGACGCCAGCGTCTGATCGACTTGTCGCAGCAGACGCTGCGGCGCGACCCCGAGGGCCACCGCCGAGGCCAGTCCGTCGGTGGTTTCCTGCGCCTCCAGGCCGTGCCCGAGCCCGTCCAGATGGATCCAGGCCAGGCGCTGCCCGTCGATTTTAAGGTAGACCCGATCGCCGTTGTAGCGGTCGTCCGCGAGCGATCGTGAAAACAGACCCACCCGGACGTGCGGTTGCCCGAGCCGCTCCTTCGGGGCATGGACCGCCCGGAAACGCGCCCACACCAGCGTGCCGTGCCAGCGGGGCGGGCCGGGCGCCCGCGGCTGCGTGTACAGCCCCCACTCGTGCGACAACCGCGCGATGCTCCCGAGGCCCTTGCCCAGGGTATGTGCGGTCGAGAAGCCGTCCTGCGCCGCCTGCACGGGGTCATCGATGCCGCCGCCGAAATCCAGCGCGACCAGGTCGAGGGTCTGTCCGGGCTGCTGCCAGACCTGCACCAAGCCGCGGCGGTGCGCATGCTTGAGCTGATTGCTGGCCATCTCCGCGGCCGCGAGCGTCATGTTCTCCCGGTCAGTCTCGACAAACCCGAGCCGGCGCGCCGCGGCCTGCACCCGTGCGCGCAGGAGGACGCCATCGCTCTCGTCCTGGATGAGGCTGTTGTACAGCAGGCGGCAGGCATCGCGGCTGTCCACTTCGGTCATGCCGCCACGTCCTCTAGCCCGGAAGACAGGAACGTCTCGGAATGGACCGCTCCCTTGGGGTCGCGCACCGCCAGCACGATGCGTCCGCGTCCGGTGCCCTTGGCCTGGTACAGTGCCTCGTCGGCGCGCCGGATGAAGGCCTGCAAACTGGAATCGGCGGGTTCCCGCCCCGACAGGGAGGCAAGGCCGATGCTGACGCGGCCATCCATCGCCGCAAGCACCTCCTTCGCCTTCTCGACGGCGATATCCGCGCCGGCGAAGATCAGCATCGCGAACTCGTCGCCGCCGAAGCGGAACGCGTAATCGACCTCGCGCCGGATGACCGAGCGCATCGCGTCGGCCATCTTGCGCAGATACGCGTCCCCCGCCTGATGCCCGAACTCGTCATTGACCGCCTTGAAGTGATCGAGATCGAATAGGGCGAGGCACAGGGATTCGTCCTTCTGGCGAAGGGTCCGGTTGAACGCGCACGCGACCCGGTCATCGTAGGCGCGGCGGTTCAGCAGTCCGGTCAGGGCATCCGTTTCCGCGCGCCGCAGCGATTCGCGCAGTTCCATCTGGCGCTTCTCCAGGATCTGCTGCAGCGCCTCCAGCTCCGCTTCCGTGCGGGCCCGGGTCTCCTCCAGGTAGCGCGTCATCTCGGCATTGCGCCGCTGAAGCAAGGAGGGGTCGACATCCTCGGTGGAGTGCAGAAGGCGCTGCCGCAGTTCGTCGACCAGCGGCGCCATGGGCGGCGGGCGAAGCCGCACGATCTCGGTGGCCTGATCCTGCCATTCGACGCGCAGCCGATCCCCGTCGAGGGTGAGCCGGACAGGCAGGGGCTGATGGAGTTGGCTGCGGGCCATGCGAAGCCGGCGCGCGGCGTCCAGCGTCGGCAGCGTCGCCGCAAACGCGTTGGCCCCGAGCGCCCTGGCCGATTGCAGGACGAACCCGAGGAAGGTTTGCAGATCCGGCTCGATCGTGAGGTTTTGCGTCAGGAGCTCCACCATACCCACCGATCCTCCTTCCTGGCCGCTCATCCCCGTCGTGTTTGCGCCGCACGCCCCTCCGGGCGCGGCCTGGCCGCGTGGGTTGTTTTCGTTCGTATGACGCCCGATTATGCGCCCAAACGCAGGAAATAGGAAGCATACGCGTCGGTTGCATCCCTCGTCTGGCCGGCGCCCGGGATGCTCGGCGCCTCCGGTGGTTCGGAGCAGTGGCGCGGGGGGGCTCTCGAAGGATTCCGGCGTCGATCCGCCGGTGCCGGTCGGTGCTCCTCCTAGCCCCTTCCGGGTCCCGGCGCGGCTGCGCAATGCCGACGGCGCCGGTGCCGCTGTCGAGCCCGCCCGCGGGTGCGACGGGGTGCCGATCTCGCCTGCGGAGATCGGCCCCGAGCGTGCGTCCGGGATGCCCTTGCCCTCCCGCTTCCAGGGCCGCTGCGTTCTGCGCCGCGGCGCGACCCTTCCCGCAGCGCAAGGCCTTCTTGGGGCCCCGGGGTTCCGGCCCGCGCCCGAACCTTTGGGCGATGCCGCGGTCTCATCGTTTAACCCAGTCATAGACCCGCCCTGCCAGGCAAGCGCCTGGAAGCGGCGGCAACGGAGTCGCCTCATGTCTTCCAGCGATCGCGGCGCTGCCCCGCGCGGCGGCGGGCGCGGCTCGCCTCCGCGCGCGCGGTGCCCAGTGCCGGCCCACCCCGTTCAGAAAGCGTCCGTCCCCGAGCGGGGGGCGCTTGTTCCCGACGCCGACATCGACCATGCCGACGACGGCATCCTCATTGCAGATACCCGCGGGCAGGTGACCGCGATCAATGGGGCCTTTGCCCGGCGAACCGGGTATGGCGCGCGCGATGTGCTCGGCAAGCCGCTCCGGACGCTTGAGCTCGCCGCCGCGCCGGCATCCGCCTATGGCGCGCTGCGCGAGGCGCTCGCCCGCAGCGGGTGCTGGCGGGGCGAACTCATGATTCGCCGGAAAAACGGGGAAACCGCGCGCG
The DNA here is from genome assembly GCA_021788645.1 of Pseudomonadota bacterium. Lineage (GTDB taxonomy): Bacteria > Pseudomonadota > Gammaproteobacteria > Burkholderiales > JAKAFK01 > JAKAFK01. The sequence continues at coordinate 37,032 of JAJYKK010000004.1, forward strand.
AGCAGGTGAGTGTCAGCGTCGCGCGCGACTGCGGCGGCCAGCCGACCCACTACATCGCCGTATTCTCGGATTGCGCGAACGAGTTCCGCAAACGGCTTTCGTTTGCGGCACACCACGACGAACTCACCGGGCTGCCCAACCGCAAGCACTTTTTCGAGCGCCTGGCCCTGGGGATCGAGCAGGCGGCGAGGCACGGGCGGCGGCTGGGCGTGCTGTTCCTTGATCTCGATCATTTCAAGGCCATCAACGACACCCTGGGCTTCGAGGCGGGCGATGCGCTGCTCGGGCAGGTGGCCGCCCGGCTGCGCACCCTGGCGTCCGGCGAGGACCTGCTGGCGCGCGTGGGCGACGATGAATTCACGCTGCTGGTCGAGGCCGACCCCGATGCCGCGGCGCTCGCCCATGCGGCCGCGCGGATCGTGCGCGACCTGACGCCGCCCTTCTCGGCGCAGGAGGCCACCTTGGTGCTCTCGGGCTCGGTCGGCATCAGCCGCTACCCGGAAGATGGGCGCGATCCGCACGAGCTCCTCAGGAATGCGGAGCTCGCGATGTTCGAGGCCAAGGGGCATGGCCGCAATCGGCACGCCTTCTATTCGCGGCGCCTGCAAAGCGGCCTGCGCGAACGGTTCCTGTTGACCAACGATCTGCGCGGCGTCCTGGAGGGCGATGCCCTGGTGCTGCACTACCATCCCATCATGGACGTCGCGGCCGGAACCATGAGCGGGGTGGAAGCGCTCGCGCGCTGGAAACACCCGGTCTTCGGGCTGGTGCCGCCCGAGCGCTTCATTTCGCTCGCCGAGGACGCCGGCCTGATTGCGGCCCTGGGCACCCGCGTCCTGGCGGGCGCATGCCGGCAGCTCAAGGCCTTCGATGCGTCCGGCATGGCGGGCCTGCGGATGGCGGTCAACCTGTCCGCCTTGCAAGTGCGGCAGCCCGATGTCGTGGCGCTCGTGCGGCGGGCGATCGAGGAAGCGGCGGTGGATCCGGCGCGCATCGAGATCGAGATCACGGAAAGCGCCATCATGCAGGACACCGAGGACTCCCTGGCCGTGCTGCGTGCGCTGAAGGCGTTGGGGGTGGGCATCGCGATCGACGATTTCGGCATGGGCTACTCGTCGCTGGGCTACCTGCGGCGCTTTCCGGCGGATCGGCTGAAGATCGACAAGGCGTTCATTGCCGAGGCGGCGAACCGGCGCGAGGACGCGGCGATCCTGGATGCGATCATCGCGCTGGCGCGCGCCCTCGGGCTCAAGGTCGTCGCCGAAGGCGTGGAACGCGCGGAGCAGCTCGAATTCCTGCGCTCGCGCGGCGCCCACGAGGCGCAAGGCTTCTATTTCAGCCCGCCGCTTGCGCCCGAGATGCTCCTGCAGGAACATGCCCGCCTCCATGAGGCGTTCGCCCGCCGGGCACCGCACGCTGCCGGGGCAGAGGGCTTGTTGAGCGGGGCCGTGGCGCGATAGCGCCAGGCGTCAGGCCGGGCGGATCGGCTGCCAGCCTCTCGTGCCCGCGGGATCCTGCGGATCCCAGCTGGACAGCTCCCCCGCCTCGAGGTCGAAGTGCCAGCCATGCAGCGTCAGCGTCCCGCGCGCGACGCGCTCGAGGATCCAGGGGAAGGTGAGGAGATTGTCGAGCGAGACCCGGATCGCCTCCTGCTCGCAGGCGCGCGCCAGCGTCTCGGCATCCAGGTCGCGGGCGCGCGCCAGGACGCGGTTGCGGGCGTGGCCTGCCACCTGCATCCAGCTCGCCACGAAGGGGGAGTCCTCGGGATGCTCGCCGGGATTCTCCATGAGCGCCCGAATGCCGCCGCAATGGGTGTGGCCGAGTACGATGATGTGCTGCACCTCGAGCCGGCGGACGCCGAACTCCAGGGCGGCGCTGGTGCCGTGATAATTGCCCCCGGTCTCGAAGGGCGGGACCAGGTTGGCTACGTTGCGGATGACGAACAAGTCGCCGGGGTCGCAGTCCGTGATGATGGCCGGATCCACCCGGGAATCGCAGCAGCCGATGATGAGCGTCCGCGGCGACTGTCCTGCCTTGACCAGCCGCCTGAACACGTCCGGCTGCCCGCCGTAGTGTGTCTTGCGGAAGCGCCCGAATCCTTCGATGAGCTTGTCGATATGGTCCATGTCCAGGGTCCTCACGTGCGCGTGAGGCGCAGCAAGGCCTCACGGTACTTCTCCGTGGTCTTGGCGATCACCTCGGCGGGAAGCCTGGGCGCGGGCGGCGTCTTGTTCCACCCGATGCTCTCCAGGTAATCCCGCACGTATTGCTTGTCGAAGCTCGGCGGATTGCTGCCCACGGCATACTGGTCAAGGGGCCAGAAGCGGGAGGAGTCCGGCGTGAGGGCCTCGTCGATGAGGTAAAGGCGCCCGGCCGCGTCGAGCCCGAACTCGAACTTGGTGTCGGCGATGATGATCCCTTTCGGCGCGGCATGGTCGGCCGCCTCCTGGTAGAGCTTGAGGGCCACCTCCTGCACCTGGATCGCGAGCGGTTCGCCGAGCAGTTCGGCCGCCTGTGCGAAGCTGATGTTCTCGTCGTGGGCGCCTGCTTCGGCCTTGGTCGAAGGGGTGAATATCGGCGCGGGCAGCTTTTCCGCTTCGCGCAGGCCCGACGGCAGCGGGATTCCGCACACGCTTCCCGTGCGGCGATAGTCCTTCCAGCCGGAGCCCACCAGGTAGCCCCGGACGATGGCCTCCACAGGCAGGGGCCTGAGCCGCCGCACCACGATGGCACGGCCTTGGACCTGTGCCTTCTCCCGCGGATCGCCGACGACGGATTCGGGGGGCTCGCCGGTCAGGTGGTTGGGGATGATGTGCCCCAGGCGGGCAAACCAGAAATTGGACACCGCCGTGAGGACCTCGCCCTTGCCCGGGATGGGGTCCGGCAATACCACGTCGAAGGCCGACAGCCGGTCGGTGGTGACGATCAGCAGCCGCTCGCCATCGATTTCGTAGATGTCGCGGACCTTCCCGCGATTGAGGAGTTTGAGGCTCTTGATCGTCGATTCAAATAACGGTGTATTCATTTGGGTTGTCGTCGTGCTATCGTGTTAGGGGCACGCACAGCGTGGACGGCTTCTCGGGCAGCCGCCTGGCCCTTGCGCGCTTCGGGCGGACCGCCGGCCCCGAGGCCGCGCGTGGAGGAACCGTCCGGCGTGCTGCCGGACCAGGGACCCGCCGACATCGAAAGCCGCCCCATCGGGCGAACCTCGCGTTGGCGGCGCCATCGAAGGGTGTCTGGAACCGATAGCATTCTACGTCGCCTCCCCCGTTGGCGTCGACTCCACGAAGGCCGAAGGGCTTCGCGGCGCGCAGCGTCGCGCGTCAGCGTTCGGCGCTGCGCTATAGTGGGTGAACGAGGGTGCGCGCCGGCGACCCAGATGCGCGGCGTGCTGGCCGGAAACGCCGCCAAGCCCGCCGCCCGCCCGGTTCGTGACGGGCCAAGCGGGGCCGGGGAACCCGGTGCGCAACCGATTTGCAGATGCCGATTCACTTTTTCCGAGGCACTCGCCATGCAGATCGTCGTCAGCCGCGGCGAGCCGCTCGCCGAAGAGGCGCGCGAGCTTCCCGCCGCCACCTATAATCTCGCCCACAGCCTGTTGGCGCGCGGCCGCGGGGTGGCCTTCGTGCCGATCCGCAGCATGCAGTTCCTGGCGATCCTCGATCCGGAGGAGATGGTGTTCGTCGATCACCTGCGCAAGGATCTCGCGGTCATCGCCTGGCAGCGCTTCCGGCCGCAGGCCCGCGGCGCGCTCGATGCCCCGGTGCCCTACCACGCCGCGTACTACCGCGAGGACGGCGCGGCCCTGATGCGCCGCCTCCAGCCCGAACTGTCCAAGGCGCTGGCGGCCCTGGCCGCGAAGGCGCATGAGGGTGGGGCCGGCAGGATCCTCACGTTCGCCCGGCCGGCGCCCGGCCGATAATCCCGGGCGCGCGGCGCGAAGCGTCAGTCGTCCTCGCCCAGTTCGGGGTCCCACCCCTTGACCCGTGCCGCCGCCGTGGCGTGGGCGTAGAGCGCGTGATGGCGCTGGCGCAGCGGCGGCGGCAGGCGGCTGGGCAGGTTGCCGTACTTGTCCCACGCGCGTTCCACCTGTTCCATCAGGGTCTGCATGCGGCCTATCTCCCAGCCGGCGCAGTCCTCGGTCTCGGGAATAAGGCCGAACAGCCAGCCGTCCAGCACGACCCGCCCGAGCTGGGTGATGCCGTGCTTGTCCTGGTGCAAGCCTACATAAGTCTCGGCGTTCATCTGTGCTCCCGTGGTTCTCCCGGCATCCGGCGAATGCGCGCCGCGGCGGGCGCCCGCGCGCATGCCGCCTCATCGCGTCAATCCCGCGTACAGGAGCGGCAGCTTCTCCGGCAGCCGCTCCACGTGATCCACCACCATGTAGTTCTTCTGGCCGAAGATGCGGCTCACGTAGTGATCCGCGCGCGGGTCCAGGCTCATGCAGTAGGTTACCACACCTTGCTTGGCGACATCCTCGACGGCCTTCTTGGCGTCAAAGCGCAGGTATTGCGGATCCCGCACGTCCACGTCCGCCGGTTCGCCGTCGGTGATCACGATGAGCAGCTTCTTGGCCGAGCGCTGGCGCGTCAGGTGGTGACCGGCGTGGCGGATGGCCGCGCCCATGCGGGTCGAAAGCTGGCCGGTCATGCCGGCGAGCCGCGCCTTCGGCCCGTCGTCCCAGTGCTGGTCGAAGTCCTTGAAGCGGTAGTACTCGACGCCGTGCCGGCCGTCCGAACAGAAGCCATGGAGGGCGAACGGGTCGCCCACCTTGGCGATGGCGTCCGACAGCAGCACGCACGCCTGGCGCGTGAGGTCGAGCACACTGTAGTCCTTCCCATGCACCTTGTCGTTGGTGGACTCGGACAGGTCGAGCAGGACCAGGATGGAGAAGTCGCGCGTCTTCCTTACCGAGCGCATCATGTATCGCGGGTCGGGTTGGTTGCCCAGGCGGATGTCGGTCAGCCCCTGGATCGCGGCGTTGATGTCGATCTCGTCGCCGTCCTCGAGCTTGCGGATGCGCTGCACGCCTTGAGGCTGCATGGCGTCCAGCAGGAACTTCATGCGGTGGATTTCCCGCTTGTACTGGGCGGCGATGGCATTGATCCGGTCCAGCTCGCCGGACTTGGCGCGCTTCTCCTGCACCGTGGCCCAGGCCGGCCGCTCGAGCTGGATCTGGTAGTCCCACTCCGGGTAGTGGAAGGGCTCGGACAGGGGCTCCTTGCCTTCCAGCTCGTTGATGGTGCAGCCCTCCTGGTCCAGGTAGAACGGCGTGGACAGGACCCAGATTTCCTGGGCGTCGTCGCCGGCCAGCTCGTTGTCGACCTCGTTGACCATCTCCAGCACGCTGACATACTTGCGCACCTGCTTGACGGTCTCGAAGCCGGCGGTGGCCGCCTTGTCGAAATCGAACGCCTCGAATGCCCAAAAATAGCGGTTGTCGTCCCGGTAGGGGGCGGTGAGCCCGTCGCTGCGCGGATTGAAGGCGATCCCCTTCTCCTTCAAGGCATGGGCGAGGGCGACGCCGATGTCCCATGACACGGCGTTGGTGCCGAGCGCGTCCGCGGCCCGGGCCTGCGCGAACAGGGCGCGGCCCTCAGCGACCCACGGATCCTCGTCGCGGTAGGTCTCGTCCAGCAAGGCCCGGGCAAGCCGGTTGAGGTAGTCGCCGACGCTCGCCGACCGGGCGGGGGTCGCGACGTGCAGCCTGCTCCACATCGGCTTCAGGCCGGGAAAGCGCCGGATGGCCAGGGCCTCGACCCGGGCGTCCTCGATCACGCCGATGACCGCCATCTGCAGGGGGTTGAGGCCTTCGGCGGAAATCGGCCGCGTGGTCTCGACCAGGTGCGCGGCGCAGTGGGCGGCGGCGGCGCGGTAGAGCTCGAGGCCCGCAACCCCCTCGAAGTCGTCGAAGGCATCGGGCAGGTGCAGCAGGTAGTCCTCGATGTAGGGCCGCAGTCCTTCGCGGTTCTCGTAGTCGCCCGAGGTCGGCCGCATGAAGAAGTCGCGCGCCCACAGCGCCCGCAGGTACATGTTGATGCGGCGCTGGACGTCCACCAGCAAGGTCCCCTTGCGTTCCTTCTGGAGGATCGCCACCGATTCCTTGGAGGCCAGGCCGAAGTAGCGGATCTGCTCCTCGTAGTTGGTGCGATGCGCGTGCGCGCCCCACAGCGCCCAGCGGCGCAGGCCGCCCAGGGTGAGCTGCTGGAAGAGCACGTCGAGCTTGTCGAGCATCGGCCGCACGCCCCGCGGGGCCTGGGCGATCAGGGTGTTGATGAACTGCAGGTACATGCGGAACAGTTCCGCATCGCCCAGGCGCCCGGCGGCGGTGGGCGAGGTGGCGAGCAGGAGCTCGATCACCGCCCCCGAGGTCTTGGAGGCCAGCATCAGCGAGGCGGTGGCGAGGTCCGAGATGACGTCCTCGCCGACCTCCCGCGCCACCTCCGGCGCGTTTTCCAGCCAGGCCTCGACCACGGCGTCGCCGCGCCCGAGGCCGCGGATGGCGGCGGCGCCCTTGAGGTAGTTGTCCAGGGCGCGGGGCGAGAGCACCCGGGTTGCTTCGTGCCAGACCGATGCCAGCACCGCGCGGCTGTGCTCGCTCAGGGTCGCGAGCAGTTCGGCGTAGTCTTCGAGGTTGACGGACATTGGGGTTCCTCGTCGTTCGCGAAAGCCGGGCGCCTGAGCGCCCGGCCAGGGGCCCGGGGGCCCGCCGGGCGGGGCCGCGGGCCCTCGATCGGCAGGCGATGACGGCCCGGCTCAGAAGAACGTGCTGACCGCGGCGTCCAGCGCGTCCCGCATGTCGGGATCGTCGGTGATCGGCCGCACCAGGGCGACCCGGCAGGCGGCCTGGGGCGCGACGCCCTGGCGGATCAGGCTGCCGGCGTAGATCAGCATCCGCGTCGACAGGCCCTCGTCCAGGCCGTGGCCCTTGAGATTGCGCGAGCGCTCGGCGATGGACACCAGCTTGCCGGCCACCTCGGCGTCGATGCCCGCCTCATGGGCGACGATCTCGGTCTCGACGGCGTGCGCCGGATAGGTGAAGTCGAGGCCGCCGAAGCGCTGCTTGGTGGATTGCTTGAGGTCCTTCATCAGGGACTGGTAGCCCGGGTTGTAGCTGATCACGATCTGGAAGTCCGGGTGGGCGTGGACCAGCTCGCCCTTCTTCTCGAGGGGCAGCACGCGCCGGTTGTCGGTCAGCGGATGGATGACCACGGTGGTGTCCTGGCGCGCCTCGACCACCTCGTCGAGATAGACGATGGCGCCTTCGCGGGCGCCGATCGCGAGCGGGCCGTCCTGCCACGTCGTGCCCTCGGCGGAGAGCAGGAAGCGGCCAACCAGGTCGCTCGCCGTCATGTCCTCGTTGCAGGCCACGGTGATCAGCGGCTTGCCCAGGCGGTGCGCCATGTATTCGACGAAGCGGGTCTTGCCGCAGCCGGTCGGGCCCTTGAGCATCAAGGGCATGCGCACCGAGTAGGCGGCCTCGAACAGTGCCACCTCGTCGGCCACGGGCCGGTAGTAGGGTTCCGTTTCGATACGGTATTGGTCGATGACATTGGACATGTCCGCTCCTGATTGTTCTGTCGGCCGGCAAACGCGCCCGCCCTTGAAAGCAAAAGCCCCCGCCGCGTCGGGCGCGGCGGGGGCTGTGGGGTACTTCAGGCCGCCGCGCGCTAGACCGTCTTGCCGCGGTAGATCACCATGGCGGTGCCCTGCGACTGCTTGAAGTTGTCGTAGCCGACCAGGCGCACGTGGTTGTTCGGGTTCGCCTTGTGGCAGGCTTCGGCCTCGGCGAGGATGCGGTCGACATCGGTCTCGCCGAACATCGGCAGCTTCCACATGTACCAGTAGGAGTCCATCAGGTGTTCCGGCTCGGTATGCTCGATGGCCGGATTCCAGCCCTTCTTGACCAGGTACTCGACCTGCTGGCGGATCTCGGCCTGGTCCATGGCCGGCAGGTAGGAGAAGGTCTCGAACTTGCGGCTCGCCGGATCGGAAAGACGGGAGTTGTAGTCTTGCATTTCAGTTTCCTCGTATACGGTTGCCTGGCGGCGGGAGCGGGCCCGAAGCGCGCTCCCGCCCGCGGGTTGCTTACTTGTGGGCCACGTCCAGCTTGTCCACGGTGTCGAACTCGAACTTGATCTCCTTCCAGGTTTCCATGGCGATCTTCAGTTCGGGGCTGGATGCGGCGGCCTTGGTCAGGATCGCCTTGCCGTCCTTCTCGATGGCCACGCCCTGGTTGCGGGCCTCGACGCAGGCTTCCAGCGCGACCCGATTGGCGGCCGCGCCGGCGGCGTTGCCCCAGGGGTGGCCCAGCGTGCCGCCGCCGAACTGCAGCACCGCATCGTCACCGAAGATGGTCACGAGCGCCGGCATGTGCCAGACGTGGATGCCGCCCGAGGCGACGGCGAAGGCGCCGGGCATGGAGCCCCAGTCCTGGTCGAAGAAGATGCCGCGGCTGCGGTCTTCCTTGACGTACTTCTCGCGCAGCAGGTCGATCCAGCCCAAGGTGGCCTCGCGGTCGCCTTCCAGCTTGCCGACCACGGTGCCGGTGTGCAGATGGTCGCCGCCCGACAGCCGCAGGATCTTGGTCAGGACGCGGAAGTGGATGCCGTGGTGCGGGTTGCGGTCGAGCACGGCGTGCATGGCGCGGTGGATGTGCAGCAGCATCCCGTTGTCGCGGCACCAGTTGGCGAGCCCGGTGTTGGCGCAGAAACCGCCGGTGATGTAGTCGTGCATGATGATCGGCGCGCCGATCTCCTTGGCGTACTCGGCCCGCTTGTACATCTCCTCGGGGGTCGGGGCGGTGACGTTGAGGTAATGGCCCTTGCGCTCGCCGGTCTCGCGCTCGGCCTTGTGGATCGCCTCCATGACGAAGTCGAAGCGCTGGCGCCAGCGCATGAAGGGCTGGCTGTTGACGTTTTCATCGTCCTTGGTGAAGTCGAGGCCGCCTCTCAGGCACTCGTACACGGCGCGGCCATAGTTCTTGGCCGACAGGCCCAGCTTCGGCTTGATCGTGCAGCCGAGCAGCGGGCGCCCGTACTTGTTCATGATGTCCCGCTCGACCTGGATGCCCTGGGGCGGACCGCCGCAGGTCTTGACGTAGGCAATGGGGAAGCGCACGTCTTCGAGGCGCAGCGCGCGCACCGCCTTGAAGCCGAATACGTTGCCCACCAGGGAGGTGAACACGTTGACGACCGAGCCCTCTTCGAACAGGTCGATGGGGTAGGCGATGAAGGCGTAGAAGCAGGTGTCGTCGCCCGGGACGTCCTCGATCGCATAGGCGCGGCCCTTGTAGTAGTCGAGGTCGGTCAGCAGATCCGTCCAGACGGTCGTCCACGTGCCGGTGGACGACTCGGCGGCCACGGCGGCGGCGGCTTCCTCACGGTCGACGCCGGCTTGGGGCGTGATCTTGAACACCGCCAGGATGTCGGTGTCCTTGGGCGTATAATGGGGTTCCCAGTAGGTGCTCCGGTACTCCTTGACGCCTGCGTTGTACGTCTTGACTGCCATGGCTGATCTCCTGTTGAAGGCTTTCCTATACCCACTCATCCGCTGGGGTTGTGCGAATGATTCCCAGCACTATACTAGCCTCTGAAGATAAGATATAGTCACGATTTCTAATGCTAATCATAAGTTGAAATATATACCACGCCGGCCGGGTGGCCGGCCGGAATGGAGCCCGGGATGCTACGTGTGACCTTGCGGCAGCTCAGCGTGTTCGAGGCCGTCGTGCGCCAGTCGAGCTTTTCCCGGGCGGCCGCGGCCTTGCATCTCACGCAGCCCGCCGTATCGATGCAGATCAAGCAGATGGAAGAGGCCATCGGGCTTGCGCTGTTTGAGCAGCTGGGCAAGAAGATCTTCCTGACCGAGGCCGGGCGCGAGCTCTACCATTACAGCCGCCTGATCGCGCAGCAGCTGGAGGAGGCGGAATCCGTGTTCGACCGCCTGAAGGGCGTGGACTACGGGAACCTCAAGATCTCGGTGGCGAGCACGGCGAATTACTTCGCGCCGGAGCTCCTGGCCGCCTTCTGCGGCCGTTATCCCAAGATCACGGTGAGCCTCGACGTCACCAATCGCGAAGCGCTGCTGACGCAGCTCGCCCACAACGAGACCGACATGGTGATCATGGGGCAGCCGCCGGAAGGGCATGACCTGGTGGCGGAATCCTTCATGCGCAATCCCCTGGTCGTCATCGCCAACCCGGGCCATCCGCTCGCGGGCCAAAAGGGGATCGACCTGGCGCGGCTGGCCCAGGAGGTGTTCCTCGTGCGCGAGCCGGGCTCGGGCACGCGCAGCGCCATGGAGCGGTTCTTCGAGGAGCACGCGGTGGCGCTGCGCACAGGCATGGTGATGAACACCAACGAGGCGATCAAGCAGGCGGTGCAGGCGGGGATGGGGCTTGCCGTCGTGTCGGCGCACACGGTGGCGCTGGAGCTGGAGACCGGGCGGCTCGTGCTGCTCGACGTGGAATCCTTTCCGATCATGCGCTTCTGGTATGTCGTGCACCGGCAGAACAAGCGCCTGTCGCCGGCCGCGACCGCGTTCAAGACCTTCCTGCTGAATGAGGCGGCGACCCTCGCCAAGCCGCTGCCCGCCGAGGCCGGGGATCCGGCCTCGGCGGGCAGCGCATCGCTGCGGCGCCCGCGCCGCCCGGTCAAGCCGCGAGGAGGCGGCGGAAGTAGGCAATCGTCTCCTTGAGGCCGTCGCGCAAGCCGACCTTCGGTTCCCAGGCGAGCGCCTCCCGGGCGAGCGCAATGTCGGGCTGCCGCTGCCGGGGATCATCCTGCGGCAGGGGTTGGAAGCTCAGCGCCGACTTCGACCCGGTCAGCGCCAGCACCTGTTCGGCCAGCTCGATCATGCTGAATTCGCCGGGATTGCCGAGGTTGACCGGACCGGCAAAGCCGTCCGCGCTGCCCATCATGCGCACCATGCCGTCGATCAGGTCGTCGACGTAGCAGAACGAGCGCGTCTGGCTGCCGTCGCCGTAGATGGTGATCGGCGCGTTCCTGAGCGCCTGAACGATGAAATTGCTCACCACCCGCCCGTCGTTGGGATGCATGTTCGGGCCGTAGGTATTGAAGATGCGGACGACCTTGATGTCCAGCCGGTGCTGGCGCCGGTAGTCGAAGAACAGCGTCTCGGCGCAGCGTTTGCCTTCGTCGTAGCAGCTGCGCGGTCCGATGGGATTCACGCGCCCCCAGTAGGTTTCCTTCTGCGGATGCACCTCGGGGTCGCCGTAGACTTCCGAGGTGGAGGCCTGCAGGATGCGCGCCTTGACCCGCTTGGCGAGGCCCAGCATGTTGATCGCGCCGTGCACCGTGGTCTTGGTGGTCTGTACCGGATCGAACTGATAGTGGACGGGCGAGGCGGGACAGGCCAGGTTATAGATCTCGTCGACCTCGACATAGAGGGGGAAGGTGATGTCATGGCGCATCACCTCGAAGAAAGGATGGCCGGCGAGCGGCAGGATGTTGGCCCGCGTTCCGGTGAAGAAGTTGTCGACGCACAGCACGTCGTGCCCATCCCCGACGAGGCGGGCGCACAGGTGGGAACCCAGGAAGCCGGCCCCGCCGGTCACCAGAATTTTTTTCATCGTCTGCGCGTGTGACCTCGCCGTTTCCCCGAAGGGATTCCCTTCGGTCATGCGGGAGGCGGCAAGGCGCCGACCGCACGCCCCGAAGGACGTCCCCTGGGGAGGCGGTCGATGCCTTTGGCCGGAAGCCTGCTCACGCTCTCCTTGTCCTGTCCGGCCGATTGAATGTCGTGCGGCGTGTTCGCGCCGCCTGACGCCTTCGGCGCTTGGCCTGGCGCGGGCAGGGTCCCGGCCGTGCCCTGTGCCAGGCGAGGACCCCTCCCGGAGCGGGGCGTCTCGGCCGGTGCGTCGCAACGTGCTGCCCGTTCCCGCGCGGGGTCGTCGACCCGCGGCAAGCCGCGTCCCGGCGATTTTAGCAGACCAGGCGGGGGCCTGCACGGCGGGCATCGCCAGGGACTGAATGCATTTACAGATTTATGGTAAGGTATGCCCTGTGGCGCCCTTGGACGAGCCGGCGCGAGGTGCGTCAACTTCCCACAGGAGGCAGTGCCCGACATGCAGACGATCAGCCGCGGCGAATTGCAGGCGGCCCTCGAACAGGTGGAGCGCGCCATCGGCAATCACCTGGACTGGTATGACGCCCTCGCGCGCACCCTGGTCTGCCGGCTCCCGGTCGACATGCGGCGCGCCTCGCCCACCGCCCATCGGGAATGCGCGTTCGGCCTGTGGTATTACAACGACGCCTCCGCCGTCGTGCGGGCCCATCCGGCCTTCGCGGTCATCGAAGCGCAGCACCAGGCGATTCATGACGCGGCCTCCTCGCTTCTGCGCCAGTCGCAGCAAGGGGGCATCGATGCGCCCGCCTACGACGCCTTCACGGACGGCGTCGCCCGGTTCCGCCTGGAGCTGGAGAGCCTGCGCGCGGAGCTGCAGGCGATGTTGGGCTCGCTCGACCCCCTCACCGGCGCCCACAACCGGATCGGCATGCTCGCATGGCTGCGCACGCAGCAGCAGTTCGTGCGGCGCGGCGTGATGTCCTGCGGGCTGGCGATGGTCGACCTGGACCATTTCAAATCGATCAACGACACCTACGGGCATCCGGCCGGAGACGCGGCCCTGAGCGAAGTCGCCCGCTATCTCACCGAACATGTCCGTTCGTATGATCGCGTCTACCGCTATGGCGGCGAGGAATTCCTGCTCTGCCTGCCGGCCACCGAGCCCGAGGTGTCCTACGCGCTCACGGATCGGCTGCGGGAGGGGGTGGCGCGCCGTGCGATCGAGATTGTCGCCGGGCAGGTGGTCATCCAGTGCCAGATTTCCTGCGGCGTGGCCCAGCTGGATGCCGAGCTGCCCGTCGAGTCGTCGATCGAGCGGGCGGACCAGGCGCTCTACCGGGCCAAGTCGACCGGACGCAATCGCACCTGCGCGTGGGAGGACGGCCCGGCGCGGCCGCCCGAGGCGGGGTAGGCGCGCCGCCTGCGGCCGCAGGCGCACCACAAAGCGAAGCCCCCAGGGACGAACCCTTGGGGGCTTCGGTGGCGCGGCCGACCGGAGCTTACTTGACCACGGCCTTCAGCTCGCCCTTGGCGTATCTGTTGGCCATGTTGTCGAGGGCGATCGCCTTGATCTTGGCGGCCTGGCCGGCGGACCCGAAGGCCTCGAAGCGGGACTTGCAGATGTCCTTCGCGGCGGCGGTGGCGTCCTTGAGGAACTTGCGCGGATCGAACTCGCTCTTGTTCTTCACCAGGTGGCGGCGGATGGCGCCGGTCATGGCAAGCCGGATATCGGTGTCGATGTTGACCTTGCGCACGCCGTACTTGATGCCCTGCTGGATCTCTTCCACCGGCACGCCGTACGTCTCCTTCATGTCGCCGCCGAATTCGCGGATGATATTGAGCCATTCCTGCGGTACCGAGGACGAGCCGTGCATCACCAGGTGCGTGTTGGGGATGCGCGCATGGATCTGCTTGACCCGTTCGATCGCCAGGATGTCGCCCGTGGGCTTGCGCGTGAACTTGTAAGCGCCGTGGGAGGTGCCGATGGCGATGGCCAGCGCGTCGACCCCCGTCTTGGCGACGAAGTCGGCGGCCTGCTCGGGATCGGTCAGGAGCTGGTCGTGGGACAGCTTGCCCTCGGCGCCGACGCCGTCTTCCTCGCCCGCCATGCCCGACTCGAGCGAGCCCAGGCAGCCCAGTTCGCCTTCGACGGAGACGCCGACGGCGTGGGCCATGTCGACCACGCGCCGGGTGACGTCGACGTTGTATTCATAGGAGGAGGGCGTCTTCGCGTCCTCGCGCAGGGAGCCGTCCATCATGACGCTGGAGAAGCCGGAGCGGATCGCCTGGATGCACACGGCGGGCGAGGCGCCGTGGTCCTGGTGCATCACCACGGGGATGTGCGGATAGGCCTCGACGGCGGCCTGGATGAGATGGCGCAGGAAGGCTTCCCCGGCATACTTGCGCGCGCCCGCGGAACCTTGCATGATGACCGGGCTGTCGCACTCGTCGGCCGCCTGCATGATCGCGTGGATCTGTTCGAGGTTGTTCACGTTGAATGCGGGCAGGCCGTAGCTGTTCTCGGCGGCGTGGTCCAGCAGCTGGCGCATCGAAACGAGAGGCATTTCTGGGTTCTCCTTAATCTCAAAGACAAGACGAAAAAGCGAAAAAAACCGAACGGCCTGTGTCAGCCACAGGCCGGAAGATCAGTGAGTGCGCCGGGGCCACGCTTCACGGGCCGGCATGGGCGCCGACGCGCACGATCTTGAGCGTATTGGTGCCGCCGGATTGCCCGATCGGTTCGCCGATCGTCAGCACGATCAGATCGCCGTCCCGGACCGCTCCGCGGCGACGAAGCTCATTTTCCGCTTCGATCAGGAGCTGTTCCCGATCCGTCGAGGCGGTTTTGAAGTTGACAGGGTAGACGCCGCGGAACAAAGTCACCTTTCTACGTGTTTCCACCTCGGGTGTCAAGGCGTAGATCGGCACGCCCGATTGCATGCGCGACATCCACAGGCAGGTCGAGCCCGATTCGGTCAGCGCCGCGATGGCCCGCACGTTCAGGTGATTCGCCGTGAAGATGGCGGCCATGGCGATGGATTCGTCCACGCGGGAGAACACCTTGCCCATGCGGTACTGGCCGAGCAGCGGCTCGTCTTCCTTTTCCGCCTCCACGCACACGCGGTGCATGGCGGCGATCGATTCGACCGGATAGGCGCCGGCCGCCGTCTCGGCCGACAGCATCACCGCATCGGTCCCGTCGATCACCGCGTTGGCGACGTCGGACACCTCGGCGCGCGTGGGGATGGGATTATAGATCATGGATTCCATCATCTGCGTGGCGGTGATGACCAGCTTGTTGCGTTCGCGGGCCATGCGGATCATCCGCTTCTGCAGGGCGGGCACCGCGGCATCGCCGACTTCGACGCCCAGGTCGCCGCGGGCGACCATGATGGCGTCGGAGGCCTCGAGGATCTCCTCCAGGGCGTCCACCGCCTCCGCGCGCTCGATCTTGGCCACCAGCATCCCCTTGCCGCCGGCCGCCCGCAGGAGTTCGCGGGCCTGGCGCATGTCCGCCCCGCTGCGCGGAAAGGACACCGCGAGATAATCCGCCTTGAGCTGCGCGGCGGTCGCGATGTCCTCGATGTCCTTCTCCGTGAGCGCGGCCGCCGACAGCCCGCCGCCTTGGCGATTGATGCCCTTGTTGTCGGACAGCACCCCGCCTTGCACGACCTTGCAGAAAATCTCCTCGCCTTCGACCTTCTCCACCCACAAGACGATGCGCCCATCGTCGAGGAGCAAGGTCGCGCCGCGCCCGACATCGCCGGGCAGGCCCTTGTAGTCGAGCCCCACCCGCTCCTGGGTGCCCTGGCCGCAGCGGCTGTCGAGGATGAAGGGATCCCCGTTGTTGAGATGGATCTTCCCTTCCCGGAACTTGCCGATGCGGATCTTGGGACCCTGAAGGTCCACCAGCACGCCCACCGTGCGTCCCCGCGCGCGGGCCGCCGAACGGACCGTATCGGCACGCTGGATGTGCTCCTCGGGGGTGCCGTGGGAGAAGTTGAGGCGTACGACATCGACGCCCGTCTCGACCATGCTGTCGATCACCTTGGGGTCCGCCGATGCCGGTCCCAGGGTGGCGACGATCTTCGTTCTACGTAACATATCCCGCCAACGTGCCGATCAATTGAACGTGTGACGCGCGCCTTTCCGGCGCGCTCCCTTAGGCCTTCGCGCGCGTCTCCAGGATCTCGACGGCGGGCAGCTTCTTGCCCTCGAGAAACTCCAGGAAGGCCCCGCCGCCCGTGGAGATGTAGGAGATCTTGTCCGCGATGCCATACTTGGCGACGGCCGCGAGCGTATCGCCGCCCCCGGCGATGGAGAATGCCGGGCTGTCCGCGATGGCGAGCCCCAGGGCGCGGGTGCCGGCGCCGAACTGATCGAACTCGAATACGCCCACCGGGCCGTTCCATACGATCGTGCCGGCCTGCTTCACGAGGGCGCCGTAGCGGGCGGCGGTGTCCGGGCCGATGTCGAAGATCATGTCGTCGTCGGCCACCTCGGAGACCTGCTTGACGACGGCCGGCTCGTTGGCGTCGAACTGCTTGCCGACCACCACGTCGGTGGGCACCGGAATCTCGCCGCCCTTGGCCTTCGCGGCTTCGATCAGGCGCCGCGCCTCGGCGACCAGATCGGCTTCGTAGAGCGATTTGCCGACATTGAAGCCGGCCGCCTTGATGAAGGTGTTGGCGATCCCCCCGCCGACGATCAGCTGGTCCACGATGGAGGACAGCGCGTCGAGCACGGTGAGCTTGGTGGACACCTTGGAGCCGCCGACGATGGCCACCAGGGGGCGGGCCGGCTTGTCCAGGGCGCGGCCCAGCGCGTCGAGCTCGGCGGCGAGCAGGGGGCCTGCGCAGGCGACCGGCGCATACTTCGCCACGCCGTGGGTCGAGGCCTGGGCGCGGTGCGCCGTGCCGAAGGCGTCCATCACGTACACGTCGCACAGGCGCGCATACTGCTGGGCCAGGTCGTCGACGTTCTTCTTCTCGCCCTTGTTGAAGCGGACGTTCTCGAGCACCACGACCTCGCCCGCGCCGACCTCGACGCCCGCCAGGTAATCCCTGACCACCCGCACTTCCCGGCCCAGCAGCTTGGACAGGTGGCGAGCCACCGGGGCGAGCGAGGCCTCCTCGCTGTACACGCCTTCCTCGGGCCGCCCCAGATGGGACATCAGCATGACCCGCCCGCCGGCCTTCATGGCGTGCTCGATGGTCGGCAGCGAGGCGCGGATGCGCGTGTCGTCGGATACGTCGCCGTTCTTGAGCGGCACGTTCAGGTCTTCGCGGATAAGCACGCGCTTACCGCGAAGATCCAAGTCGGTCATCTTGACTACGGACATGTCGGACTCCTTGAGCTTACGAAATTGACCACACGGCGCCGCGCAAGGCGGCACGGGGCCGTGTGGTCCATCTCGCGGGCGGCAGGCGGGAACCCCCGCCTGCCGACTTTGGCCTTGCGCCGCTTATTTGGCGGTCATCAGGGCGAGGGTGGTATCCAACATGCGGTTCGAGAAGCCCCACTCGTTGTCGTACCAGGCCAGCACCTTGACCATCTTGCCTTCCATGACCTTGGTGAGGGTCGCCTCATAGGTCGAGGAGACGCTCGAGTGGTTGAAGTCGCAGGACACGAGCGGCAGGTCGTTGTAGGCGAGGATGCCCTTCAGTTCGCCTTCGGAGGCCTCCTTCATGATGGCGTGGATCTCGTCCTTGGTGGTGGCGCGCGCCGCCGTGAAGGTGAGGTCCACCAGGGAGACGTTGATGGTCGGCACGCGCACCGCGAAGCCGTCCAGCTTGCCGTTGAGCTCCGGCAGGACCAGGCCGACCGCAGCCGCCGCCCCGGTCTTGGTGGGAATCATCGACATGGTGGCCGAGCGCGCGCGGCGCAGGTCCGAGTGGTACACGTCGGTGAGCACCTGATCGTTGGTGTAGGAGTGGATGGTGGTCATCAGGCCGTTGACGATGCCGATCTTCCGGTGCAGCGGGGCCACCAGCGGCGCGAGGCAGTTGGTCGTGCACGAGGCGTTGGAGATGACCGTGTCGGTCGCCTTGAGGGCCTGGTGGTTGACGCCGTAGACGATGGTGGCATCGACATCCTTGCCGCCGGGGGCGGAGATGATCACCTTCTTGGCGCCGGCCGCGAGGTGGGCGGACGCCTTTTCCTTGCTCGTGAAGATCCCCGTGCACTCGTGCACGACGTCGATGCCGAGCTCCTTCCAGGGCAGTTCGGCGGGGTTGCGGACGGCGCAGACGCGGATCTTGTCGCCGTTGACGATCATGTACTCGCCATCGACCGAGACTTCGCCCGGGAAGCGGCCGTGCACGGTGTCGTACTTGGTGAGGTGGGCATTGGTGGCGGCATCGCCCAGGTCGTTGATGGCGACGATCTGGATGTCCTTGTTGCGCCCGCCTTCATAGAGCGCACGCAGGATGTTGCGGCCGATCCGGCCATAGCCGTTGATCGCGACTCGAATTGCCATGGTAAAAACTCCTTTTGTCGAGGGATGGAGAAAATAAAAAAACGCACCGCAGCTTGGCCCCCGGGATCCGCCGGCGGACGCAAGCTGCGGCGATGATTCCTTACAGCACGCTCTTGACCGTGTTGACGACGTTCTCGACGGTGAACCCGAAGACCTTGAAGAGCTCGCCGGCGGGCGCCGATTCGCCGAAGTGGTCGATGCCGACCACCGCGCCCTCGAGCCCGACGTACTTGCGCCAGTAGTCGGTGACGCCGGCCTCGACTGCGACCCGCACCACGCCCCTGGGCAGGACGCTGTCCTTGTAGGCCTGATCCTGGCGGTCGAAGACGTTGGTCGAAGGCATCGAGACCACGCGTGCGGGGACGCCCTGCTCGGCGAGCACCTTCTGTGCGCCGACGGCCAGCGCGACTTCCGATCCGGTGGCGATGATGACCACCTTGGGTGCGCCGCCGGCGGCTTCCGAGAGGACGTAGCCGCCTTGCTTGACCCGTTCGAGGGTCGCCGCGTCGCGCTTCTGGAAGGGCAGGTTCTGGCGGCTGAAGATCAGGCTGCTGGGGCCCGTCTTGCGCTCCACGGCCTGGGTCCAGGCCACCGCGGATTCGAGCGTGTCGCACGGACGCCACACGTCCATGTTGGGAATCTGGCGCAAGGTGGCCGTCTGCTCGATCGGCTGGTGGGTCGGTCCGTCTTCTCCCAGCCCGATGGAGTCGTGGGTGAACACGAACAGCGAGCGGATTTTCATGAGCGCGGCCATGCGCAGGGCGTTGCGCGCGTATTCGGAGAACATCAGGAAGGTGCCGCCGAAGGGGATCACGCCGCCATGCAGGGCCATGCCGTTTTCCATCGCGGCCATGCCGAACTCCCGCACCCCGTAGTTGACGTAGTTGCCGCCTTGCTTGCGGATGGGGTGCGCCTGCGGCCAGAGCGTGAGGTTCGAGCCGGCCAGATCGGCCGAGCCGCCGACCAGTTCGGGCAGGAGCAGCGCCAAGGCCTCGATGCAGTTTTGCGAGGCCTTGCGGGTGGCGATGGTTTCCGCCTTGTCGTTGACGGCGCGGATGAACGCCGCCGCCTTCTCCGACCAGTCGGCGGGCAGCTCGCCCGCCATCCGGCGGGAGAATTCGCGGGCGAGCGCCGGATGGGCCGCGGCGTATTCGGCGAACTTGTTGTTCCAGAGCGTCTCGAGCCCCTCGCCCTTGGTGCGGCAGTCCCAGCCTTCATAGACGTCCGCGGGGATCTCGAAGGCGGGATGGGTCCAGCCCAAATGGGCGCGCACCGCGGCCACTTCCGCTTCCCCGAGGGCTGCGCCGTGCACGTCGTGGGTGCCTTCCTTGTTGGGCGAGCCCTTGCCGATCACGGTCTTGCAGCAGATGATCGACGGCTTGTCCTTGACCGCCTTGGCCGCAACCAGGGCCGCCTCGATGCTCGCGGCATCGTGCCCGTCGACGTTGGGCACGACATGCCAGCCATAGGCTTCGAAGCGCTTGGGCGTGTCGTCCGTGAACCAGCCTTCGACATGGCCGTCGATCGAGATGCCGTTGTCGTCATAGAAGGCGATCAGCTTGCCCAGGCCCAGGGTTCCGGCGAGCGAGCAGGCTTCGTGGGAAATGCCTTCCATGAGGCAGCCGTCGCCCAGGAAGACATAGGTGTGGTGGTCGACGATCTCGTGGCCGGGACGGTTGAACTCTTGCGCGAGGATCTTCTCGGCGAGCGCCATGCCTACGGCATTGGTGATGCCTTGGCCCAGCGGGCCCGTCGTGGTCTCCACGCCGGGCGTGTAGCCATATTCCGGGTGCCCGGGCGTCCTGGAGTGAAGCTGGCGGAATTTCTTGATTTCCTCCATCGGCAGGTCGTAGCCGGTCAAGTGGAGCAGCGAGTAGATGAGCATCGAGCCGTGGCCGTTGGAGAGCACGAAGCGATCGCGGTCCGCCCACTTCGGATTCAGGGGGTTGTGGCGCAGATGGTGGTTCCAGAGGACCTCGGCGATGTCGGCCATGCCCATGGGGGCGCCGGGATGTCCCGACTTCGCCTTCTCGACCGCATCCATGGACAGCACGCGGATTGCATTTGCAAGATCTTTACGGGTTGCCATTTTCTCTCGTTCCAGTGGTTTTAAATCCTGTGCCCCGGCCTTCCAGGCAGGCCGAGGGACGCGATCCCAAGGCCCGTGCGGCCGCGGGTCTTATGCCATCGCCTTCCCGTTCGGGGAAGGGGGCGCTATTCTTGGGAAGGCCTCCGCAACGGTCGGACGCCTTGCTCCATTTCGATATACGGGTGCTGTTGTCCTTCAATTCGCCTTGGCCCGTGCGGAAGTTCCGCAGGCGGGGAGCGGCGATCGCGACGGACGAAGCACCGGATTATCGCCCACTCGGCGGGCTTGGGCAATAGTCGTAAGTGGTGGGTTTTCTTGGGGATGGACCCTGCATGCGACCCGGCCGCAGGCCGGCGCGCCCTGTCATCTTGCCGCCCCTGTCCCATGGCCTCGGGACGTGCTCTTGCGGGCAATGATGGGGAACCGCCTAATTGTATTATGTTACTGCACGAGGCGCTTTTCGGATCCCAAAAAAAATTTATGCACGGGGCGTCAGCACTTATTGGCGGCCCGTACCCAGCGCTTCCAGGCGAGGAAGAGATCCGGATTGCGGGCGGCGATGACCGAGCGCGTCCAAATGTCGTCGGCCCAGAAGTCGTCGTGCTCCAGGGTGCAGATCTGTCCCCCGGCCTCTTCGAGGATCAGCGAGCCGGCCGCATAGTCCCACAGCTTTTGCCCGCCATGCAGGTACACGTCGTAGCGCCCGGCGGCGGTATAGCACCAGTCCAGGGTGCTTGCGCCGTAGTTGCGCTGCGAGCTGTAGGGGGGCGCGGCGGCCAATTGTTCGGCCAGGTGGGGGCGCAGGCGCTTGAAGTCGACGCCCGCCATGCTGCGGTGCAGGTCGGGGGTATATCCCTTGATGGGGAGCCGCTCGCCGTTCAGGAACGAGCCTTTGCCGCGCTCGGCATAGAAGACCTCGTCGGCGACCGGATCGTAGACGACCCCCAGATGGCTGCGCCCGTTCTTGACCCAGGCCACGGAAACGGCGAAGTAGGGCAGGCCGTTCACGAAGTTGGAGGTGCCGTCGATGGGGTCGATGCACCACAAGCCCTCCCGGCCGTCGCGCCAGCGCGCCCGCTGCAGCTTGGAGGGCATCTCCTCCCCCAGCACCGGGCAATCGGCCACGGCGCGCAGGCCCGCCGCCAACGCGCCCTGTGCCACGATGTCCGCCTCGGTCACCAGGCTGCCGTCCACCTTGTGCTGCCGCGCCACCTTGAGGTAGCGCGGCATGATTTCCTGCTGCGCCACCGTCTTGACGGTGGCAATTACCGCGTCCAGCATGTCCGGATGGCCGGGTGTGCCTGCCCTGGCGGGGAATGGCTTGATGACGTTCTTCATGGCGTGAACCGGGCGCCTGGGCCAGACGGCCTAGGCGCCCTTCCATTTGATGGAGCAGCCCATGCTGGGAATCTGCTCCGCCGGGCCCGCGCCTGTGCGCGCGACTTGGACCATGGCCTCGAAAAGATCGCGCCGCGCGTCCGCAGGCGCCGTTTCCTTGCGCGAGGCGTCGAGCCGGCCTCGATACTGCAGCTCCAGCCGGGCGTTGAAGCCGAAGAAATCAGGCGTGCAGACGGCGCCGTAGGCCTTGGCGATCGCTTGCGTCGCGTCTTGCACATAAGGGAACGGATAGTCGAATTCGCGCGCCACCTGGGCCATGTTCTCGAAGGAGTCCTCGGGATACTCGCTCGGATCGTTGGACATGATGGCGATCGAGCGGATCCCGTATTCGGTCAGCTCGCGGCAGTCGCGCACGAGGCGCTCGCGCACCGCCTTGACGTAGGGGCAGTGGTTGCAGATGAACATGACGAGCAGCCCGTTGGGCCCGCGCACATCGGCCAGGCTATAGCGCCGGCCGTCGATGCCCGGCAGATCGAAGTCCACGGCCTTCCAGCCGAAGTCGCAGACGGGGGTTTGCAAACTGACCATTACCTGTCTTCCCAAGAATTGACGATTGAAGCGGCCGTGGCCCGCAGGTCACGGCTGCCCTGCGAAATCCGCCCAGCGGCGCAGGCCGATGACCGGCCGGACCGGCGAATCTCCGCGGTGCCCTATTTTGTAGGATGATAGCAGGAAACCGGGAGGGGTCCCATCAGGGCGGCGCGCGCGAGACGTCTTGGCCCCGACCATGCCAAGCCAACCCACGGGCCGATATGCGCTCGCTCGTCGGAACCTGCAAGGCGGGGCTTCCTGCGCGTGCCCGCCCCTCGCCGCGCGCCTTCCCGCCGAAAGCGGCGGGACCGTCGTCCGTCGGGTGATCGAACGCCCAGGCGATTCTTGAGCGATTGCTCACAAATGCTTACAATGAGCCCGCGTAGGAGCGTGACTTGATGGCGAGACCTGCCGAATTCGATCGGGATGATGTGTTAGACAAAGCGATGAACGCCTTCTGGGAACAAGGCTATTGCGCGACGGGGGTGGCCGAACTGAGTGCCGTGACGCGGCTGAAGCCAGGCAGCCTGTACGGCGCGTTCGAGTCCAAGCAGAAGCTGTTCATGGCGACCCTTGACCGGTACGGGAAGGCGAGCGTCGAATGGCTGCAAGGCACCTTGTCGTCAGCCCCGTCGCCCGTGGCGGGGATCCGTTCCCTGTTCGCCGCGGTGGCGGCGGATGCCGCAGGGACCGCGGCGCGGCGCAGCTGCTTTCTGGTCAACACGGCATTGGAGATCGCTCGCCACGAGGAACCCATCCGGGACTTGGTCAGCCGCTATTTCCGCGAGATCGAAGGTGTGCTCAGGCGGACCCTGGAACGGGCCCGGGAGCAAGGGGAAATTTCTCAAGACAAGGATCCCGGCGCACTGGCCGCCTTCCTGATCTTGAACATCTGGGGGTTGCGTGTCCTTGGCGCCACCAAGCCCAGTCATGAGCAGGCAAGCCTGATGGTGACGCAGATACTGAGGGTGCTCGATGGCAAGGGCGAGGTCCAATAATGCAAACCGCCGGCAGGCGGACGGCCAGCGGCTTTCTCCTCATCCGGCCGGCCACGAGAAAGGCGCCGGCGTGTCCGCCGCGAGGCCCTGCCGTGCCCCTAGGGGCGGCAGACCGGGGGCGCGCCCGCTGGGACGGCGGACTTTGGCCGGCCCGAAATGCGGGCGCCGGGGTCGCACGGGCGCCCCGCTAGGGCCAGGAAACAGGCTGGCGTCGCCGCGATGCTGAAGGCCGAACGGCTGATTCGCCACCTTCAGGGTCCGGGCGCCGCGCGCATCGCGGCGCGCCGCATCCTGCTCGCCGTCCCGCTGCTCCTCGCCGTGGCCTGGGCCGCGCTGGGCGAACGCCACGACTACCGCGACACGCGACAGCGGGTGTCGGGCGAGGCCGAGCAGGCGGCGCAGGCCGAAGCCCAGATCATCACGTTGCGGCTGATGCGGCAGTTCCAGGAACTGTCCTTCATCGCCACCGGATTCATCGGCGCGCAGGGTCCCGAACGGCTCACCGGGGAGCGTCGGCAGCTCCTTTTGCATTTCGCCGCCGCGCATCCCGAGCTCTATGCGATCAACGTGCAATCCGTCCACGGCGGCCGCATCGTCTGGTCCACCCGCCCCCAGCCCGCGCGGCCGATCACGGCGGCCGCCGGGTTCACCCCCCTGAGCGACCAACCCGAGTTCCTCCTCGGCCGGGGGCGCTTCGCGCTGCGCTCCGACGATAACGTCCTCACCTTGCGCGTGCGCAGCCCACCCGGCGCCCCCCGCTATTTCGTGGGTTCCCCCTATCGGCTGAGCGACCTGCTGGCCACCGGCGCGCGCACCCCATTCACGCTGGTCGCGCGCGACCTGCGCGACGGGAGCATCCTGGGGCGTATAGCCGGGGGCCGGGTGACGTTCCCGAAAGCCGTGCCCGAGGGACCCGTGCGCCGCACCCTCGCAGGCATGCCGTTGGCCGTGGAGGCGGGCTGGCCGCCCGGCTATGTCGGGCAACGCTTCCGGCAGCAATTGCCTGCCCGCTTGGCGGTGCGCGCACTCGCCGTCCTCTTCGTCGCACTGGCGGTCGCGGTGGTCGCCCAACTGCTGCGCCGGACGCAGCGCCTGGCCGACCGCAATGCGGTGGCGGCAGCCGAGGCCATGGCCGCACGACAGCTCAGCGAGGGACTGTTTGACACCATCGGCGCCCTTGCGATGGTCATGGACGCACAGGGCAACATTCTCCGGCTCAACGCCGAAGCGGAGCGCTTCATGGGCTATGCGCTCGCCGAGGTGCGCGGGATTCCCTATTTCTGGGAACGGTTCATTCCGCAGGACGAACGCCCCCGCGTGCGCCGCATCTTCGAGGCCATGCGGGACAACACCCTTCCGCGCGAGACCCAGAACCACTGGGTCTCGCGGACCGGCGAGCGGCGCTTGTTCCACTGGAGCAACACGATCATGCGCGATGCCCGGGGGCAGCCCGTCTACCTCATCACCGTCGGCACCGACATCACCGAGCGCACCCGCCTCGCACGCCAGAACGCCCAGCTGCTCGCCTACAACAGCCTGCTCGGCCAGGTCAACCATATCATCGCGCGGGCGGAAGACGCGTCGGGGTTGCTGCAAACCATTTGCGAACTCGCGGTCAGCCTCACCAACGTCGCCTTGGCGTGGATCGGCCGTCCCGACGAGGCGCTGCGCTTCGAGTTTCTCGCCAAGGCCGGCCCCGCGCTGGGCTACCTGGAGGACGCCGTGATCTCGGCCGATCCGGAGATCCCCGAAGGGCAAGGCCCCGCCGGCCGCGTCTGGCGCGAGCACGAGCCCCTGTTCGACGTTGCGATCGACGCCGAATCCCCGCGCTCGCCCTGGCGCGAGCGCGCGGCGCGCCACGGGCTCGCGGCCACCGCGACGCTTCCGGTCTTGCGCCGGGGAGAAATCTGGGGCGTGTTCGTGCTCTACATCGCCGACGAGAGCGCGTTCGACGACGCCCTGCGCGCCTTGCTCGCCGAGTTGGCGGACGACCTCTCGCACGGCCTTGAACACCTGGAGATGCGCCGCTTGAATCAGGTCATGCTCGACCATTCCGACGCGGGCGTCGCCCTGGCGCACCACTGCGTCCTGGAATTCGGCAACGCGCGCTTGGCGCAGATGCTGGGCCTCGACGGCCCCGGTGATCTCGCCGGGCGACAGATGCGCTCCCTGTATGCGAGCGCCGCCGCCTATGCGGCGACCGAGGCACGGTGCCAGGGCCGGACGCAGGGCGGGGCGGTCCGCATGGAGGCGGTGGAATTCGCCCGCCGCGACGGCACGCCCGTGCTGGCAGACCTGGTGGGCGTGCACATGGACGAGGGGCGCTCGGTTTGGACCTTCATCGGCGTCGATGAACGCGAACGGCAGCGGCGCGCCTACCTGGAACTCGAGCGTCTGTACCGGGCGCTGATGCGCGCGGCCGACGTGCTGCTGCAAGCCGAGGACGAACAGGCGATTCTCCAGGAGACCTGCGCGCGCCTGGTGGACGACACCATGTTCCACGCCGTGTGGATCGGCCGGCCAGGCCCTGACGGGCTGTTCCGCGTGCTCGCGCGGGCCGGTGCGAACGCCGCGATGGTCGATGCCGTGAGGGTCCCGGTCGACCACCCGGATGCCGTGGTGTCCGCGGCCTGGCGGCGGGCCGAGACGGCTTTCCACAATGACCAGCGCGCCGCCGTCCCGGGGCCCTGGCGCGAGGCGTTGATCCGCCACGATTGGGCCGCCGTGCTGGGAACGCCGATTCGCCGCGGTTCAGTGGTCTGGGCCGTTCTCGTGTTCGTGGCCCCCGGGCGGGACGTCTTCAACGCCTCGAGCGTCGAGCTGTGCGAACGCGTCGCCGCGTTGCTCGGGCGCGGACTGGACGAAATCGACCATAAGGCGGCAATGGCCACGCTGCGGTTGGAAGAGTCGCACCGGGCGCGCCACGATGCGCTCACCCACCTGCCCAATCGGCTGAGCCTCGCAGAGCGGCTGCCCCAGGCCATTGCCCGGGCCCAGCGGCGCGGCACGCGGCTGGCGGTGGGGATGATCGACCTCGACGATTTCAAGGCGATCAACGACGCTCTCGGGCACGATGCGGGTGACTTGCTGCTGCGCACCTTCGCGGACCGGATCGAAAAGGGTGAGCGCGAAACTGATTTTTTCGCCCGCCTGGGCGGCGACGAATTCGTGGTCGTGTTCGAGGACCTCGACGAACGCGAGGCATCCGAGCAGATCGTTCATGCGCTGCAACGCCTGCACCGGGCGGTCGAGCAGCCTTTCGACCTGGGCGCGGGGACGCCGGCGCATGTCGGCATGAGCGTCGGGCTGGCGCTCTACCCGGACGATGCCCAGGAGCCCGATGCCTTGTTGCGCCTCGCCGATGCCGCGATGTATCAGGTCAAGATGCACAAGACCGATCGCCTCCGCTGGTGGCGGATGTGGCGCCATGCCCCCGACTCCCCGATCGACCTCGAACCGCGATTCGATCCCTTTGGCCATGAGGCGAACCGCATGCTCGCCGACGGCCAGGCCGGACTCGAGGCCGTCACCCAGGAGTTCGTGAGCGCCTTCGGCATGCCGGGCGTCGGGCCGGACGGCCCCGCGCACGTGCTGCCCAGCCTCTCCGCTCCCGAACGCGAGCGGGTCAAGGCGTCGTTGGCGGCGCATCTTCGTTTCCTGCTGCATCCGGACACGACCACCGAGGCGATCGTCGGCGCCGCGGCCCGGCTGGGGCATTCGCACGCCCTGTCGGGCGTCACCAGTGCCTGGATGAGCGAGGCGCAGCAGGCCTATCAAGACATCCTGCACAACCGCCTGGAACACATGGCCGTCACCGCGCGCCACCGCTACCGGCTGCTGCGGGTCGTGACCGCCCGGCTCCAGCTCGACATCGGCGCCCAACTCAACGCCATGCAGTCGGTGTTCGACGGGTACAGCGCCTTTCTGGCCCGCCCGATCAGCGCGTCGGCCACCTGGCGCGATCAGGTGCAAGACGAAATCGATGCCCTGTCGGCCCTGCCCGGTATCGTCTCGTGCGTCTTGATGCGTCCGAATGCCGAGGGCGTGTTCGTCGTCGAATTCGCGTCCGGGGAGGCGGCGCCGCAACTTGCCGGTATCCTGAAACAAGCCGGAACCCGCCCCGAAGTGGGGGGCAACAGCCGTACCGGACGGGGGTTGGTTCCCGAGGCTTGGCGCACGCGTGCGATCCAGTTGAGCGATGCCTATCTCGGGGATGCGCGCACGCAACCGTGGCATGCCGCGCTTGCCGCGCTGGGCGTGCGCAGCATGGTCGCGATCCCGGTGCAACTGACCCCGGAGCATATGTTCGTGCTGGGCATACAGGGTCGCCATCACCACCAGT
The DNA here is from genome assembly GCA_021788645.1 of Pseudomonadota bacterium. Lineage (GTDB taxonomy): Bacteria > Pseudomonadota > Gammaproteobacteria > Burkholderiales > JAKAFK01 > JAKAFK01. The sequence goes on from JAJYKK010000004.1 coordinate 64,457, forward strand.
TCTCCGCGCAGTGGATGCGAACGTTCGCCGAATCGCTGCGCTTGCGCCTGATCCACCTCGTGCGCGCCGCCCAGGCGCGGCTGAATCCCGTCGACGAGGCGGATGCCGCCCGCCATCGGGGGCTGCTGTACGCCGACGGCCTGAGGATACTGGTGCAGCCCGTGGTGGACCTGCGCTCCGGGCAACTGGTCAAGGTGGAGGCGTTGGCGCGCTCGATGTTGCCCGATGGCTCGCTGATCATGCCCGCGCAATTTCTTTCGGCGTTCGGGCAGAACGAGCTCGATGCATTGTTCCGGTTCGTGCTGAAGATCGGCCTCACGGCGTGGCGTGGGTGGCAGGCGCATGGCCTGGACATCGACTTGGCGGTGAACCTCGCCCCGTCCACGCTGGCGAATGCCGCCTGCCTGGGGTGGGTCGCCGACGCATTGCGCGAGCATGGGGTTGCGCCGGGCCGCCTGAGCCTGGAATTGCTGGAAACCGAGGCCTCCGACAACGCCCGGCACCGCGAGGCCATCGAGAAGCTGCAAGGACTGGGGGTGCAGGTCGGCATCGACGACCTCGGCGCCGGATACAGCGGTCTGAACCGCCTGGCCACGCTGCCGTATGATTTCATCAAGGTCGACCAAGGCCTGGTGGGCGAGATCGCGGTCAACCCGGCGAGGGGTTTTGGGGTCGTGCATTCCGTGCTCCAGATTGCGCACGACCTGGATCGGAGCGCCGTTGTCGAGGGGCTCGACACGCACGCGCTGGTCGAGGCGGTCACGGTCCTCGGCGCACGCCATGGGCAGGGCTTCGGGATCGCGCGCCCGCTGCCGCCCGACGCGCTTGTGGCGTGGGCCCGCGAGGCGGCCTTCGGGCCGTTCTCGCCCGAGCATCCCAGGACCTTCCTCGGCGCCCTGGCCTATCACTGGATGTGCATGCACAGGAACATGGCGAGCCATGAGGGCAGCCTGGAGCAATGCCCGCTGACCGACTTCTTGCTGCGGCATGGCCGGGACGCGCGCGATGCCTGTCGCTGGCATGCCGAGGTGCACGGGCCGGACGCCACCGCGACGGCCAGGGCCAGCCGCCGGCTCGGCGAATGGCTCCTGGCCGGAGTGAAGGGCGAGGCGGTGGGCACGATCGCGTGAACGCGATCCGCCGGACAATGCGTTGCCGCCGCAACGGTGAGCGCGGCATCCCCGGCGGAACCGGCGCCCGGCCCGCATGGGCCTCGAGGCCGGGACAGGATAGGGCCCCCCGCGGGGGCCCGGGTTAACAGGGACCCACCGCTCGTGCGAGAATAAGCACATGCGCCGCGCTTACCGTTATCGCTTCCATCCCGCGCGCGGGCAAGCCCGGCCGCTTGCCCGCGCGTCCGGGTGCGCGCGGCACGTCACCGGCAGGTGCCTGACCCTGCGCCAGCGGCGGAAGGATCGCGCCTGGCGGCAGGAGGGTTCCCCCGTCGTGGCTCTCTTCCTCCAGGCGGTGCCGTGCCTGCGGCGCGGCATTCGTGCGGCGGCGACGCTCCCCCCTCCTGGGCCCGGCACCGCGGGCCTCGCGGGCATCGATGCCCGCCGGGCGCCGCAAGGTGGGACATGAAGCCGGCCGGCACGGACCCTCAAGGCCTGCGCCTGGCTTCGCCAGGCGCAGGAATCCTCGGACTTGAGGCCAGCGAGGAGGTCCGGGCCATCGCGCGTTTCTTTTGTCCCCAGCACTTGTCGGTCGGCCAGCGCGTGGCCTTGCCCGAGCAGGCCGCGCATCATGCGGGCCGCGTGTTGCGCCTGAAGCCTGGCGATGCGCTGGTGCTGTTCAATGGCGAAGGCGGTGAGTTCGAGGCGCGCATCGACGCGCTTCGCAAGGGCGCGGTCGATGTGCTTGTGGAGAAGTTCCATGCCCGGGAGCGTGAATCGGCGCTTCGCATCGTCCTTGCGCAGGGCGTCTCCACCGCAGAGAAAATGGACTTTACCCTGCAAAAGGCGGTGGAGTTGGGGGTCGAGGCGATCTATCCCGTTCTCACCGAAAAGGGGGTCGTCCGCCTGGACGAGGCGCGCGCCGCCCGGCGCCAGGTGCACTGGCAGGCCGTGGTGGCTTCCGCCTGCGAGCAGTGCGGGCGCAACCGTGTCCCGCGGGTCGCGCCGGTTAGCGCGCTCCCCCGGTTTCTGCAGGAGCTCGCCCGCGAGCCGACCCGCTTGGTCCTGTCGCCGCGGGCCGAGCGAAGCCTGCGCGATCTTGCGGCCCCGGCGGCCGGGGCGATCTTCCTCGCCGGCCCGGCGGGGGGCTTGAGTGCGCGCGAGGAGCGGCAGGCGATCGATGCGGGTTTTGAGGCCGTGCGGTTGGGGCCGCGCATCCTGCGGACGGAGACCGCGGCCATGGCGGCGCTTGCCGCTGCGCAGGCGCTGTGGGGGGACTTCTGAGTTCGCCGATGCGGCCCTTGCGATGTCCTTCTAATTTCGATCATTTCGTCCGATAATGGGGGCGTGCCCTGTCCCTCATGCCCGAGAACAAGACTAACGTGAGCGCACCTCCCGCCAAGCGGGCGCCCGACGACTTCGTACGCTGGTTTCGCCAGGCGGCCCCCTACATCCATGCCTTCCGCGGCAAGACGTTCGTCATCGCCTTCGGCGGCGAGCTGTTTCAGGACGCGGGTTTCGTCGGCCTCGTCCACGACTTCAATCTCCTCATGAGCCTCGGCGTGCGGCTCGTGCTGGTACATGGCGTGCGGCCGCAGGTCGAGGCGCGCCTCAAGGCCAAGGGCGTGGCGACCCGGTTCGTGGCCGGGCGCCGGGTGACCGATGCGCTGGCGCTGGAGTGCGTGAAGGAGGCCGTCGGCGCCGCGCGCGTGGACGTCGAGGCGCAGCTCTCCATGGGTCTGCCCAATTCGCCCATGGCCGGCGCCGATATCCGCGTGGCGAGCGGGAATTTCGTGATCGCCAAGCCGATGGGCGTGCTCGAGGGGGTCGACCTGCAGCACACCGGCGAAGTGCGGCGGGTGGACACGACGGGCATTGCGCGCCGTCTCGACCAGGGCGAGATCGTTCTGCTGTCGCCGCTGGGCTATTCGCCGACCGGGGAAGTCTTCAATCTGACCGTAGAGGATGTCGCGACCGCCGCGGCTTCCGGCTTGAAGGCGCACAAGCTCATCTTTCTCATGGAGACGATGGGGGTTGCCGACGAGGAAGGGGCGCTCCTCAAGGAGCTCACGGCCGCTTCCGCGCAACAGGTCCTGGTGTCCGCGCGCGCGCTTCCGGAAGACGTCGCGCTCTACCTGCCCTGCGCCATCCGTGCCGCCCGCGCGGGGGTGGCACGGGCCCACCTGCTGAGCCGCCATGTCGACGGGGCCTTGTTGTCCGAGCTCTTCACGCATGGCGGGGTCGGCACCATGGTCACCCGCGAGCCGGTGGAGAGCCTGCGCCAGGCCGCCATCGACGACGTCGGCGGGATTCTCGCCCTGATCGAGCCGCTCGAGAGCGAAGGGATCCTCGTGCGTCGCTCGCGCGAGCTGCTCGAGATGGAGATTGGGCGGTTTCGCGTGCTCGAGCATGACAACCTGACGATCGGGTGCGCCGCGCTCTACCCGTTTGAGCAAGATGGCGCCGCCGAGCTGGCCTGCCTCGCCGTCCATCCCGACTATCGGAGCGGTGGGCGCGGCGAGCGGCTGCTGGCCGCGATGGAGGCCCACGCGAGGGCACAGGGGATCCATCGCCTTTTCGTGCTCACGACGCGCGCGGCGCACTGGTTCGTCGAACGCGGCTTCGAAGAGGCCGATGTGGGCGCGCTTCCCCAGGCCAAGCAGAGCCTGTACAACTGGCAGCGGCGCTCCAAGGTGTTCGTGAAGGGGCTCTAGAGCGCCCCTTTGCCGGGTCCCGGTCAGACGAACAGGATCCAATAGAGGAAGGCGCCGGCAAGGAGGAGTTGGACCAGGCGATAGGCGCCCTTGCTCTTGCGTTTGAGCCGCCGCATGGGGCCTTCGCGTCCCAACACCGCATACAGGCGGTTGAGCGGGCCGATGCCCTCCGCGGCGACGTTTCGGGTCGAAGCCGCGCGAATCACGGTGGCCGACACCCAGCGGTTGAGGGCGCGCACGAGCGGGGTCCGCAGGGGGCGCTCGAGGTCGCAGAACAGGATGAGACGGGGCTCTGCGGTGCGGTTTTCCGCCCAGTGGATGTAGGTCTCGTCGAAGACGATGTCTTCGCCGTCGCGCCAGCTGTAGGGAAGGCCGTCGACCACGATGCGGCAGGCGTCGGAATTGGGTGTGGCGAGCCCCAGATGATAGCGCAGCGATCCGGCGAACGGATCGCGGTGCGGGTTGAGCCTTGCGCCGGGCGGCAGCAGGGCGAACAAGGCGGCGCGCACGGTGGGGATGGCTTCGACCAGGGCGACGGTCCTGGGGCAGCGGGCGCGCGCCGACGGCAAGGATTGGCCGTACCAGGTGAGGTAGAATCGCCGCCAGCCATACTTGAAAAAGGAATTGAAGCCGATGTCGGTGTGTCCGACGGCTTCCCCGATGTCGCCTCCCTGGTACAAGGCGAGGGCCTCGTCGCGGATCGCCGCCCATTGCCCGCGCAAGACGGCGAGTTCGGGGAAAGCGGCGGCATCGAGCAGCGGGTGCCCGGGCACCTTCGAGAACCAGTACATCAGGACGTTGTAGGGGGCCAGCAAGGTGGCATGGTTGCCGATCTGGCGCCGCAGGGGGAATCGTGCCCGGCCCCGGAAGTGAACGTAGAGGGCGGCGGCGACGAACACAGAGAACACCAGGAGCTTGGCGGAATACAGGTGCGCGAGCATGGCGACTTCCCTCGGCGGTCCTTATAATCTATAGCAGACCGGGCGCGCTTGTGCCGGCTGTTCAGAAGCCGTCCCGCCGTCGCCGAGGTGTGGGCCGGATCTCGCGCGCGCCCAGCCGGCCGGTGACCGCGAGGCCTTTCTTCCTGAGCGTTGACGGGCCCGGGCGGCAGCCTGGCGCTTGCCGTGCGCGGGAAGACGGGTGGCGCACCGTTCGCAGCCGCTTGTCTTGGTCTGCCGCTTTGCCCGGTTCTGCGGTATGATTGCCCGATCTTGACGCTGGCGTGTGCCGGAGGCGGGTTGCCGGGTGCACCGAGCCCTTCTTGATTATTGCCCGCGACCGCAGGGTGCGGGTGCTCACGGAGAAATGGTCTATGACGCGAATGGTGAAATGCGTGAAACTGGGGCGCGAGGCCGAGGGCCTGGCGTTTCCGCCGGTGCCGGGCGATCTCGGCAAGCGGATCTTCGAGAATGTGTCCAAGGAAGCCTGGGCCACCTGGTTGCGGCACCAGACCATGCTCATCAACGAAAACCGACTCAATCTGGCCGATCCCAAGGCGCGCCAGTATCTCACCACCCAGCTGGAGTCATACTTCTTCGGCGCCGGCGCCGAGACGCCCGCCGGTTATGTGCCCCCGGCCAAGTGACCCGGCCTTGAGGCGGGCCGGCCGGTGATCCCGGGCCGGCCTATTCCAGCGCTTCCCGCTCGATCTCTTCCACGCTGGTGTGGCGGACGTCCTTGCCCTTCACCATGTAGACCACGTATTCCGACATGTTCTTCGCATGATCGCCCATCCGCTCGATGGCCTTGGCCGCGAACAGGATGTCGATGAATACCGAGATGGTGCGCGGATCCTCCATCATGTAGGTGATGAGATGGCGCAAGATGAGATTGAACTCCTCGTCGACCTGCAGGTCCTGGCGCGCGATCTGGGCCGCGGATCCCGCCTCGAGGCGGGCGAAGGCGTCGAGCGCCTTGCGCAGCATGTCGAGGACGAGATCCGCCATGTTCCTGATCTCGGTGAAGCGCGGCGCGGAGATCCGGCCGGCCTCGGCGATGAGCTTCGTCATCCGGGCGATCTTCGCGGCCTCGTCGCCGATCCGCTCGAGGTCGGTGATGGTCTTCACCACCATCAGCACGATGCGCAGATCGCTGGCGGTGGGTTGGCGGCGCGCGATGAGATGGGTGCAGTCTTCGTCGATGGCGACCTCGAAGGCATTCACCTCGTGGTCCTTGAGCATGACCTGCTCGGCGAGCTCGCTGTTGTTGGTGGTGAGCGCCTCGACCGCATGAATGATCTGCTCTTCGACAAGCCCCCCCATCTGCAGGACGCGCGAGCGCACCGCTTCGAGGTCGGCGTCGAATTGCTTGGAAATGTGTTCCTGGACCATGGCTTCTCCTCCTGCTGCGGATGGTGTCCTGGGCTTTCTGCCAGCCGCGGGCCCGGACGTCTCTTGTCTATCGATGAGGCTGTGGGCGCACCCGGGGCCCGCCCTCATGCGGTGTAGGTCTTCACCCCTTGCGGGGTCGCCAGCAGCAGGACGTCCGCGGGCCGGGCCGCGAAAATCCCGTTCGTGACGACCCCCACGATCTGGTTGATCTTCGCTTCCATCTCGACCGGATTGAGGATGTCCAGCCCGTGCACGTCGAGAATGATATTGCCGTTGTCGGTCTTGAAGCCCGTGCGCAGCACGGGGTTTCCGCCGAGCCTCACCAGTTCGCGCGCGACGTAGCTTTGTGCCATGGGAATGACTTCGACGGGCAGGGGGAATTTTCCCAGCACGCCCACCAGCTTGCTGGCGTCGGCGATGCAGACGAACTTCCGGCTGCACGCCGCGACGATCTTCTCGCGCGTGAGTGCGCCGCCCCCGCCTTTGATCATGTGCAGGTGCTCGGTGATCTCGTCGGCGCCGTCCACATAGACGGGCAGGCTTCCCGCGCTGTTGAGGTCGACCACCGGGATGCCGTGCGCCTTCAGCCGCTCGGCGCTCGCCTCCGAGCTGGCGACCGCCGCATCGATGCGGCCCTTGATCTTGGCGAGTTCATCGATGAAATAGTTGGCCGTGGAGCCCGTGCCCACGCCGATGATTCCGCCATCCACATGGTCGATGGCGGCTCGCGCGACGGCTTTCTTGAGTTCGTCTTGGGTCATCTTGAATAAGCTTTCGTCGTCAATTCGTTTGCTCCGCAAGGAGCGGGAGGCCCCGCGGATAGTTTAGCATGGCCCGCCGCGAAAGGTGATTGCGCGAATGTCACGGGGCGCTGGGCATGCGCTCGCAATCCTGCTACTCTTCTTGCTTTTCCTGCCAGTATAGGACGCGTCCAAGGCAAGCCGATGACAGCCGCATCCCCCACCAACGACTACCTGAAGCGGATCCTCACGGCGCAGGTTTACGACGTGGCCGTCGAGACGCCGCTGGAGGCCGCACCCAACCTGTCCCACCGGATCCGCAACACGCTCCTGCTCAAGCGCGAGGACATGCAGCCGGTGTTCTCCTTCAAGCTGCGCGGCGCCTACAACAAGATGGCGAAGCTTTCCCGGGCGGCGCTCAAGAAGGGCGTGATCGCGGCGTCGGCCGGCAACCACGCGCAGGGCGTGGCGCTCGCGGCGCAGCGGCTGGGCTGTGAGGCGACCATCGTGATGCCCACGACGACGCCGCAGATCAAGGTGTCGGCGGTGCGAAGCCGGGGCGCGGGCGTGGTGCTCTCCGGCGACTCGTACGACGAGGCGTACGCCCATGCCCAGACGCTCGTGCGCACGACGCGCGCAACCTTCATCCCGCCTTACGACGACCCCGACGTGATTGCCGGGCAGGGCACCATTGCCCTCGAGCTCCTGCGCCAGCATACCCAGCCGATCCACGCCGTGTTCGTGCCGGTCGGCGGCGGCGGGCTGATTGCCGGGATCGCCGCCTACGTGAAGGCGCTGCGTCCGGAGATCAGAATCATCGGGGTCGAGCCGGTCGATGCGGATGCGATGTATCGCTCGCTGGCGCAAGGCGAGCGCGTCCGGCTCGCGCAGGTGGGCATCTTTGCCGACGGGGTCGCGGTCAAGCAGGTGGGCGCCGAGACCTTCCGCCTGTGCCGGGCGTTTGTCGACGAGATCGTGCTGGTCGATACCGATGCCATCTGCGCGGCCATCAAGGATGTCTTCGAGGACACGCGCTCGATCCTGGAGCCGGCCGGCGCCTTGGGGGTGGCGGGGGCGAAGGTCTACGCCGCGCGCGAAGGGCTGCGCAACAAGACGCTGGTGGCCATCGCCTCGGGCGCCAACATGAACTTCGACCGCCTGCGCCACGTCGCCGAGCGGGCGGAACTGGGCGAAGAGCGCGAAGGGGTGTTCGCGGTGACCATTCCGGAGACCCCCGGCAGCTTCAAGAACTTCTGCGCGCTGCTGGGGCCGCGCAACATCACCGAATTCAATTATCGCTACGCGGATGCGCGGGCCGCGCACGTGTTCGTGGGCGTGCAGGTGCAAAATCGCGGGGAGGTCGCGAAGCTGATCGACCTCCTGGCGCGGCACGGGTTGCAGGCCATCGACCTGTCCGACAACGAGATGGCCAAGCTCCACGTCCGCCACCTGGTGGGCGGGCACGCGCCGCAGGCGAAGAACGAACTGCTCTACCGGTTCGAGTTTCCGGAGCGTCCGGGGGCGCTCATGCGCTTTCTCGAGCGCATGAGCCGAAACTGGAACATCAGCCTATTCCATTACCGGAATCATGGTGCCGATTATGGACGGGTGCTGGTGGGCATGCAGGTGGCCCCCGAGGAGACGGCTGCGTTCACCGCCTTTCTCGGCCAGCTGGGGTATCCGTTTTGGGAGGAGACGCACAATCCGGCGTACCGGCTGTTCCTGGCTTGAAGCTCAATGCAGCGACTGGCCGCGACGCTCGACGGTGCGCTGCCGCAGGCCCCGAACCCAGACGGTCTTCGCGTTGACGAATTCGCGGATGCCGTGATAGGAGAGTTCTCTTCCGAACCCCGAGTTCTTGATGCCGCCGAACGGCAGGCGCGGGTCGGACTTCACGATGCCGTTGACGAACACGAGGCCTGCCTCCATGGCGCGTGCGAGCCGTTCGCCGCGCAGGGTGTCCTTGGTCCACAGGCTCGCGCCCAAGCCGAAAGGCGTCTCGTTGGCCAGCCGCAAGGCGTCCTGCTCGTTTTGCGCCCGCAAGATGGCGGCGACGGGACCGAACAGCTCCTGCTGGCAGATCGCCATGCCCGGCTGCGCATGGTCGAGGATGGAGGGTTCGTAGAAGAATCCGTCGCCTGCGCCGGGCCGGCAGCCGACGACCGGCACCGCGCCGGCCGCGACGGCGTCCAGGACCTGGGCGTGCAGCTGGTCGCGCAGATCCTCGCGGGCGAGCGGGCCGATATGCGTGCCTTCGTCGGTCGGCAGGCCGACCTTGAGCGCTTCGACGCGCCTCTTGAAAAGCGCGATGAAGCCGTCGGCCACTTCGGGCACCAGAATGAAGCGCTTGGCCGCGATGCAGCTTTGGCCGGCATTCTGGAAGCGCGCCGAGATGGCCATCTGGGCGGTGAACTCGAGGTCGGCGTCGCCCAGGACGACGAATGCGTCGGAGCCGCCCAGTTCCAGGACGCATTTCTTCAGATGGCGGCCGGCCAGCGCGGCGATGGAACGCCCCGCCGCCTCTGAGCCGGTGACCGTCACCGCGCGGACGTGGGGGCTGGCGATGGCCGCTTCGACCCGGTCGGCCTCGATCAGGAGCGTGCGGAACAGCGATTCCGGAAAGCCCGCCTCGCGAAACAGCAGTTCGATGCTGAGCGCGCATTGCGGCACGTTGGAGGCCGGCTTGAGCACGCAGGCGTTGCCGGCCATGATCGCCGGCACGGCCGCGCGCATGACTTGCCAGAAGGGGAAATTCCAGGGCATGACGGCCAGCACGACGCCCAGCGGCGAGAAATCGACGTAGCTCTTGCCGGCGTCCGTGTCGATCGGCTCGGGCTGCAGGAAGTGCGCGGCATGCAAGGCATAGTAGTCGCACACCAGCGCACATTTCTCGATCTCGGCGCGTGCCTCGCGGATCGTCTTCCCCACTTCCAGCGTGATGGTCCGGGCGAGCCGTTCATTTTGCTCGCGCAGCAGGGCGCTCAGGCTCTGCATGAGCTCGGCGCGGTAGTCGAACGAGGTCTGGCGCCACGTGACTTGCACGTCCGATGCGTTGCCCAGGGCGCCTGCGAGCTCGTCGCTCCCCCAGCTGTCGAACGTCTTCAGCACCGTGTTGGTCGCCGGATCGCGGCTTACGTACGGCATGGGATGCTATCCTTCACTTGGTCATGGGCCCGCGCTCCGGTTGGCGGCGCGGTCTTCAGCCCGATGGCCCCTTTAATGATAACCCAGTCGCGGGAGACTGGCGAGCCAAACAGTCCGGCGGCCCTTGACGGCGCGCGCGATTTCCCCATGGACGGCGGGAGGCTCGGGGTATCGCGATAGCGCTTGCAGCAGGGCAACGCGATCTGCTATAAAACCGAAATCGGACGCTGGCCGGAGAGGCGCGAGAACGCGTCGTTTCCGGAGAGAATGGCGGGGCATGCTGTGCATGATTATAGCAGCCCAGGCGCTGAGTGCCGACGGCAGAGGTTCGGGTGGCGGTCACATGGAAGTTGCGGCAGGGTGGCAGGGATGGCGATGAAGGGGTTGGGCACAGGCTGGATTCGCTGTCTGGGGGTGATTCTGCTGATGGTCGTCGGTCTGGCGCGGGCGAATTCGCAAGACGACGAGTTCCTGGCCGCGCATGACGCCTTCCGGGCGCATGACGTGGCGAGCCTTGCCGCCTATCAGGCCGCGCTGCGCGGCTACCTGCTTGAGCCTTATGTCCGCTACTGGCTGCTGGAATCCGAGCTGGACACGGCCAGTCCGCAAGACATCGAACATTTTCTCACGCGCCATGCCGGCGAGCCGACGGCCGATGCCCTGCGCCGGGACTGGCTCGAGGTTCTCGGCCGCCAGAACGATTGGTCGACCTTCCTCGCGCAGTATCCCAAGGTCGTCAAGCCCGACGTCTCTCTCCTGTGCTACGATCTCCAGGCCAGGATGGCGAACCAGGATGCCAGCGCCGATGCCGCGGGGAAAGCCCTTTGGTTTACCGGGGACGACCGCCCGTCGAGCTGCGATCCCGTCTTCAACAGCCTCGCTGACCGAGGCATCATCAGCCGCGCGGACGTGTGGGCCCGCATCCGGCTGTCCCTCGAGGCGGGCAACATCGACGTCGCCGAGGCCGTCGACGGCTACCTGCCGCCGCGCGAGGCGATTCCTGCCCGCGCGCTGGAACGGGTGGCGGCGGATCCCGGGCGATTTCTCGAGCGCGGCCCGTTCCATTTCGCCAGCCGCGCGGGGCGCGAGCTCGTCTTGTTCGCGATCTACCGGCTCGCCCGCATCCAGCCCGACGAAGCCGACTTTTATTGGCGTCGCCTGCGCAGGCGCTTCGGCCCGCGCGACCGCGCCTACGAATGGAGCCAGCTCGCGTTCCTGGCGGCCCTGCGCCACGATCCGTCCGCGCTCGCGGACTATGCCCGTGCCGCGGGCGCGCCCCTGACCGACGCGGAGCTTGCCTGGAAGGCCCGCGCGGCCCTGCGGGTGCAGGACTGGGATGGCGTGCTCGCGGCCATCCGCGCCATGACCGCGAAGGGCCGCGACAAGGCGGTATGGCGCTATTGGCGTGCCCGCGCGCTGGAGGCCACCGGGCACGTCGCCGAGGCCAATGCGCTGTTCGTGCCCCTGAGCTTCCAGTATGACTACTACGGGCAACTCGCCCTCAACGAGATGGGCGATGTCGCCGACCCGGTGCCCGAGAGCTACCGGGCGACCGACCGGGAGATTGACGCGGTCGCGGGCCTGCCCGGGATCCAGCGGGCGCTCGCGCTCTATCGGCTGGGTTTTCGTTGGCTGGCGAGCCGCGAATGGCTGGCGGCGATCCGGGGGATGGACGACCGGCAGCTGCTCGCGGCGGCAAGGCTCGCCCTGCGCTACGATTGGTATGATCGCGCCATCGATACCGCGAACAAGACGGTGACCTTGCATGACTTCGGGCTGCGCTACCTGATGCCCTATCGAGGGGCGGTGGGCCTCTACGCGCGGGAATTCGGGCTGGACGAGGCGTGGGTCTACGGATTGGTGCGCCAGGAGAGCCGCTTCATGGTGGCCGCGCGCTCGGGCGTGGGCGCCATGGGGCTCATGCAGGTGATGCCGGCGACCGCGCGCTGGGTGGCGCAGCAGCTGGGCCTCAGGGGTTTCCGCAGCACCTTGAGCGACGGGCTTGACATGAACATACGGCTCGGCACGTACTACCTCAAGCACGTGATCGATGTCGAGGACGGCGACGAGGTGCTCGCGACCGCCGCCTACAATGCGGGTCCGCGCAATGCCTCCAAATGGCGCGCCGCCGCGCCCCTGGAGGGCGCCATCTACACGGAGACCATCCCCTTCAGCCAGACGCGCGACTATGTCCGCCGGGTGATGAGCAACGCCGTCTATTATTCGCAGCGCCTGGGCGAGGACCTGCGCTCCCTGAAGGAGCGCATGGGCATCGTGCCGCCGAGGGCGCCGGATGCGGCGCCGATCGCGGGGCCGTAAGGCCACTTTCGCTGAATCGCGGGCGCGCTTGGATCGCGGGGCAGGCGCATTCCCGCGGCGCGGGCCACCCGGCGATAGGGCCGCGCGCGCCGTGTCGTGAGGATCCTTTCCGATTTTCGCTCGATGCTTGCGGCGGCGCACGGTGCCCCCTTACCATCGTGGCTGTCTTCACCAGAAGGAGTTGACCATGAGCGGTTCGCGCATTCCCGTGACGGTCGTGACGGGGTTCTTGGGCGCCGGCAAGACGACCGTGCTGTCCCATCTGATCGCCGAAAGCGGCGGTCGGCGTCTGGCGGTCGCGGTCAACGAGCTGGGCGAAGCCTCCTTCGAGGCCGTCCAGGGTAAGGGCGCCGAGATCCGCCATGGCACGAGCGAGGACTTCGCGCCGATGCTGCGCGACATCCTCGCGCGGGACGAGATCATCGATCATGTGCTGGTGGAGGCGGCAGGCCGCGCCTTGCCCGCGGCGATCATGGCGCATCTGGACGAGCCGGAATTCAAGAGCCATTTCGTCCTGGACGCCGTGGCGACGGTCGTGGATACGCCGTGGCTTTTGGCCCTCTCGGCGGACGTTGCGCAGGCGGCGGCGATCGATCCCTTGTTCATCCAGCAGTTGGCGGCGAGCGACCTCGCCGTGCTCAACAAGATCGATGCGCTCGCCGATGACGACCTGTCGGCCGCGGAAGCGAGGCTGCGCGCGCTCGGTTCGGGCGTGCGCTTCATGGAGCTCGCGTATGATGCCCGGGTCATGCCCAGGCTGCTCCTGGGCTTGCGGCTTCACCAGGAAGCCTTCGCGCGCGCGGCCCCGCGGCGCACGGGGGGGGTGCCGCAGGCCGCAGAGGGTGTGTCCGATTCGCCTGCGGGGCAACGTCCGCGCGCCGAAGAGCCTTCCAGCCATGGCCAGTTTCAGGTGAAGGATCCCGGCTGGCAGTCCTTCAGCTTGCGCACGGACACCCCTCAGAATCTCGAGGGGCTTCTGGGGGCGATGCGGATCATCGCTACGGACGAGCCGGTGCTGCGGGCGAAGGGCATCGTGAACATTGGGGAGGGCGGGCGGCGCGTCCTGATTCAGGGCGTGCGGCTGCGCATCGATGTCGATGAGCAGGCCCGCAAGCCGGGATCGAGCTCCCAGATGATGTTCATCGGCTATTATCCGGACCGGGCGCGCACGCTCGAACGGTTGAACCGCCTGACTTCAGGGGGGTGGCGCTAGGGGACAACGGGACCGAACCGGCGTCACCCGCTCAGGCGATCGATTGCGGACCTCGGTTTCTTCGAGGCCAACAACGACTGGTCCGCCCACGAGGCCGGGGATCGCGCCCTGCGGCAGGTCGCCGCGATCATCCAGAACAATCTCCGGTCGCCAGACTTCCCGGCGCGGTTCGGCGGCGAGGGGTTTGTCCATTGCCCTGCCGCAGACCGTGCCTGCCGGCGCAGGGCTGCTTGCGGCGCGCATCGGGGAGGCCCTCGCCGGGGAGCCGTTTTCCTCGATCGGACGTCCCGCGCACGGCCTTGGATTGGGGGTGGCGTGGGCACGGGGCGGCGCCCGTCGGGCGCTCACCCCACGAATTGATAATACAGATTCTGCGGATGGCTGGCCTGGGCGAAGAAGAACCAGCGTTCGAACAGCAGTCCCACGTACTGGGCGAGGAAGGCGGCCACGAGCAGGGCCGGACGGCCTTCGGGCAGACCGGTCCACAGCAGCGCGACCGGCACCAGAAAGACCAGGACGAGGAAGATCCACTTGACCGACTTGAGGAACAGCACGGTCCGCCCGTGGAAATACTCGCGGGTGTTGTAGGACCCCCCCATGAAGCCCATGGAACGCTGCTGCACCTTGGCATGGCGCACGCCGATGGCGGTCTGCACGGTGGCCACGCGCTTGATCCGCGCGTTGCGGAACAGCGCGGCAGCGCGCGTGAAGAAGGCGAGGATGGTCAGCGTGATCGCCCATCCGGCATAGAACTTCACCACGTTCGGCGCCATGAACGAGGCATAGGCGGCGGCGAAGGTGAAGCCGGAGGCGGAGCCCAGGAGGAAGTAATTGACCACGGTCAGCGGCGTGGCCCATTCCTGCAGAAACTTGATCGCACCGTAGATCATCCCGGTGCATAGGAAGAGCGTCAGGGTGGCGGCGACGCCCAGGGTTCCGACTGTCAACGCCACCTGTCCGGGTATGTTCCAGCCGTACAGATCGGCCTCGAGGCCGAACCCGTTGACGATGGCATACAGGAACACCAAGCCCATCACGGCCGGCAGGGCGATGACCTCGCGCGACAGCCATGAGGTGCGCCAGCGGGTGGCCGCGCGCCAGGCCCGTTCGGGATGGCCCAGGTGGAAGAAGGAGGCCACCAGGCCGCCGCCCAGGAAGCACAGGGCGATCGCCCCGCCGAGGGCATAGTAGCCATTCGGCTGGGTCGGCAGGACCTTGACGATGGTGAAGGCCTGGCTTGAGAAAAGGGCCAGGAACAGGCCCTGGCCGACGCCGATCAATGTGGTGAGGACAATCACGGAGAATGCGGGATTCATGGGTCTGCTCGGGTTACATCAGCCAGTCGTCCAGGGTGACGTCCTTGCCCGTTTCGTGGCGGATGTCCTCCTTCCTTAGCGGGTTGTCGGCGCGGACCAGCTCGTCCTCGTGGATCCGCAGCTTGGTCTTGCGCCGCGGCAGATAATGGTTGGCCGGCTTGGTGCCCCACTCCGGCATGAGCGGGTAGCCGCCGCCCTCGCGGATGGCGATCGAGACTTCGGACTCGGGATCGTGCACATCGCCGAACAGGCGGGCGCTGGTCGGGCAGGCGAGCACGCAGGCCGGCTTGCGCCGCTCCGGGGGAATCGTCGTGTCGTAGATGCGGTCGACGCACAGCGTGCACTTCTTCATCACCTTCTGGTTTTCGTCGAACTCGCGCGCCCCATAGGGGCAGGCCCAGGAGCAGTACTTGCAGCCGATGCACTTGTCGTAATCCACGAGGACGATGCCATCCTCGGCGCGCTTGTACGACGCCCCTGTCGGGCAGACCGGGACGCAAGGCGCGTCCTCGCAGTGCAGGCAGCTCTTCGGGAAGTGGATCGTCTCGGTGCAGGGGAACTCCCCGACCTCGAAGGTCTGCACCCGGTTGAAGAAGGTGCCGGTCGGATCCTGGCCGTAGGGGTTGTCGTCGAACAGCGGACCGGCCTGGCCCGAGGTGTTCCACTGCTTGCAGCTGGTCACGCAGGCATGGCAGCCGACGCACACGTTGAGGTCGATGACGAGCGCGAGCTGGGTCATTTTCCCCCCCGCGTGAACTTGCCGGCGAAGTAGTTCTGCCACGGACGGCGCGCGCTCGTGCCCGGCGCCGCGGGCACCGGCGCGAATTGGGGCGAGGTTTCATGCGGCTCGTCCTCCGCCGCCTTGTAGATGCGCACCCGGACGTCGTACCAGGCCGCCTGGCCGGTGACCGGGTCGGAGTTGGAGAGATGCTCCCCGGCGGCGTGCGCCGGCAGTTCCTCGCTGATCACGTGGTTCAGCAGAAAGCCCTGCTTGGACTCGTTCGCCGACGGGTCGAGGTTCCAGGCGCCGGCCGCCTTGCCGATGGCGTTCCAGGTCCAGACCGTGCCCGGTTCGACCGCCTCGGACAACCGTGCCATGCAGCGCACCTTGCCCCATTGCGATTCCACCCAGATCCAGTCATCGTCGACGATGCCGTGTGCGGCCGCCGTCTTTGGATTGACGTACAGGTGGTTGTAGGTATGGATCTGGCGCAGCCACGCGTTCTGGCTGTCCCAGGAGTGATACATGGCCATGGGCCGCTGGGTCACGGCGCTCAGCGGATACTTGCGCTTGTCCGTGAGGCTGGCCTCGAGCGGCTCGTAATAGAACGGCAGGGGATCGAAGTAGGTCTCGACGCGCTTCCTGAGGTGCGCCGGCGGCTGGCGCCCGTCGCCCCGGCCCTGCGCCGCCAGGCGGAACTTCTGCAGCACTTCCGAGTAGATGTGCACATTGATCGGTTCGGCGTGCCGGGTCATGCCGTGGGCCTGGGCCCACTGCAGGTAGCCCTGGTTCCAGTTGCGCATGTATTGGTAGGACTTCGGCAGGTGGTAATGGAAGACGCAGTTGTTCTTCTCGTACATCTCCCACTGGTTCGGGTTGGGTTCGCCCTTCATCGACTTCTCGCCGCCGCGCCCGCGCCAGCCGGCCAGAAAGCCGATGCCGGAGCGGGGGGCGGTCTCGAAGTTGATGATGAAGTCCGGGTAGTCGCGGTACTTGCGCTTGCCGTCCTTGTCGACGAAGGCGGGAAGCGCGAGCCGGGTGCCCAGCTCGATCAGCACTTCCTGGAACGGCTTGCACTGGCCGGTGGGCGGGAGCACGGGGATGCGCACGGAATCGACCGGGCCGTCGAATTCCGAGATCGGGCGGTCGAGCATGGACATCACGTCGTGCCGCTCGAGATAGGTGGTGTCGGGCAGCACCAGGTCCGCGAAGGCCACCATTTCGGACTGGAAGGCGTCGACGACGGTGATGAACGGAATCCGGTACTCGCCGTCGTCGTCCTTGTCGTTGAGCATCTTGCGCACCTGCTGTGCGTTCATCGTCGAGTTCCACGACATGTTGGCCATGAAGATGAGCAAGGTGTCGATCTTGTAGGGGTCGCCGCGCCAGGCGTTGGTGATGACATTGTGCATCAGGCCGTGCACCGAAAGCGGATATTCCCAGGAGAATGCTTTGTCGATGCGCACCGGCTGGCCGTCGTCGTCGACGAACAGGTCGTCCGGGTCGGCCGGCCAGCCGAGGGGCATGCCATTCAACGGCATGTCGGGCTGCACGTCCTCGGGCCGGACCGGGGTCTTCGCGCAAGGCGGGATCGGGCGAGGGAACGGGGCCTTGTGGCGGAAGCCGCCCGGCCGGTCGATGGTGCCCAGGATGGACATCAGGATCCCCAGCGCGCGGATGGTGTGGAAACCGTTGGAATGGGCGGCCAGACCGCGCATGGCGTGGAAAGCGACCGGGTTGCCGGTGATGGTCTTGTGCTCGTTGTCCCAGACATCGGTCCAGGCGATGGGCAACTCGATCTTTTGATCCCGCGCCGTGACACCCATCTCGTGGGCCAGCCGGATGATGGTCTCCTTGGGAATGCCGGTGATCCCGGCGGCCCAGTCCGGGGTGTAGGCGGCGACCCGTTCCCTGAGCAGTTCGAAGGCGGTCTTCACGGGGGTGCCATCGGGCAGGGTGAAGGCGCCGAGCAGGCGGGGCTCGACCCCCGGGGTCATGGTCGACACCGGACGGTCCATGTCGCGATCCCACCACAGTTTGTTCTGGGGGTCGAAGCAGCCTTCTTCGGGCGGCACCTCGAAGCGCACGAACATCCCGTATTCCGGGCTCGCCGGATCCTGGTTGACCAGTTCGGCGGCGTTCGAGTACTGAACGAGGAAGTCGCGGTCATAAAGGCCCTGCTTGATGATCTCGTGGATCAAGGCGAGCAGCAGCGCGCCGTCGGTCCCCGGCCTGATCGGAATCCACTCGTCGGCGATCGCCGAATATCCCGTGCGGACCGGGTTGATGGAGATGAAGCGCCCGCCGTTGCGCTTGAACTTGGACAGCGCGATCTTCATCGGGTTGGAGTGGTGATCCTCGGCGGTGCCGATCATGACGAACAACTTGGCGCGGTCGAGGTCGGGACCGCCAAACTCCCAGAACGACCCGCCGATGGTATAGATCAGGCCGGCGGCCATGTTGACCGAACAGAAGCCGCCGTGGGCCGCGTAGTTGGGGGTGCCGAACTGCCGCGCGAACAGTCCGGTCAGGGCTTGCATCTGGTCGCGGCCGGTGAATAGGGCGAATTTCTTGGGATCGGTCGAGCGGATCCTGGCGAGCCGCTCCTCCAGGATGCCGAAGGCCTCGTCCCACGAGATCTCCTCGAACTCCCCGGCGCCCCTTTCGGCGCCGGATTTGCGGCGCAGCGGCTTGGTCAGCCGCGCGGGCGAGTATTGCTTCATGATGCCGCTGGAGCCCTTGGCGCACAGCACGCCCTGGTTCAGGGGGTGGTCGGGATTCCCCTCGATGAAGCGCACCTCCCCATTCTTCAGGTGCACCTTGATGCCGCAGCGGCAGGCGCACATGTAGCAGGTGGTCGTGCGTACTTCCTCGTGCGGGGTCGGCGAATCCGCGGTATCAGTCGTGTGGGGCATGTGTCGCCATCATTCCGGCGCCCGAATGGGCGGTTCAAAAAACGCACAGCATGAACCTTGCGGCGTCCTTAATCAACTGTGGCATCGACCGTTGATCGGATCCGCCGTGGCATGCCGTCGTCCCCAAACGGGGGCCGTCCCGCGGCGCCCGCAGGGGCAGAGCAGGAACGTGCCCCGAAGGCCGCCCTATGTGCCGGCCGATCGTCCTAAGCAACGGCGGCAGGCACCCTCGCACGAGGGCGCCTGCCGCCCTAGTTCACGACCTGGTTGGTCACCGCGTTGAGCATCCCATCGAGCTTGCCGATGAGCTTTCCCATGCCCTTGATGTGGTGACGCGTCTTGAGGTAGGCCATGGTGTTGTAGGCGAGCCACACGTGTCCCTTGGGGCCTTGCCAGACGATGGCCTTCATGGGCAAATCGATGGCGACGGTGGGCGCGGCATCCATGAGCAAGGTTCCGCCCTTGGGATTGCCGAAGATGATGAGTTGCGTCGGCCGCATCTTCATGCCGACCTTCTCGGCCTCCGCACGGTGGTCGATGTGGGCAAATATCGTCATCCCCTTGGCCTGGAGCGCCTTTTCAAGGCGCTCCACCGTCTGGTTGACGCCGTATTTGCTCTCCTTGACGGCGAGCCCATTGACGGCGGCGGAGGCATTGATCGCAAACAGGATTCCAAGGGCCCCAAGCCAAAAATTCTTCATGGTGATGTCCTCATGACGCGTAGGGCTGAATAGGCGCGCATAACGGCCTCGGCATGGGCATCCGAGGCGCAAGGTCGCACCGCGCCAACAAACACCGTCGCCCTTTATACATGCCCCCGCGGCGTGTGCGCAATCGAACTTATGCGATGCGCCATAAGGCGGGTCTATCGGCCTGCATTTTTCTGAAAGGCGGCCTGCTCTAGGAGGTGGCCGACCCGGGCACGGCAAATGCACCGCACCCCGAAATCGCCGCAAGCATCCGGCTGCGGCCGCGTCAATCCGCGCCCAGCCCGAGAGGGTTCTTGGTCCGCCACGCGCCTCGTGCAAACAGGAAAGCCTTCCCGTGCCTTGTGGCGTCGAGGTGGGGCGCCTTGCGCGCGCCGTCGGACTCGATGCATGGCCCGCGTGCGTGCCGACATGGTCTCTCCCAGCGTGCAGGGACCTTCCGCACCCGTTGCAGCAGGCGTTTCTGGTGGCCGCGCGGTCGACGCCGCCTGTGCAAATGCCGGTGCCCGGGAAGGTCGCACGGGGATCGGCGACCTCCGGCAACCGGCGTTTAGGATCGGCCGGCGACCGGTTACAATATCCCGCCGTGCCCGCACAGGTTCGCGACGCTGCCGGCAAGGCCGTTCGTGCCGTTGTGCGGGGCGGCATGGAGCTCGGCGGCATATAGCGGTGCGGTGCCCGCGAGTCCGAGGGCAACCGTGCAAAGTCCCACGGACAGGGCGCGGCTGCAAAGCGGGTGGGTGATCCACGTTTTCATGATCGCTACCTGTGACTGCTCCGTCCACTAAAGCCTCCGGCTTGTAGTGGCGGCTTCCCACTTCGACGTTCCCCGCGCGAGGACGTTTCCATCTTCGCGGCTTACGCTGAACTCCGTGGACGTAGGCCGGGCTTCCCC
>JAJYKK010000103.1 GCA_021788645.1 Pseudomonadota bacterium
TGCCTGCAGGCCGAGCACGTCTTGCTGCTGGCGAAGAAACGATCCGCCACCACGACCTGACCGCCGCGCATCGCCGCCTTGTACGCCAACTGCCGCCGGAACTCGAAGAAGCTCATGTCGGCAATGGCGCGGGCCAAGTGCCGGTTCGCCATCATGCCGCGCACGTTCAGGTCCTCGATGCCGATGGTGTGGAACCGGCGCGCGAGGTCCGTCGCGAGCTTGTGCAGGGCGTCGGAGCGGATGGCGGCAATGTGCGCATGCAGCTTCGCCAGTGTGGCCCTGGCCTTGCGGCGGTTGGCCGATCCCTTGGTCTTGCGCGACAGGCTCCGGTCCTGCCGGGCGCAGTAGCGTTCGAGCACCTGCTTCTGCCGTTCCAAATCGTCCTTGTGATCGAGGCTGGAGACACGGGCATAGGCGACGGTACGAAGCGCCGCTTCAGGCGCGCGAAATTGCTCAGGCCGCAACCGTGCCAAGTCGTAGCGCCGCCGCCCGCCGGGCGTGCGCTCGTCGGGAATAAGTCTGCCTTCGCGCTCTCAGCGTCGCAGCGTTTGTGCGGCGACGCCAAGGAACTCCGCGGCTTCGTGAATGCTGACCATCTTGCGAGACATGCTAAAAATATACAACCGATTGAATATGTGTGCCAATTAACCGGATATTAGTGTCGAAATATTTTACATGACGAGCCCTGCGTGAACACAGCGTCATTATTAATCAATATGTTATAACTTTGGTGTGCTTTATGCTTCTCCATTCGATGACGCCGTGTTGCTGCCTGGGCAAGCAACCCGGTTCAGTCGCGGTGGGGAAGATCGCCAGTTTGCCGGACACGGAGTCAAGACCCGTTGGCGCGGAGGTATCTTCCCGGCCGGCGGTGTGGCCGACATGGATTGATGCGTGCCGACGGGACCGCAGGGTTTTGGACGAGGTCATGCTTCGTTTTTCATAGACAAAACCAAAAGGAGTGGCAACCATGTTTAGCACCTCTGGCAGACGAAAGGATCTTACGGTTTCACTGATTCTGGCGGGAACGCTGGCTTTGGCGGCCGGTACCGCCTGGGCAGGCCCCATCGCATCGGGTTTCAATGCCACCACTTTCCCAGCCAATGACGACGGTTCCACGGGCCTCATCACCCCGGGGTTCAACCTGAATTTCTTCGGCAGCACCTACAGTCAGTTTTACATCAACAACAATGGCAACATCACCTTCGATACCGGCCTTGGGACCTACACGCCCTTTGGGCTCACGACGAACACCTTGATACCCATCATTGCGCCGTTCTTCGCTGACGTCGATACGTCCAACGGAGGCAGCCCGGTCACCTACGGCTCTGGCACTTACGCCGGCCGCACGGCCTTCGGGGTGAACTGGGTCAACGTTTCGGGTTTCGGGCTGAATAGCAGCCTGCGCGACAATTTTCAGCTGATCCTTGCCGACCGCTCCGACGTCGGGGCAGGCGACTTCGATATCTACTTCAACTACGGTTCCATGCAGTGGGATACGGGCAGTTACAGCGGGGGCAATTCTGCCCACGTCGGATATTCCAATGGCACCGGCAACCCAGGGACGTTTTACGAGTTGCCCGGTTCAGGCGTGAGCGGCGCCTTTTTGGACGGCGGCCCGAATCAGCTGGTCAGCGCCACCAACGACAACATCCCGGGACAGATCCTCTTCGAAGTGCGCGGCGGCGCGGTCACGCCGCCCACTACCGTTCCCGAACCTGCCACCTGGGCTCTGGTCGCGCTGGGCCTTGCCGGATTGGGCTGGGCGAGACGCCGCAAATCATGACCAACTAAACATTGGGTGCCCGAACGGCGGCTTCCGAGCCGCCGTTCGGCATGTTGAGGTCGGGCCCATCGATCATCCGATCCGGGGGAGCGGCATGGAGCAAGACGCCCACCGCCCGGAGCAGTGCGGGCAAGGACCCGTACCCCGTACTCGCCTATTGCGGCATGGCCCTCGCTTAGGCTATCGTCAGAGATCGAAGCGCGCATGCAGCGGCGCCACTGGGCAACACGCGGTTCACCCGCCCACGCTGCGCATGCATTGCTTGATCCAGCAATTGGGATAGCCAGGGGAGGTTGTTCATGTTCAAACACATTCTGGTCCCCGTGGATGGCAGCCCAACCGCCGACAAGGCCTTGGCGCTCGCATCCGGACTTGCGAAAGAGCAGGGCGCGGCCCTGCGCATCGTCCACGTGGTCGACGAGAGCATGATTGCGCTGGGCGCACAGGGATGGATTCCCGACTACGACAGCGTCCGCGGCGCGTTGCGCGAAGCCGGCAATCGGCTGCTTGAGCGGGCGAAGCGCGATGCGGAGAAACTGGGGGTCGTTCCGGAGAGCGCCTTGCTGGAGGTTGCCATAGGACGGCTCGCTACGGTCATCGCCGAGGACGCCGCTCATTCGGGCGCTGACCTTATCGTGATGGGAACGCACGGGCGGCGAGGCGTGGACCGGCTATTCCTGGGGAGCGTCGCCGATGGCGTCGTGCGCACCGCCTCGATGCCGGTTTTGCTTGTGCGCGGAGAATAAACACCCCGCAGCAAGGCTGGGCACGTGGCCCGCTTGGGCGGTCCCGGTACCTCCTACCAAGCCGCGTCTAGTGCTCCCCATAGCGGCTGCGGCCGTTTGGGCGGAGTAGTTCATACGATGTGATCAGGAGCCAGCATGCATGGCGCGGCCCCGTCGCCGCGCTCGATCTGGACCGTCGCATGCCCGATCGAGAAGCGTTCCTGCAGGGCGTGCGCCAACGCATTAATGAATGTGTCGTTCGGATTGCCGCAGGGCATCACCAGATGGGCGGTCAAGGCCGTCTCCGTCGTGCTCATGCCCCAGACATGAAGGTCGTGGACCTCGGCCACGCCGGGGAGATGGACGAGAAAGTCCCGGATCGCATCAAGCTCAATACCGGCCGGTACGCCATGGAGGGCCAAGTTCGCGGCCTCCCGCAACACGCCCCACGTACCCCATACGATCAGTGCGGAGATGACCAGACTGACGACGGGATCGAGCAGCATCCAGCCGGTCAGCCGAATCACCACGCCCGTGACTACCACGCCAAGCGCGATGAGGGCATCGGCGGCCATGTGCACGAAGGCTGCGCGGATATTCAAATCGGTTCGGCGGCCGGCCACGAACATGAGCGCGGTGGCGCCGTTGATGACGATGCCGATGGCCGCGACCCAAATCATCGTGGACCCCGCAACCGGTTGCGGGGCGCTTAGGCGCAGGAGGGCCGCCCAGCCGATCGCCCCCGTGACCAGCAACAGGATGAGGGCGTTGGCAAGCGCCGCGAGAATGGAGGAGCTGCGCAGGCCGTAGGAAAACTGCGGGCTTGGCGGTCGCGTGGCCAGTGCGGCGGCCCCCCATCCCAGCGCCAACGCCAGAACGTCGCCTAAATTGTGGCCGGCATCGGCGATCAGCGCGAGCGAATGAGAGAGGATGCCGAAGCTCGCTTCGAGAACGACGAAGCTCCCATTGAGGACGATGCCAACCAGGAAGGCGCGCGCTGCCTGTGCGTGGGCGCCGCCCGTTTCTCCGTGGCGGTGCGGGTGCGGATGGTCATGGGCATGATCGTGAGGGTGGGCGTGCATGCGATGTCCTATGCGTGCGATGGCTACTTTCTCGCGGCTTGGGGGCTCGTCGCCTGAATCCGCTCGGCGCACCTTTCCTTTCCCGGATCGGATGCGGTATGCTCATCTAAAGCCCTGTAGCCGCTACAGGGTCAAGAGGCGGCCAGGAGGTTTTAACTGATGCTTGCAACTTGTTCATATCTTTCTATAGTTAGATAAATGGACAAGCACTACAACATCAGCGACTTCGCCCGCCGGATAGGTCGATCAGCTTCAACCGTTCGCCGGTGGGAGCGCGACGGGCTGCTTAAAAGCAAGCGTCTGCCTTCCGGGCATCGCTACTTCGACGAGGATGACGTTCGCGGCATTCTTGGCAAGGCGGACGAAAAGCGCCTGACGGTGGTCTATTGCCGCGTACCCAGCCACGGGCAGAAAGACGAC
>JAJYKK010000104.1 GCA_021788645.1 Pseudomonadota bacterium
CCACAGAGGATGCGGTGCTGTTCATGTGGACATCTGCTTCCCTGCTCAAAGATGCGCTTGACGTGATTGAAGCATGGGGATTTACGTTCAGGACAAGCGCCGTGTGGGACAAGGGAAGCCCAGGGCAGGGGCGATATTTCCGCCAGGGGCATGAAGTCCTGATGGTGGCGACACGCGGAGCGGTTCCGGACGTTCCGCTCAATGCAATTCCAGAATCGGTGCTCCGTTTTCCTCGTGGCAAACACAGCGAGAAACCGAAGGAAATGTACGTGTTGGCGATTACCAAGAAACGCGTCAATTTGAACCAGATGCGCGGAACGCCCGCGGAGGGTTCGGGAGCATAGCTATTGCATGGGGCGTTTAGGGCGGAAGTGGGGCAGGCCATGGAGGACTGCCTGCCCGCGCGATGGAATGAGGCTGTGGTTGCAGGCGGGGCTATTTGGAGCGCCCTGAGATCCACGGATGTTGGTCGTCGTAGAGATCGGGCTGTTCCTCCCGGAAGCGCTGGCGGCGGGCCTCGTGGTAACGCGCCAGATGGACGTGGTAGCGGCTTTCGCAGATGAAGGACAGCTCCCGCATGACTTCGCAGAGGATGTAGGCTGCTTCGTCCGGGATGCCGGTCGGGAACAGGGTTTCGATGGTGCAGTCGTAGTCGGTGTCCATAGTGGAAGTCCGCATGGGTTGGGGGTTGGGAAGCAGGCGCTTATCGCGGTGCAAAGCCTGATGAGGCGATGGCGTGGCGCAGACGTTCCGCAGTGGTCTGCATGTCATAAGCCTCCTCGTCATCGATGGCAAGTTGGCGATAATGGCTCCATCCGGCGCGTTTGAGGAATTGCGCGAAGGCCTGTACTTGGTTCTCCGCCACCTCGATGTGCAAGGCCAAGCATCGTCTGTTGGTCATCTGCGTCATGAAGATTTCTTCGCCTTGCGCTGTATGGCTTTCTTCGCGGCGCGCTCTTTCGCCTCCTTGATGCGGTAGGACTCGCCGTCGATAGAGATGATCTCGGCATGATGGGTGATGCGATCGACCATGGAGACGACGCAGGAGGCATTGGGGAAGACCTCCGGCCAGTCGGAGAATGATTTGTTGGTAGTGAGCAAGATGCTCTTGGTTTCGTAGCGCCGGCTGATCAGCTCGAAGAACAAATCGGCGTGGCGGTTGCCATAGGACAGATAGCCGACCTCGTCGACGCACAACAGGCTGGGCGCGCCATAATGGCGCAGCTTGCGGCGCAGCGCGGAGTCGCTGTCGAGGGCGGACAGCTCGGCCAGCATCTCCCCGGCGCTCATGAAGAGCACGGTATGGCCATGAATGAGGGCCTGGTGGGCGATATTGCGGGCGAGCATGGTCTTGCCCACCCCGTTGGGGCCGATCAATACGACGTTGGTGGCCTCTTTTAGGAATTCGAGGGTCATGAGCTCCTCGATCGCGCCCCGGTCACATTTCTCGGGCCAGTCCCAGTCGAAGTCGCAGAGGGGCTTGAAGCGCCCGATCTTGGCGGCGGAAAGACGCCGCTCGAGACTGCGCTTCGCGCGCTCGGCTTCCTCCCATTCGATGAGCCGAGCGACCCAGGGCTCGGGGCCAATGTCGGTCCAATGACTCAGGAGGCCGTTCAGCTTGAGGCCCTTTGCGCGTGCTTTCAAGGAATCAAGGTCATTCATCATCGTCCTCCCCACGGGTGAGTTGATCGTAGACTTTGAGATCAGCCGGCCTGACGGCGACATCGTGTGAGCGGATGTGACTGGGCATCAGGACCACCGGCAGTGGCCTGGCCTGTTCCTCGCGACGGCGCTCAAGCGCAAGGCGCACCGCGTTGGGGTGGGGCACGCCCCGCTCGATCGCCTCGGCGACAGCCGCGTCCAGCTCGGTGGCACCATAGCGATCGAGGAAATCGAGCAGCTGCGAGACGATGCCGCCGAGGTTGTCGCCGCGCTCCGCGGCCTGGGCGAGAAGCCAGTGGGCGGAGGGAACCGCCCGGGTCAGCCGATCGGTGCCGCTCAAGGTGCGGGCTTTGCGCTTTTCCTGGATCAGGGCCTCGATGTGCGTCGGCACTTCGATTTGTTGGCCCTTGTCGTAGGAGCGTGGGTGGACCGCCAGCACTTGGCCCCCGTCGACGATGCGAAGGCTGTCGAGCTCCGCCAGCACGGTGAGGGTGCGCCCGACATGGGTGTGGGGAATGCTGTAGTCGTTCTTGTCGAACCGGATATAAGGCGTCTTGCCTGCACTCACCTCCTCGCGCTCAATGACGGGATAGGGGTTCTCGGGCAGCGCCAGGAGGCTGGGACGTTCCCGTTCAAAGGCCTCGCCCACGGTTAAGCTCGGATCCTCCACCCAGCGCCTCTCCGAAGCCAGGCCATTGCACCAATCCTCGGCCTGGCGGTTCAGGTCATCGAGATCCTTGAACTCGCGCGCGGCAAAGAACGAATCGCGTATATACCTTACGGCGCGCTCCACGCGCCCTTTCTGATTCCCCCGGAAGGGGTCGCAGGGGCGCGGCTCGAAGTGGTAATGCTTGGCCAGATCAATGAGGGCGGGATTGAAGCGGACGATGTCCCCATGGCGCTCGAGCACCGCCGAGCGAAGGTTGTCGTACATGACGACCCTGGGGCACCCGCCCCACCGGGCGAAGGCCCCGAGATGGCCACGCTGGAAGTTCTCCATGCGCATGTTGAGGAAGAACCGCAGATAGATGTCCCGGCAGTTGGCCAGCACCATGACGAAGCCGGACAGATCTCGCTTGGCCCGGCCAATGGTGAGTTTCCCGAAGCTTCCCCAGTCACATTGGGCGTATTCTCCCGGCAGCATCCGCAGCCGCAAATAGGCTTCCACCCTGCGCGCAGGACGATGGCGTCTGATCACGCGGCGGAAGTGGCTTTGCGATCCGGCGAATCCCCGTTGGCGCACCATCTCGTATAGACGCGTTGCCCTGAGCGTCGGGTATTCCTTCAGCGTCTTGAGCACGAAGGGCAAATACCGATCGATCATCTGCGCACGCAAGGGCTGCGCAGACATCACATTGCCTTGAAGGCCAAGCACGCGCCTGACGACCGAGTGATGAACGTTCAATTGGCGCGCAATGGTCCCCACTTTCCAGCGCTCGGCATGGAAATAGCGCAGGATCATCGCCTCCTTCTCCGATGAAATCATTCTTGTTGTCTCCCGTTGGGTGAACGAAACCGGCCGAGGGTGGCCGGAAGGCGGCGATTCTTCAGAAATCCCAAGCGCCAAAACGCCGACACGGCACGATGGCACCATCCGCAGCGGTGGGCATCCCCGCTGGATAGGGCCGCGCTCGCCGGCGCGATGCGCTTAGGCTCCGTGGAATCGCCCACCAGTAAAGCAATTTGGATAGGGGGAGAGGAACCCTGATGCGTCACTTTTTGTTTTTGGCGGGCGCGGTAATCGCGCTGTCGGCGGGCATGGTTGAACTTGCCTTGGCGGCTTCGCTGATAACGACGCGCCGCCTCTCGCTGGTTCCGGCGCCGGGCCTTTTTGGAACAATCGTCGCTGCAATAGCGCTGACCACGGTCGCAAGGACTGCAGGCCAGAGCCGGACATCGGCACAGCGCACACCAGAATAATCGGGCAATCAGCTCCAACGGGGACTCTCAAAACGCTGAGAGTGCTGGACACCTCCACCCTGGAAATGGCAAACTTCCCTCGCTCTCAAAGCAAGGGACGGCGCAGTCCCGATTCCTACCGCCAAGTATTCGTCGGGGCTGCGCCTAATCTCTCAAGCAACCGCTTTTACCTCACTTCGTTCCTCGTGTCACCGTCCTGATAATCCGCGCCGTCCCGCCGGAAGCCAATATCCCGTACATCATCGTCAATCACAGCCGAGATCCAAGCAGAAACCAGCAGGACAGATGGCCTGTCGGCCACGTTCTTGAAACGCAAACGCCGATTGTTTGCGCATTGAGAGGGATTTCGTCGTCTCCATTACTCATTTCCGCGCAAATGAGCCAGAAAGACGCGTTTCCTCGTGATCGTTATCATGTA
>JAJYKK010000055.1 GCA_021788645.1 Pseudomonadota bacterium
TCAGTCCGGCGGGTCACGTTAGGCGCGGGGTCGAGCCGCCAAAAACTATCACGACCTCTACCCGCCACCTTCCGCCCCGTAGTCTCTTTCATGTCCTGGGGTGGCGGCAACCACCATGATCGTTAGGTTGACTCGGTATGCGTTTTCGCAAGTTGATCGCACAGGGAGTTCGTCATGGAAGATGCCGAGCAAGCGCAACATCAATCATCGGATTGGGAAACCGAGGAGCAAATCGACGAGAAGGCGGACGATAAAGGAGATGAACAGGACGGCTATTTTGTCGAACCGGACAACGACATTATCCAGATGTATCTTAACGAGGTCGGGCGCAAGCGTCTGCTTACGCCCCAGGAGGAGCATGCGCTTGCCTGCCGCGCGTGGTCAGGGGACGACTACGCGCGCGCGCAGATGATCGAACACAATCTTCGCTTCGTGGTCAGCGTCGCGAAGAAATATGTCAACCGCGGGCTCGACCTGCTGGACTTGGTGCAAGAGGGAAACCTCGGTTTGATGCATGCGCTGGAAAAATTCGACCCAACCTTGGGCTTTCGGTTCACCACCTATGCGCAGTGGTGGATCCGCCAGAGCATCGAGCGCGCGGTGATGAATTGTGGGCGAACGATCCGCTTGCCTATCCACATGCTGAAGGAGGTCAACATCTGCATCCGGGCCCTGCGTCACCTGGAAAGGGATATGCAAAGCGGACGCGCACCGACACCCCTGGACGTGGCGCGATTTCTGGACAAGCCGGTGGATGAGGTGCGAAGGATGCTCTGGCTCTTCGAATCGCTCACCTTCCTCGAGTCTCTGGATTCCCCGATTTCGCGGGACACAAACATTTCCGTTGCCGATGCCGTCCCCGACGACGAGCGCCCATCCACCGAGGACCTCATCCACTCCGCCGAGGTGAGCGCGCACATCGTCAGCTGGCTTGAGAGCCTGCCCCGACGGCATCGGGTGGTGATCGAACGCCGGTTCGGGCTGAACGGGCATAGCCCCTGCACCCTCGAGCAAGTCGCGCGGAAGCTGAAAATCACGCGCGAACGGGTGCGCCAGATTCAGGAGGAAGCCTTGCAGAGGCTGCCCCCGCTTCTCACCCGGGAGGATGCGGAGGGACTCACCGCATGAGCGCTGCGGCGAGAAGCGCACGACCAGGGATGCGGCCCCATCGCCGCGCCGCTCTTGGGGTGAACACGTGACTTCGAACACCCCGACGTCAATGGCGGCACGCGAAAGGCGCGACGTGGAGTCGACCCGCCATGTCCCTCGCGTCACGCTCAGGCAATGGCGGATGCTGCACGCCGTGGTCGAGTGCGGCGGATTCGCCCCAGCGGCGAAATGCCTGCATTTGAGCCAATCCGCAATCAGCCATGCGATCAAAACCATGCAGGAAAACCTGGGGGTGCCCATCCTCGACGTGGATGGGCGAAGGACTCGCCTGACTGCGGCAGGACACGCGGTCCATGCGCGTGCCCTGCACCTTATCAAGGAAGCCGTCACGACCGAGGAGCTTGCCCAGCGAGTGGCCCAGGGCTGGGAGCCGGAGATCCGCGTGGCGGTCGATCATGCCTTTCCCAGTGACATCTTGCTGAATGCGCTGCACGCGTTCGCTCAGCTTCATGGCAGCAGCCGGGTACTGCTGTCCGAGATGGCGGCACCGGATGTCGTGGAGGCGCTGCGTGAAGGGAACACGGAACTCGCAATAGGTCGCCGAATTCCCCCGGGATTCCTCGGAGACCCATTGATCGAAATCGAATACATCGCGGTCACTCGTCCGGGACGCACGATGCTCGTCAACGAGGGCATGGAATTGACCGCGATCGATCTCGAATGCGAAACGCAGATCGTCATGGATCGGGCCGGCCGCAAGGTGGATGGCCCCGGCCATTGGGGCGCCGGCGGCGGACGCTGGCATGTCAGTTCGCTCGATACCGCCATTGCGGCGGTGCGGGACGGGCTGGGGTTTGCGTGGCTACCGCGGCACCGAATCGAGCCGTGGCTGGAAGATAAAACACTCATCCCGCTCCCGCTGTCGGAGGGCCGCTCGAACAAGGTGATCCTGAACCTGATCGTGGCGCCGATACGAAGCGCAGGGTTAGGCGTAAACAACATGGCCAAGATTCTGCGCACGGTCGCCGCAGAGAGCAGGCTCACGCCCGCCTGAGCACCCCGGGCGGGCCCAGAGCGCATGGCGGGCCTGCCGGGTCGCGGGGTGCCCGGGGCAGGGGCGGGAAATGCCAGCGCGTCCGCCTTCGCCTTGTCCCCGTGCGGGATCAAAGCCGGACTCAAGCCGAGTCGCTCACGGGCGCATTCCTCGCCATCGGCTGCACCCAACCCTGGACAATCCTCGCTCCGCTCGCTTTCCTCCGCAGCAAACCGATTTCCCAGGAATCGCCGGCAGGCGCAACATTTTCATCAAAGCCGCGATGCCATTCGCGGCTTCAGATCGGCGCTGCACGGATCGCGGCAACCCTGCCAGAACGCTGATCGAATGAGAAAATTTCATGAGATGAATAATTCCGCTGCAATAACCAAATTTCATCGAATGAAAAAACGTCATCAAATCCGGGCGGCTTTGCGCCTTCATCCGCTGATTTTTGCGCTCATTTCGGACCCGACATTCCCTAATCTTCAATAGAGCCTCGCGAGGTTCAAGCCACTTCAAGCAACCGTATCTCTTAGGAGGTTAAAAATGAACGCGAAACTTGTTAGCACCCTGGTGGCCGCGCCGCTGCTGGCCATGTCGGCGTTGGCTTTCGCGAGCCAGCCCGTGCAACTCAGTGCGGCCCAGATGGACAATGTCACGGCCGGTGGCATCAGCGGCGCACAAGCGCTCGCGGCGGCAGTCGGCAGCCTGGTGGCCACGCAGACCGCAGCCTCGGCCAACGTGCAGGTCGTCGCCACGCAAACATTTGAAGCGACCACCATCAACGACATCGCCACTCTTGCGCTGGCGCAGTCCAGTTCTTCGGCGCAGTAGCAAAGCGGCCGCATCTGCCGCTTCGTGGCCGGACATGGTCTATTTCACTTAGGAGAGTACAAATGAAACACGTCACTACGCTGGTTGCGGCGGCCCTTTTCGCCGCTGCAGGTGTCGCGAGCGCGAATCCCGTCGCCCTGTCCAACGCCCAGATGGATCAAGTCAGCGCTGGGGCCACAGCCCTTGCCTCGGCAGGGGCGCTGACCTTGGGCGACCTGATTTCCGCGAGCGAGGCCTCCACCACGACTACCGCAATCGCCGGCTTGTCCGCCTCGGCGGCGGCCCAGAGCATGGCGGCCGCGGCCTCGGTGTATTTCACGCCTGCCGTGGCTGGTAGCGCGGCCCAAGCCGCCGCATCGCTCCCCTGATCTAGCGTCAGCGGGACATGAAGGGGGCCCCACGCGAGCCCGGGGCCCCCGCGTCAAGCGTGAGATCAATCTCGGAGAGCGAACATGACAAAGCACATTCTTTGCGCGCTGGCCGTTCTGTGCGGTGCGGCGCCTATGGCCTGGGGGGCCCCGGTGGTTCTTGCGTCCGCCCAAATGGATGCGATCACGGCCGGGGCCGACACAAGCGGAACCGCGGCGGCGGTGGCCACCGGGCCGATTGCCTTCACCGGGACCGCTGCCAACGCGGTGGCCTTGCAAACCACAATGAACGGGCAGCCCAGCTTGGCAGGCTACGCCGCGGGGTCCGAAGCCGTGGCTACCGCCACTTCGGTGGGGCCGGGCGGGAACAGTGGCACGGCAGCATCGACATCGGCCAATGTCCCGGGCACGGGCGCGACCTATGTGATTACGCAAAACATGCAGGTTCTCGGGACCTCCATCAGCGGCAGCACCACGATGGCTTTCGGCGCCTTCGCCGGGCCGCAGCTGTTTTAGCCATGTCTGCACCGACGTGGTCAATTCGGCGGATGGTCTTCGCCGCTCGGCCTAGACAGGCCCTAACCGGAACGGAGCCGGGCCTGTCTAGGCCGTCGGCAATGCGCACATTCGCTCGCGTCGTGCCGCAGCCCTGGCCCATCCGGCCATGCGGGAGGGGCCCCGGGAGCAATGGGCGTCTGTCACGGCTTGCCCGCACCTGCGACTCGCACGCGCGTGGCGATGGGCAACAGCCCTATGGGTACCGAGGAACAAGGGCGCGGCGATCGGCTTCGCCCGAAACTCTCCCGCGTTGCCGTGCTGATCGGCGGGCGTGCCGGTGAACGCGCTGTCTTCGGCACGGTCCGCCCGCCTCGTGGGGCTGATCATCCTCTTTGCACTGGCGTTGCCCGCCTGCGCCCAACCACGCGTGGTGACCTCGCTGCTGGAGATTCGCCGGGCACATGTGGTCATTCAGCACTGGGACTTGAGCTGCGGCGCCGCGGCACTCGCCACCCTGCTCCGTTACCAGTACGGGGTCCCGGTGAGCGAAAGACAGGTTGCGCTCGCGCTTATGAACCGGCCCGTATATCTCAAGCACCCCGAACTGGTGCGAATTCGGCAAGGCTTCTCCTTGCTGGACCTCAAGCGTTACGCGGATTCGCACGGCTACCTCGGCGTCGCTTACGGCGGGCTCGAGCTTAAGGATCTACTCAAGATGGCTCCGGCCATGGTGCCGATCAATATGCTGGGGTACAACCATTTCGTGATATTTCGAGGGCGCCTTGGCAACCGAGTGCTCCTGGCGGATCCCGCGTGGGGGAATCGTACGCTGCTGGTCCAGGATTTTCTCGATGCCTGGATCAACTTCCCTCAGCTGGGGCATGTCGCTTTCATGGTCAAGGAAAGAGACGGTCAACAAGGCCCGATGGGGGCGCTTGCGCCACGAATCCGTGATTTCGCCATGTTCGAGCCATAGCGTCACCGTTTGCGCTAGGCCGATCCGAGGAACGCCTTCAGCGGGAGGACCAGACATGCAGGGACGACACACGCGCACAGCCTTGGTGGCCGCTTTAGCCGGCATGGGACTCATTGGCTCGCCGTTGCCGGCGAGTGCGATCCTATCCGGCATACCGCCGCATGAGGCGGCGCTTGCCCGGAAGGTTGCGCAGCAAGCCAAGGACATTGCAGCCCTGCGACGGCGGATGGCGCGGCTGGAGGGCCTCGTCGATCGCCTGGAAACCCCCGCCCGCCCCAATTCCAGCGCTGAACGAACGCCGGGGCCGATGGCGGCGTCCCGCCCGGCCAGTCAAGGCGCCGGCGAGGCGGCGCCGCGACCCGCGCGGCCCGGCTCGCCTGGAGGCGGTCCCGGAAGCTTCTCGGTGGATGAAGCGGCGGCTCAGCGCGCCCTGGAGCGGACACTCACCCAGACGGGCGCGCTGTTGCTCGCTCCGCACCAGATCGATGTCGAGCCCAGTGTGTCATTCACGCGCCAGGAGATCTCCGCCCCCACGTATTACTTCCTGGGCTCGAACCTGGTCCTCGACTCGCAGCAGATCAGACGGGATGAAATCGCGGCCAACCTGGCGGTCAAGATTGGGTTGCCCTGGGAATCCCAAGTGGAGTTCGGTTTGCCTTACAACTATGTGCACCAGTCCCAAGTGGCCGATCTGGGGGCTGCTGGACGCTTTGCCGGCACGGCCCACGGCAGCGGGTGGGGCGACTTCTCGGTCGGGCTGGCCAAGACCTTTACTCATGAAGCGGGCTGGCGCCCGGATCTGATTGGCCGCATCACCTACACGGTAGGGCAAGGAAGCCAGCAGGACAACGGCGTGGTCATGCCCGGCGGCAACCCCTCGGCCCAAGTTCAGCTGGTCGCCTTGCAACGGCAGGATCCCTTGGCTTTCGTCGGCAGCCTCTTCTACCAGAAATCCTTTGAGAAAGACCAGATACGGCAGGGTGATCAAGTCGGCTTCTCGCTCGGGACGCTCCTTGCTGCAAGCCCGCAGACATCCCTGCAATTCGCTTTCAACCAGACCTTCGCGCGGGACACGCAGGTCAACGGCAGTGACGTTCCCGGCTCTGAGCAGACAATCGGCATGTTCAACGTGGGGGCTTCCTCCATCCTCAACAAGAACGTGATGCTCAATGTGGTGCTCGGGATTGGGCTGAGCAGCGACGCTCCGAAATACATGTTCCAGATCACGCTGCCGATCCGCTTCGACTGATCGGGCAGGGCGATCCGCCGTGGCGGGCTGATGAAGGGATACCACGCGCTCAGGCAGACAGGGCGCTAGGCAACTGGGCGCCCCTGGTCAGGGACCGGGCCGGCTGCGGGGCCCAGCGGGACATGGACGGGGCACGATAGGGAATGACCGAGCTATTCGACATGCAGAGCGCTCCAACAATCGCTCGACAAGCGCTTCGCCCTTTGCCGACGCGGGTCTTCACGATCCGCTTGCCGGACGGGGGATCCATCGTGTCCATGCCGACGCGCAGGAAAGAGGCGACGGCGGGAACCATCGGGCGCATGCGAAAACCTCTCGGGAGGACAGTACCCATGATGCGCACACTGTGCTTCGCAATGGCGATAGGGCTCGCAGCGCCGGCCGCCAGCGCCAATCCCGTCGCCTTGATGCCGGGTCAGATGGACAGGGTCACCGCTGCCGGGTACCTGCGGGCGATCGCCAGCGCAACGGCCGCCGGCCAGCTCGCACTGACTGACACGACGGCCGAGGTAGGCGCGGCCGATGCCTCGCAGCAACACGCACTCCTGACCCGCGAGGCGGCGGCAGCCGTGGGGGTCGTCTCCGGCGCCACGGGCCATGGCGCGATATCCGTTCAAATCGCGTCCCCGGGCATCCAGCCCGGATGGGCGGCGACAGGGTCCGCTGACGCCGTCGCGACATCGCGTTCCGACACCGGACCGGCGTTCTACGCCGCGTCCGTTCTGGAGACCACCCTAAACGGCCAGCCCTATTTGGCCGGCTTTGGCGCGGCCGGCATCGGGACCAACGACACGGTCTTCTTTTCTCCCGCTGGCGCAAGGGCCGTGGCTCCCGTGGTCCTCGACGGCCAGTTGTTCTTTGCCTCGGCTGATGGGTTGGACGGCGCGCCCAGATGGTCTCCCGCGCCGGCAACGCCGAGCGCAGGCCCGGCTTACCCCGAAGCGACGGCCACCGTCAGTCCAGACGGGAAAAGCGTGGTCTACCGGCTTATTACCGGGGATCCAACCGAATACATCACCGTCACATTGTCATTTCACGACCCTGGCTCGCGGCCCACCCCGTCGGTCCAGAGCATGCGCATCTCCGGAGTGCTCCCAGTCGGCATCGGGACCGTCCAGCTTCCACCCTTATCGCGCTGATCGAGGGATTTCGCGCCGCGGTCGGCGCACTCGCGCGCTGGGGGAAGCGGGCTCGGGCGATCAATACAGCATGGCTTTCGACATGCCGCATTTGCCCAGAATCGCGCGCAGTTTCTTGAGCGCATCGAGGCGGATCTGGCGCACCCTTTCGCGCGTGACCTTCAAGTCCGCGGCCAGGCTCGAGATGCTCCGAAGCTCTTGGCCGTCGAGTCCATAACACACGCAGATGACCTGGCGCTGCTTGGCGGTGAGCTGGGAGAGCCACTGGGCGATCAAAGACTCGATGGCTGTGCGCTGCAGATGATCTTCCGGCTGCAGCGTCTGCTCATCCGGAATGCCCTCGGCCAGCGAACCCTGTGCATCGCCGTCCACCGCGGCATCAAGAGATTCGATTCGCTCGTTCAGCGCCAGAACCTGACGCACCTGTTCAAGCGGCTCTCCGAGTCGCTGGGCAATCTGTGCCAGAGGGGGCATGTCGCCGCTCGTTCCCTGCAGTTCCCTGCGCGTACGCAGATAGATGTTCATCTTGCGAATCACGTGGACCGGCAACCGAATGGTGCGAGATTGATTCATGATCGCCCGTTCGATGTTCTGTCGAATCCACCAGGCGGCGTAGGTCGAGAACCGGTAACCACGGTCCGGATCAAACTTCTCAAGGGCGTGCATGAGCCCCAGATTGCCCTCTTCAATCAGATCGAGGAGGGGGAGGCCGCGGTTGACAAAGCCCTTGGCGACTTTGACGACCAGACGCAGATTGTGTTGGATCATTTGCTGGCGCGCCTGGAAATCTCCGGCCTGCGCCGATCGGGTAAAGCGCCGCTCCTGTTCGGCCGTGAGCACCGCATTGCGGCCGATCTCGCTTAGGTAGAGGCGGGTGATGTCGCCGCACGCGTCCTCAAAGGGCGCGTCGTCCGCGCCTGCCTCCGTGAACATCGCGTCATCCGCATCCCTAATTACGCCCTCGCCGACATTGTCCTCCATCATCATTTCTTCCATCTCCATCTCCTAATATTATTAGATGTGGATCATTTGTCTTGTTAGACGACGCGCCCTTCGTGACCCATCGGCCGCTTCCCCCGATGGACTTTTCTATCGCTGCGGTTCTTGCCGCGGTCCGCGCCGCGGAAGGCGCACAGCCACGGCCTGCGCGGCCTGCTCCGATAGGCACTGCCGCACGGAGACGAGAGGGCAGTGTTTCCAATCCCTTCGCGGTTCGGCGGGAATGGTTATCGTTGGCGTATGCTAGCCGAACCGCGCATCATTAGTCTGTGCGAAATCAGACATGTAGGGCAGGGCGGGAGGGGAGTTTGCGCGTTGCGCCGGGGAATTAGGGACGGCGCGGTCCGGTTAGGGCAATGGAGGGACAGAAGAACCCATGGAAACACGCGGGATTTCGGCCAGAGGGCCGAAAGGTTCCGGTTTCCGTTTCCATTACCGTGTTTCGGGAAAAAAGAAAAAATATTTTTTTAGGGTTGCATGCCAGCCGATCGGCACGGGTTCCTGGAAGCATCATCGGAAGAACCTTCGGATCGCCAGGGTTCTCACGCCGCGCGCACGTCCCTGGCACGGCGTGCCGTGCTGCACCCCGGGGTCGAGGCCGCGGCGCCTATCCGGCATCGGACTGCTGCCGTCAATAGGGGTTGGCCGGCACCACCCGCCAAGGCACTTGGCACCACTGCACGTAGGGATAGTAGCCTGGCGGATCCGCGCAGTAATACCAGACATTCGCGGAAGGGGCGCTTTGGTAGGGCGGCACGTAGGGATTGGGGTAGGGGTATGCGGGATACGGGTAGAAGTACCACAAGCCGTTCACGATCCACCACCACCCGCGGTGCCCTCCATGGAATCCATGATACCAGCGCCCCCCGCGCCAGCGGTCGAAGTCGTGTTCGCGGAAACGGCGGATGTCCCCGTGCCACTCCGGTCCCGGCCCCCCGCCAAAATGCCCGTATGCCCCCGGACCATGCCCGCGGAAACCCGGGGCCGGACCGCGATCGTCCCGATCGGCGCGCGCGGCCGGCGGCCGCATCCCAAGCGGCAGAAGCAGGAGTGCCAGTCCAATAGTCTTGAGCACCGTTCCCATCGTCACCCCCTTCTTACAAGGATAGCAGCGCACGGTGGGGAGGGGGGATCGGGCTCATGTTCGGCGCGGGAGACTATGAGGCTATGTTCGTCTCGCGCACGGGCGGGGCGCCCGCCATCGGCCGAGCGGCCCCGCCCCAGCCGCCGCCCAACGCCTGAATGAGGCCAACGGATGCCGCCAGTCGCCTGCCCAGCAGGGTGAGCGCGGCGTCCTGTGCGCCGGTGGCCGTGCTCTGAGCGACGATGACATCAAGATAGGGCACGACGCCGGCCTTATATTGGTTCACCACCAGTCGCAGCGACGTTTCGGCGGCCTGGACGGTTTGCCGCTGAAGGGCGGCCTCGTGCTCCAGAATGCGCTGGGCCGCGAGGTTATCCTCGACCTGCTGAAACGCGGTCAACGCCGTTTGCCGGTAATCAGCCACCGCCTGCCGGTAGCGGGCCTTGGCGCTGGCCAGCTGGGCACGGCGGGCCCCCCCATCAAACACGGTGGCGGAGAGCGCGGGACCAAGCGACCAGAAGAGGCTTGGCGCGCTCCCCAGCTCGGCTAAACGCGAAGCGCTCGCGTCCGCTTGCGCCGACAGCATCAAGTTCGGAAGCCAAGCGGTCCGGGCCACGCCGATCTGGGCATTCGCCTGCGCGAGCGTTTGTTCCGCGCTTGCCAAGTCAGGGCGCCGGGCCAGCATTTGCGCAGGCACCCCCGCGGGAATCAAAGGCACAACCGGGAGAGTGGGTACCGGAAGGAGCGAGAAATTCGATGCGGGGCGCCCGATCAACACGGCAATCGCGTGCGCATCCTGCGCGCGCTGCACGGTAAGGTCCGTGCGCGCCACTTGCGCGCTCAACAGTTGCGTGCGCGCCTGGGCGATGTCCGCCTCGGTGGCGACACCCGCACGATAGCGATTTTGCGTGAGCTGCAGCGCCTGCCGGTAGGCGGCGACCGCCCGGTCCCCGAGCGCGATGCGGGCATCGGTCACGCGCAACAGCAGGTAGGTTTCCGCCAACGTGCTCTGCAAGGAAAGCTGGGTCGCGAGGAGGGTTTCCGCGCTGGCCCGCGTCCCTGCCTGTGCTGCCGCCACCTCCAGCCGCACGCGCCCCCACAGGTCCGGAATCCAGCTCGCCGCCAGTCCCGCATCGTAGGTGTTCGCGGCCCCTGCCTGAACCCCGGTTCCCGACAGGGTGGAATTGCCGCTTCTTGAGCGGCTTGCCGACAGGCTCGCACCCAGCACGGGATAGCGGGCGGCGCGATTCGCGTCCACCAAGGCGGTGGCCTGGTCATAGGCGGCGAGCGCCGATTGCAGGCTCTGGTTGGCCTGGGCCACCTGATTTTCCAGTCGATCGAGTATCGGATCACCAAAAATGGCCCACCAGGAGCCGCGTGGCGTGGACGCCATGGGCTTTGCGGGCACCCAGCCCCGATTCGCCTGGAAGGCGGCGGCGGCCGGGAGTCGCACGGCAGGGATCGGGCCGGTGCTGCTGCATGCGGCGAGCGCCAGGCCAAAGAGGACTGCGAACGCGGGGCGGTAGGCTTTCGGGCAGGACGTGCGGGTAGGCATGGACATGATCGTGTTATTGGCGTTCAGTCGATGGATGGTGCGCCATGAGGCGCGCCCAACGGGCGAGTCCGAAGCGGCGCAGGCGGTCAAGTTCGAGATAGAGCACGGGCGTCGTGTAGAGCGTCAGCAGTTGGCTGACGATCAGGCCACCGGCAATCGATATGCCGAGCGGCTGACGCAGCTCCGCGCCATTGCCCGTGATGAAGGCCAGCGGAAGCGCGGTGAACAGCGCTGCGAGCGTGGTCATCAGGATCGGGCGCAAACGCAAGAGTGCGGCTTCTCGGATGGCCTGGCGCGGTTCGAGCTGGCGGGTGCGTTGCGCATGCAAGGCGAAGTCGATCATCAGGATGGCGTTTTTCTTGACGATGCCGATCAGCAGGAATACGCCGATCAGAGCAATGATGGTGAAGTCGAAGTGGAAGATCAGCAGGGCGAGCACCGCGCCGACACCGGCCGAAGGCAGGGTCGAGAGGATGGTCAACGGATGCACCGCGCTTTCGTAGAGCATGCCGAGCACGATATAGATAGCCAGTACCGCCGCCATCAAAAAAAGCGGCTGATTCCTGAGCGTATCAGAAAATAGCTTCGCCGTGCCTTGGAAGCTGCCGTGGATGTCGGATGGCAGCCCGATCCGTGCAAGCGCGTCGTCGATGGCCCCTTGCGCCTGCGACAGCGAGACCCTGGGGGCCAGGTTAAAGGAGATGGTCGCCGCCGCGAACAACCCCTGGTGGTTGACGGCAAGCGGCGTGTTGCTCAGCTCGAAATGCGCCAGCGCCGACAGCGGCACGCGCTTGCCGCTGGGCGCGATGACGTAGATCCTTGAGAGCGCGGAAGGATCCCGCTGATAGCGCGGAGCAATCTCCATGACGACGCGGTACTGATTGAGCGGCTCATAGATGGTGGAGACCAGCCGTTGTCCGAAGGCGTCGTTCAAGGTGTCGTCGATGAGGCTAATCGGGATGCCATAGCGGGCCGCGGCGGCACGGTCGATGGCCAGCTTGAGCTGCAATCCCCCGCTTTGCTGGTCGCTGTCGACATCGCGCAGGATGGGGATGCGCCGAAACGCCTCGAGTATCCTTGGCCCCCATTCCTTCAGCGCATCGAGATCGCTCGCCTGGAGAGTGTATTCATACAAGGCCGTCGGGGGACGCCCGCCGGCGCGGATGTCTTGCACCGGGAACGCGCTCACCAGGATGCCCGGAATCCCCGCCAGGCGCTTGCGCAGCTGGCCCATCACCGCCAGGGCACCGGGCCGTTGCGATTGCGGCTTCAACGTGATGAACATGTGTCCGATGTTGGCCGCGTTCCCCCCGCCGGTAAAGGCCACCACGCTTTGCACCGCTGGGTTCTTGCGGACGATGGCGACCACGCGTGTGAGCTTGGCGCTCATGTCCTGAAAGGACACCGCCTGGTCGGCCTTCACGTTGCCGACCAGGAGGCCCGTGTCCTGTGTCGGGAAAAATCCCTTGGGAACGAGCACGTACAACACGATGTTCAGCGCGACCGTGGCCAGGAAGACCGAAAGAAGCAACCCCGGACGCGCGAGGGCCCAATCGAGGCTCCGCTGATACCCTCCATGCACGGCAGTCCAGGCGTTCGCCAGAATCGACGTTCGCGTCGCGGCACCGCCCGGGACAGGGGGGCGCAGCCAGCGCGATGCCAGCATCGGGGTCACGGTCAGGGAGACGGCCAGGGAGATGCCGATCGCCGTCGCGAGCGTGACCGCGAATTCGTGGAACAGGCGGCCCACGATTCCCCCCATGAACAGAACCGGGATGAAGACGGCGATGAGCGACAGGCTCATGGACAGGACCGTGAAGCCCATCTCGCGGGCGCCAAGAAAGGCGGCGGCCATCGGCGCTTGCCCCGCTTCGACATGGCGCATGATATTTTCCAGCACCACGATCGCATCGTCGACGACAAAGCCCGTCGCGACGATAAGGGCCATGAGCGAAAGATTGTCCAGGCTGTATCCCAGCAGCCACATGGTGGCGAACGTCCCAACCAGAGACAACGGCACGGCGATGCTCGGAATGAGGGTCGCGCGCCAATCCCGCAGGAAGGCAAAAACCACGGCGATGACGAGCGTCACCGATAGGGCCAGCGTGCTCTCCACCTCGTGCAGCGAAGCGCGGATGGTGATCGTGCGGTCCGACATGATGCGCATGTGGATGGCCGCCGGCACCGAAGACTGGAGGGTCGGCAAAGCGGCCTTCACCCCTTCGACGGCTGAGATGATGTTGGCGCCGGGTTCGCGGAAAATGATGAGCTGCACCCCGGGCCGGCCGTTGGCAAGCCCCAGGTTGCGGGCATCTTGGGTCCCCTCGCTGACCGAGGCGATTTCGT
This sequence comes from Pseudomonadota bacterium, assembly GCA_021788645.1. Classification (GTDB taxonomy): domain Bacteria; phylum Pseudomonadota; class Gammaproteobacteria; order Burkholderiales; family JAKAFK01; genus JAKAFK01. The sequence continues at coordinate 13,195 of JAJYKK010000055.1, forward strand.
CGAGGCGCACCGGGGCGCCGTTGCGATAGCCGACGATGACGTGACGGTATTGGACCGGGGCGGACATTTGGTCGTTCGTCGCGACCTGCCAGCGGTCGGTACCGTCTTCCACGACCCCGGTTGGGGAATTCACGTTGGCCGACGCGATGGCGCTTCGCACCTGTTCGAGCGACAGGCCCATGCCATTGAGGCGCGGCAGGTCGAGTTCAACGCGGACCGCGGGGAGGGCGGAACCGCTTACGATAACCTGTCCGATCCCGGGGAGCTCCGAAATCTTCTGTGCCAGCACAGTCGATGCCGCATCGTACATCTGCGCGCGGGTCAAGGTTGCCGAGGTGAGCGAAATGATCATGATGGGCGCGTCGGCGGGGTTGACCTTGCGATAAGTCGGATTGCTGGTGAGCCCCGTGGGGAGCAGGGAACGTGCGGCGTTGAGGGCGGCTTGCACCTCGCGCGCGGCGGTGTTGATGTTCTTCGAGAGATCGAACTGCAGGACGATTTGCGTATTGCCTTGGGAACTGGATGAGGTCATCTGGGACAACCCGGCGATTCTTCCCAGCGAACGCTCGAGCGGAGTGGCGACCGTGGCCGCCATCACATCGGGACTCGCGCCGGCCATGCTGGCCTGCACCGTGATGGTCGGAAAATCCACCTGCGGCAGGGGCGCCACCGGCAGTAGGCGGAAGGCGAGAATGCCCGCCAGCAGCACGGCCGCCGCGAGGAGCGTCGTGCCCACCGGACGGCGAATGAAGGGAGCGGACAGGTTCACGCTTGGGGTCAGTCCTCAGCCGGTTCCGGCAAGGCCGCGACCTGTTGCCGGCGCCACACCGGCCAACGGGCGGCGAGACGGTCGAAGGCCAGATAGATCACCGGCGTGGTAAACAGCGTCAGCAGCTGCGAAAACAGAAGCCCGCCCACCAGGGTGATCCCGAGCGGCTGGCGCAGTTCCGCGCCCATCCCCGTGGCCAGCGCCAGGGGAACGGCTCCGAACAGGGCGGCGAAGGTCGTCATCAGGATGGGGCGGAGCCGCAGACGGGCCGCCTGGACGATCGCCTCCGCCGCCGGCAGAAACTGGCGGCGCTGCGCATCCAGCGCGAAGTCCACCATCAGGATGGCGTTCTTCTGCACGATGCCGATGAGCAAGATGATGCCGATGATGGCAATCACCGTCAGGTTGTGGCCGGTCGCCATCAGCGCAAGCAGAGCGCCGATGCCCGCCGAGGGCAGGGTGGACAGGATGGTGACCGGGTGGATGAAGCTTTCGTAGAGCACGCCCAAGACGATATAGATCGTGCCGACGGCGGCCAGCAACAGCCACAACTGATTGCTGAGCGCCGCCTGGAAGGCCGCTGCGGCGCCTTGAAAGCGGATCTGGACGGCGCCCGGCAGGTGCGCCTGCGCCGCGGCCCGTTCGATGGCATTCACCGCCGCCCCCAGGGAGGTGCCGGGCGCCGGCTGGAAGGAGACCAGCGCGGCCGGGAATTGCCCCAGGTGGTCCACGGCAAGCGGCGTGGTCCGCTGCTCAATGCGGGCGATGGCGGTCAGGGGGACGGTCGGGCCGTTGGCCGTCGCCACATACAGCTGATTGAAGGCCGCAAGCCCTGCGGAAGCGCCAGGGGCCGCCTGGAGCACGACGCGGTACTGCGCGGACTGCGTGAAGATCGTGGACACCAGGCGCTGCCCGAAGGCACTGTAAAGGACGCTGTCGATCTCGCTCATGGGGATGCCCAGGCGGGAGGCGGCATCGCGATCGACGTTGATATAGGCCTGCAGGCCGTCGTTCTCGGCGTCGGTCGTCACGCCGGAAAGCTGGGGCAGTGCCTTCAGGCGTTGCGACAAGGACCGCACGGCGTTCGCGAGCTGGTCGGCTGTGACGGCTGAGACACTGAACTGATAGGGGTAGCGGCTGACCAAATCGTCGATGCTGAGATCTTGCACCGGCTGCAGGAACAGGCGTATGCCGCGCACCTCGGCGGCGCGTGCGTTGAGGCGGGCGATCACGGGCTCGACGCGATCCCGGCTGGCGAGGGGCTTGAGGGAGATCAGCAGCCGCCCGCTGTTCATCGTGGCATTGGTCCCGTCGATGCCGATGACGGACGCGATGCCCGCCACCGCAGGATCGCGCGCCAGGGCCTGGACCAAGGCCGCCTGACGCCGAGCCATCGCCGGATAGGACAGCTCGGGGGGGGCCGCCGTGATCCCCTGAACGAGCCCGGTGTCCTGCACCGGAAAGAATCCCTTCGGGATCATGACATATAAGGCCACGGTGGCGATGAGCGTAAGGCCCGCGACGGCGAGGACCGCACGCTGATGGCGCAGGACCCAGGTGAGCGCCTGCGCGTAGCCCTGCGCAAGGCGCTCGAAGGCGTGTCCCGTCACACGGAAGAAAACGCCCTGCTCGCTCTCCGGCACATGGCGCAACAGGCGTGCACAGAGCATGGGCGTGAAGGAGAGCGAAACGGCCGCCGAGATGACGATGGTCACCGCCAGGGTAATGGCGAATTCCCGAAAGAGACGCCCGACTACATCTCCCATGAAAAGCAGGGGAATCAGCACGGCGACCAGGGAGAAGGTCAGGGAAATGATGGTGAACCCGATCTGTCCCGCCCCCTTCAAGGCGGCGTCCAGCGGCGCTTCCCCCGCCTCGATGTGGCGGGCAATGTTCTCGATCATGACGATTGCGTCATCGACCACGAAGCCAGTGGCGATCGTCAGCGCCATCAGGGTGAGCGTGTTGATCGAGTACCCCGCGAGATAGATCACGCCCAACGTGCCGACCAGGGCAAGGGGAACGGCCGTGGCGGGAATGAACGTCGCCCGCGCGCTGCGCAGGAAGAGGAAGATCACCGCCACCACCAGCGTGACCGATAGCAAGAGTTCGACCTTCACGTCCCGGATCGCCGCGCGTATGGTCACCGTGCGGTCGGACAGGACGGTCAGGCGGGCGGCGCCGGGAAGGCCTTGGGAAAGGCCGGGCAACAAGGCGTGAATGCGCTCGACGACGGCGATGACGTTAGCGCCCGGCTGGCGCTGCACATTGAGCACGATCCCGGGTTTGCCGTCGACCCACGCCTCCTGCCAAGCATTCTCTGCCGCCTCGTGCACCGTGGCGACCTCGCCCAGCCTCACCGGCGCGCCGTTCTGGTAGGCGATGATCAGGTTGCGATAGCCCTGCGGCGTTTGCAGCTGATCATTCGCGTCGATGGTGAAAGCCCGCCTGGCCCCATCGATGCTGCCTTTTGGCGTGTTGACGTTGCCTGCCTTGATGGCCGAGCGCACGTTGTCCAGGCTCAATCCCAGCGCCGCCAGCGCGGGCACGTTGACTTCCACGCGCACCGCCGGCTTGTGTCCACCCGAGAGCGTGACGAGCCCTACGCCCGGCACTTCCGAAAGCTTCTGGGTCAGGCGCGTATCCGCAAGGTCATAGAGCTGTGTCAGGGGCAGCGTGTCCGAGGTGAGTCCCAGGCTGATGACCGGTGCATCCGCCGGGTTGACCTTGGCATAGACGGGCGGCGTCGGGAGGTCGCTGGGCAGGAAGCTGGAGGCGGCATTGATCGCGGCCTGGACCTCCTGCTCGGCGACGTCGAGCGGCAACGCGAGGTCGAAACGCAAGGTGATGACGGAGGCGCCGCCTGAGCTGACCGACCACATCTGGGCGAGCCCCGGCATTTGGCCGAACTGACGCTCGAGCGGTGCCGTGACCGAGGAGGTCATGACGTCCGGGCTCGCGCCGGGATAGAGGGTCGTGACCTGGATGGTGGGATAATCGACTTCCGGCAGCGCCGCCTGGGGCAACAGGCGATAGCCGACGAAGCCGGCCACCAGGACCGCCACCATCAGCAGCGTGGTGGCGATCGGACGCAGGATGAAAAGCCGCGAGGTATTGGGGCTTGCGGCCGGCTCGCCCGGCGGCGGCTCCTGTCCCGATGCAAAAGTCATTGCGAGGTTTCCGGGCCGGCGCGGGGTGTGCGCGGCGCATGGGCTGCCTTTGCCGTGCCGCCTTGCCCAGGCCCCGCCACGATGCGGACCAGCGCCCCGGCGCGCAGACGGTCAAGCCCGTCGGTCACGACCCATTCTCCCACGCCCAATCCCGAGCGGATCACCGTCTGCCCGCCGTCCTCCACCCCCGGAGTGACCTTGCGCACCGCTACCCGGTGGCCGCGCCCGACCACATAAACATAGGTACCCGGCGCGCCCACCGCCAGTGCCGCGGACGGCACCACGACCGCCCCATGAAGGGTTCCTGCGCGCAGCCGGATGTTGACGAACTGGTTGGGATAAAGCGAAGGGGGGGTGTTGGCAAACTCGGCCTTGAAGGCCAGGGTACCGGTCGCGGTATTGAGTGCGTTATCTGCGGCAAGAAGCCGGCCCTTGGCGAGCAGCCGCCGTCCCTGCGCGTCCCAGGCTTCCACGGGCAAGGACCGGCCTGCCAGGAGCGTCTGCACGATCGGGCCCATCTGGTTCTGGGGAAGCGCGAAGGTGACGGTAATCGGCTGCACCTGGGCGAGCGTGACGATCGGCGTGGCGCCGCCGGCCGCATTCCCGCCCGCCGGCTGCGCGCCCTGGCCCACCGCCCCGGCAGGGGTGACCATGTTGCCCGCATCGACGAGGCGCAAGCCCGCCAGCCCGCTCATCGGCGCCGTGATACGGGTGTAGGCGAGATTAAGCTGCGCGTTGTCGAGCACCGCACGGTCCACCACCGTTGCGGCGGCATCCTGGGCCACGAGGGCCGCCTCGTCGTCGACTTGCTGGGTGGCGATGGAGTTCTGCGCCAGCAGTCTCTGGTAGCGCGCGAGGTCCCGCCGCGCGCCGATGAGCTGTGCCTGATCGCGCAGGAGCTGCCCGCGCGCCTGCTCCACGGCGATCTCGAAAGGACGAGGGTCGATCACGGCGATGAGCTGGCCGGCGTTGACCATTTGCCCCTCCCGATAATTCACGCTTTGGAGCAGACCGCTCACGCGCGGCATGACATTGACGAAGTTACGGGGGGTGACCGTGCCGAGGGCGTCGAGCCACACCGGCACATTCTCCCTGCGCGCGCGGGCCGCACTCACCGGAACGGGCCCGCCCGCATGGGCGAGCGGGTGCAGGGCCTCCTGCGCGCCGCCATGGTGGGTGGCGACGAGCACGGCCGCGCTGGCGAGCAGCAGGCCGAGGATCAGCCAGGCGCGGGGGCCGCGGCGCGCGGGCTTGGCAATAGGGGGGCGGGGATCGGGCGTGTTGGGTGTGGGAGCGTTCACGGTGGGTGCCTGCGACCTGAATCCAATGGGAGAGGTATCCGGCGGCGAACGGATCGTCGCGTTGCACGCCGTGTAATCATTTCGCCATGCTAATAATTCGTGCATAATCTTACCGAACTCCCTTTTCAATGGCCAGCAGCATGCACAAATCCTTACAGACGAGAACGACCGGCGCGCTGCCTGACCAATGCGCGCGCTCCCTCCTGGACGCCTTGCCGCTCGTCATGGACTTCGTGCGCACCCATATGCGCGAGTCGCGCGCGTCCTTGTCCATTGCCCAGTTTCGCGCGCTCCTTTTTCTTCGGCGGCACTCCGGTGCGTCGCTGGCCGATCTTGCCCGCCATCAGGGGGTGGCGATGGCCACGGCTTCGGTGATGGTGGAACGGCTGGTCAGGTCGGGCTGGGTCCAGCGGGTCCCTGCACCCGAGGAGCGACGGCGCATCTGCCTCAGCCTGAGCGAGACCGGGGCCGGGCTCGTCGACCAGGCACGCACGGCCGCCCATGCGCGGCTTGCCGATAGGCTGTCGTCTCTGTCCGCGGAAGAGATCGACCGGGTCATCGAAGGCGTCGTTCTGCTTACCCGGGTGTTCGCCAAAGAGAACCCCATCAACCGGCGAGCCTGAGCAGGGCGGCTATGCGCCATGGGCCGGAACGCTTATGAATTTCCGGCCGACCAGCCCCGGCCGGGGCGGGCGACCTTCCATCAGGCGGGTAGAGTCTCCTCCTGCGCCTGCGAGAGGATGAAGGCACTTCAAGGCCGCTCAGCCACATCTTCGCATCCACGGCCTGTTCGGGTCTTTGAGCGTACCGTTCCATCAGACGTGCTCATCCCTACTTAAACAGGAACAAAGCGGACTTCCTGCTTCATCGAGGCCGGTTTCGCCTTCGTCTTGCGACGAAGGCCAGAGCCTTCCTCTCCACAGGCTGACACCGTGGAACTCACGGCCATGTTCTTCAGATTTACTGCCGCGTTCACGTCGCGGTCGTAGATCGCGCCACAGGCCGGACACGTCCACGCACGCACCGACAGCGGCAGATCGTCGAGCTTGTGCCTGCAGGCCGAGCACGTCTTGCTGCTGGCGAAGAAACGATCCGCCACCACGACC
>JAJYKK010000005.1 GCA_021788645.1 Pseudomonadota bacterium
CCAAGAATGCCGCGAACGTCATCCTCGTCGAAGTAGCGATGCCCGGAAGGCAGACGCTTGCTTTTAAGCAGCCCGTCGCGCTCCCACCGGCGAACGGTTGAAGCTGATCGACCTATCCGGCGGGCGAGGTCGCTGATGTTGTAGTGCTTTTCCATTTAGCTAATCATAGAAATATATGAACAAGATTCAAGCATCAGTTAAAACCTCCGAGGACAGGCCGCCGCCATCGACTCGATCGCCGCGCCCGGCGCCGCCATCGGGTTCGCGCAAAGGCACGGCCGGACGGCGATTTCCGCGATGGGCTGGCGCACCCGCACGGGACATTCCAACTATACTAGGAAGTGACGCGCCCGGCACGCTCGCAAGAAGGGCATGCGACGGCGCGCACACGGCTTCCCGGCGAGTCCGGCAATTCTCGTCCGCGAGCTTCGTCTTGTTTTCTGGAGAGTACGCCCATGCCCATTGGCGAAGTATGCACCCGCGAAGTGGTGATCGTTGAGAAAATCGCATCGATTCAGGATGCGGCCCATCTCATGCGCCAGTACCACGTGGGGGATCTGGTCGTCGTGGCGCCCGATGAGGAGGAGCGGCGCATCCCCGTCGGCATTCTGACCGATCGCGACATCATCGTCGAACTGATCGCCGAAGGGGTCGATCCCGGCAAGGTCGTCGTCGGCGATGTCATGAGCACGGATCTTCTGCTCGTGCGCGAACACGAGGGCATTTGGGAAACGCTGCAGTACATGCGCACCAAGGGCGTCCGGCGCGCGCCGGTCGTCGATGCCGGCGGCGCCCTGGTCGGCATCATCTCCGCCGACGACATGCTGGAATTGCTGGCCGACGAACTGAACGCCTTGGCGAGCATCATCCGGCGCGAACAGATCAAGGAAAACAAGGCCCGCCGCTGACCGGCATGCGCGGCGCGTTCGCGACTCCCCCCGATTGGCGCGCCCGGGCGCGCAGCTTCGCGCACGCCCTGCGCGGCGTGCGCGTGCTGCTGTCCACCCAACCGAACGCACGGCTGCATCTCGCCGCAACCCTCATGGTTGTCGGGCTCGGCGCCTACTTCCCCTTCTCGCGCGCGGACTGGTGCTGGGTGATGCTCGCCATGGTCGGCGTGTGGGCCGCCGAAGCGCTCAATACGGCCATCGAATGTCTTTGCGACGTCGTCTCGCCGGAATTCAACCCGCACATCCGCCGGGCCAAGGATGTGGCGGCCGGCGCCGTGCTCATCGCAGCGGGCGGAGCACTGGTCATTGGCGCGCTCGTCATCCTTCCACACCTCGCAGCGCGCGATTGACCGGCGACGGACGCCCCAGGATCGCGCTTTCGGAACTGCGCTCCCCGGAGGGGGCGGCGCCCGCGCAGCGCCCTCCGGAAAAGGACACCCGCGCCGAAGGACCGTGCGCGGTACGCCCTGGGCTCTGGCGCAGAAGCGCTGACCATCGCCCCTTCTTGCCGACTCGTTACATCTTATTGATTGTACGATACTTTGTTCAATTTCGTGCGGCGCACGGAGGTCCGCGCGCCGCACGCATCGCTTGACCTCCGCGCACACTTTAGTGATGATAGCTGGTTTGTTCCAGGCATGGACCAAACGGATAACGCCGGCTCCATTCCGCACCCGTCGCCTGCACATGATCTGGGACATTTTGGCTTTAGCATGCCCCCAGGCACGGTGCAAGCGTGGGCCTTAGGCCTGACGGCAAACCGCGTCAACCGTTCTCGCCGGACGACGGCCCGCCTCCTCCGTAGGCGGCGGGCGAGCGGCGGCCGGCACGCGGGCTTCGCGCAAGTTATAAGGGACGACCTGATGAAATTGGATGACAAGAAACGGGTTCTGCGGGCAATGGTCCTCGCAAGACGCTTCGAAGAGCGGTGCTATCAAGCCTACATCGAACGGAAGATCGGCGGCTTCCTGCATCTCTATCCCGGGCAGGAGGCTTGCGTCTCGGGCGTCATGGAAGCGGCGCGGCCAGGCTACGACTATGTGATTACCGGCTACCGCGATCATGTCCATGCCATCCAGTGCGGTGCCGACCCGAAAGCGGTCATGGCCGAGCTGTACGGCAAGGAGACGGGATCGTCCAAGGGACGCGGCGGGTCCATGCACATCTTCGACGCCGCGCACCATTTCATGGGGGGCTATGCCCTGGTCGGCGGCCCCTTCCCTCTCGCGGCGGGCATCGCCAAGGGCATCCAGATGAAAGGCGGGGACGAGATCTGCATCTGCTTCCTGGGCGATGCCGCCAACAATCAGGGGACCTTCCACGAGACCATGAACATGGCCAAGCTGTGGAATTTGCCGGTCCTCTTCATCTGCGAGAACAACCAGTACGGCATCGGAACCGCCATCGACCGCTCGACGGCAGTGGTGGATCAGTTCAAGCGCGTATGCGGCTATGGCATTGAAGCCGCGCAGTGCGACGGCCAGGACTTCGACATCGTCTATGAACATGCCAAGGCGGCCGTGGGCCACGTGCGCGGCCACAAGGGACCCTATTTCCTCGAGGTGATGACCTACCGCTATCGCGGCCATTCGATGTCCGACTCACGCGCGTATCGCACACGGGAAGAGGAGGAGCTCTGGAAGCAGCGCGACCCGATCTTCATCCTGCGCGACCGCCTGATCGACGCCGGCGCGCTTACCCCGGAGGCATTTGCCGCCCTGGAGAAGGAAATCGACGCGTACATCGAAAACGAAGTCATCAAGTTCGCGGAAGAGTCCCCCGAGCCGGACGTGAGCGAACTCGAGCGGTACGTCTTGGCATAGCCCAACGCTTCGCCCGCAACGGGGCGACCCTGAAAGGACATAGCATGGCAGAAATGATGTATTGGGAGGCCATTCGGCGCGCCCACGACGAGGAGATGGCGCGTGATCCGCTCGTCATCTGCATGGGCGAGGACATCGGCGTGGCGGGGGGCACCTACAAGGCGACCAAGGGTCTGTTTGAGAAATACGGGCCGCTGCGCGTCATCGACACACCCATTTCGGAGAACAGCTTCACCGGGCTGGGCGTCGGCGCATCCTTTCTCGGCGTTCGCCCGATCATCGAGATCATGTCGGTCAATTTCGCGTGGCTGGCGACGGACCAGATTATCAATACCGCCGCCAAGGTCCGCTACATGTCCGGCGGCCAGCTGAGCGCCCCGGTCGTCATCCGGTCGCCAGGGGGCACCGCCCATCAGCTGGGCGCGCAGCATTCCGCGCGCATGGAGAAGGTCTTCATGGGGATCGCGGGCCTTCGCGTGGTCACCCCTTCCAGTCCCCGGCAGGCGTATGGGCTGCTCAAATCGGCGATCCGTAGCGACGACCCCGTCTTCATCAATGAACATGAACTGATGTACAACATGAAGGGGGATGTGCCGGAGGACGAATATTTTCACCCGCTCGAGGGCTCCGAAGTCGCGCGCCCGGGCACCGACGTCACGCTCTTCGGCTACAACATCTCGGTGCACTGGTGCCTCAAGGCCGCCGAAATCCTGGCCAAGCAGCATGGCATCAATGCGGAAGTGGTCGACCTGTATGCGCTGTCCCCCCTGGACCGGCAAGGGATCAAGCGGTCGGTCGCCAAGACCCACCGGGCGGTCATCGCCGAGGAGGACGAAGGGCCCGTCGGGGTGGGGGCCGAGATCATCGCGATCATCAACGAAGAGTGCTTTTTCGAACTCGATGCGGCGCCCGTTCGCGTGCATGCCGCGAACGTGCCGATACCATACAACCACACGCTCGAGCAGGCGGCCATCCCGGATCATGAGGATATCGTCAAGGCCGTCCTGCAGTTATTCGGAAAGGCCTGAAACCCTTGCGCCCTTCCGCGGGGCGGGCCTTTTGTTCCATCGAGTCGATCAGGAATCCGTATGCCATCACACTACGCCATCACGATGCCGCAGCTCTCGGACACGATGACCGAGGGCGTTGTCGTCACCTGGGAAAAGAAGCCGGGGGAACGGGTCGCCCGGGGCGACATCGTCGCAACCGTGGAGACCGACAAGGCCATCATGGACGTCGAAGTGTTCAACGATGGCTATCTGGCGGGTCCGCTCGCCGAGGCCGGCACCACCGTGCCGGTGGGAGGCGCCCTGGGGTACATCAGCGACACGCCCGGCGAGCTCGCCATCCCCCAGGACGAGGTGGTTACCCGCCAAGTCGCCGCGGACATCATTCCGCATGACGCCGGGATCCCGATCCTGATGCCGCAACTGTCCGACACGATGACCGAAGGAACGGTCGTCACTTGGGAGAAGGCGCCCGGGGAACGGGTGAACCGCGGCGACGTGGTGGCGACCGTCGAGACCGACAAGGCCATCATGGATGTCGAGGTCTTCCAGGAGGGCTACCTGTCCGGCCCCGTGGCCGGGGTCGACAGCGTCATTCTCGTGGGGCACCCGCTCGGATTCATCGTCGATCACCCGGATCGCGTAAAAGCCTCCGAGGTCATCGTCTCCGCCGACCACAAGGTGGTCGCCCCGCAGCCGCAGGCCGCCCCTTCGCCGGTGCCGGCGGCCGCGGCGGCGGCCGCAGCGGCGGCAGCACCGGACCTGTCCCACATTCCGCACAGCCGCGCCAAGCCCGCGCCCCGTCCGGCCAACCGCTATGCGAGCCCCTACGCGCGTCGCCTCGCCGCCCAGGCGGGGGCCGATCTGAACCGCATCTCCGCCAGCGGACCCAACGGGGTCATCGTGTCGGCCGACGTGGCCCACGCGTTGCCCAGCATGGCGGAGGTGGCACACCAACTGCCGCAGGTGCAAGTCCCCGGGCAGGGGCGCGCCATGACTTCCATGGAGAAGGCCGTTGCGCACTCCATGGCGGCGGCGCTCACCATGCCGACCTTCCAGGTGACCTTGCTGATCCGCCCCGAGACACTGATCGCCGCCGCCAAGGCGCGCAACGTCTCGGTGACGGTCGCGATCGCAAAGGCCTGCTCGGTCGCGATGCGCAAGCATCCTTGGATGAACAGCGCCTATCAGCCCATCGACCGCATTGTCGAAAGAGACAACCACGACTTCGGCGTCGCGGTGGCCGCCGACGGTGGTGGACTCGTGGTGCCGATCCTCCACAACGTCGAGAGCCAATCGCTGGAAGCCCTGCAGGCGCAATGGAGCGATCTCATGCCCCGTGCGCGCGTGCGCAAGCTCGCACCGGCCGAATATGCCAATCCGACGTTCACGATCTCCAACATGGGGATGTACGGGGTCGCCCATTTTACCGCCATTCCGACGCCCGGCATCGCCGCCATCATGGCCATCGCGGCCAATGGACCGGAGGGCATGCCGGTGACCATCACCGCCGACCATCGGGTGGTCAACGGCGCCCACGTCGCCGCCTACCTCGCCGAACTCAAGCAGGTGGTCGAGAATCCGGAGGGCTGGCTCGGCGCACAAGCGCCGGCGCAAAACGCGACCCCCATCCCAGCGGGCTCATGGGACACCGATGTCGTCGTGATCGGCGGAGGCCCCGGCGGGGAGGACTGTGCCCGCCATCTGGCCGACCATGGCACGAAGGTCACGCTGATCAACAATGCGCCGCTGCCGGGAGGAGAGTGTCTCTGGCGGGGATGCATCCCCTCCAAGACCTGGCGGGCGGCGGCCGATCGGCTGCGCGACCGCGCCCATGACGCGGCGTTGGGGGTGAAGGGAACCGACAAGGGCAAGCTCGTCTGGGAGACGCTGGAAGGGCACCGTGCGCATATCCTCAACACCCGCGGCGAAATGGCCCTGAAGACAGACAGGGGCGTCAAGATCGACATGCGCACGGGCTTCGCAAGCTTCGTCGACGCCCACACCCTGAAAGTCGTCCCTCCCGAGGGAGAACCGTACGCGCTCACCTTTGGCGCCGCCGTCATCGCGACCGGCGCCCCTCCTTTCGTGCCCCCCATCCCCGGCGCACGCGACGGCCTGTCGGCAGGTGGCATCATCACGAGCGATACCGTGTGGAATCTCGCCCGGCCGCCGAAGCGGCTCGGCATCATCGGGGCCGGCGCGATCGGCGTGGAGATGGCGCAGATCTTTCATGACTTCGGTGCCGAGGTGTTGCTCCTGGAAGCGAAGGAGCGTCCCCTCGCCGAGGTCGAGGAAGAAATCGCCCATACGCTCACCACGCTTCTGGGCAATGAACCGCGCCTCAGCATCGTCACGGCGGCCAAGATTTCCGAGATCGGCGGCACGCCGGGCGCAATGACCCTCGCCTATGCGGACCGGGCGGGAAAATCGGACACCTACACGTGCGACTACGTGCTGATGGCGACCGGAAAGCGCCCCGATACCGCAGGGCTCAATCTCGGCGCGCTCGGACTGGCCATGGACGGCGCCGCGATCAAGGTCGACGCCGGCTGCCGGACCAGCGTGCCGCATGTCTATGCGGTGGGCGACGTCATTGGCGGCTACATGCTGGCCCACACCGCCGGCGCCCAGGGGCGCGTGGCGGCCGAGAACCTGCTCGGCGAACCCGCCAGCTACGACCAGGCGGTCGACTGCGGCGTCATCTTCAGCCGACCGCAGGCCGGATTCGTGGGTCTGAGCCTCGCACAGGCGAAGGCCATGGGCATCGACGCGGTCGAGGCCAAGATTCCCCTGAGCATCGACGCCAAGGCGATGATCACGCTCGAGACCGATGGAATGATCAAAATGGTGGCCGACAAGGCGACCCAGCGCGTCATCGGTATCCATTTGCTGGCCGACCACACCGATACCCTGATCGGCGAAGCGGTGATGATAGTCTCCGGCAAGATGACACTCTCCCAGGTCGCCAACGCCATTCATCCCCACCCCACCCAGACGGAACTTTTCGGCGAGTTGGCAAGGCGTCTGAGCGCCCGTCTGCGCCGCACCGCCGCCGCCAAGAAATAGTCCGCCGGGGCCGCAAGTGCCGTGCTGCGCCTCGCCCCGGGGGCGCGCCCGGCCTGCCCGTCGACGCAGGCCACGCGCGCGGATGACGGGTCTCGCCTTTCAAGCGCTGCCCGGCTAGACCATAATTCAGCAAGACGGCGCCGCGCAACGGGCGCTGGTGCGCGCGCCCTCCGTCCCATTGCACCGCATACCACCGGGGATAAGCCCTTGGCTCGCTGGACTGATCGCATCCGCCTGGACGATGGACGCTGGCTAGCCTTCTCGGAGTCGGGCCATCCGCAAGGCACGCCGGTTTTCGTGTTCCATGGACTCCCAGGCTCCCGCCTGCAGCAGCACCCGGATGAGGGCATCGCGACGTCGCTTGGCGTGCGTCTGATCGGGATCGACCGCCCCGGGTATGGGCAGTCGGATTTCAACCCGCGCCGCAGGATCCTGGATTGGCCCGACACGGTCCTTGCCCTGGCCGATCGATTGGGCGTCGGGCGCTTTCGCGTGGCGGGGATCTCCGGGGGCGCACCCTATGCGCTGGCCTGCGCCTCAAGGCTTCCCGGCCGCCTGGACGGCACGCTCATCATCAGCGGAGCCGGCCCCTACGACGCATTCCGCGACGCCGACAGGGGACGGCCCCATCGGCTGGCGTTGACCTTGGCACGCCATGCGCCCTGTCTGCTGCACCTTTCGGCCAGCTGGATGGCGCGAATGGGATGCCAGTCCCCTGACCGCTACCTCGATCGGCTTAGCCGCGCCCTGGCGCCGGTCGATGGCGAAATTCTGGCGCGCGCCGAGGTCCGGCGCATGTTCCGGTCAGACCTGCCCGAGGCCTTCCGGAGCGGCCCGCGGGGCATGCTTCATGACCTCTCGCTCCTTGCCCGACCATGGGGATTCGGCCTCGAAGACATCCGTGCCACCGTGCACTTGTGGCACGGCGAGGCCGACGCCTCGGTCCCCGTTGGCGTGGCACGCCACCTGGCGGCAACGCTGCCGCGCTGCCGTGCCCACATTCTCCCGGCGGACGGTCATTTCATGGTGCTCGAGCGCTGGCGGGAGGTTCTCGCGCACTGGCTGGCGGCCTGATGCAGCCAACCGCGGCAGGGGCAATTGCGGTTTCCCCAGGAGCACATCCCCGAGCGCGAGCGAACGAACCTATTCTCAGGCGGTTCCGCACCCGGCATAATGGGGGGCACGCTCATGAGGCGGACCGGGGACACGGCACGCGGGCGTCCGCGCGCGGGGCCGCGCCCCTGGACCGCGCACCCGGAACCGGCAAGAATATTCGGCGCCCGCCGCGCGGCGCCCTGCCCTAGGAACAGACCATGCGCCGTGACGTCCTGCACTCCAATGCCACCGGCCTGCTGCTCGTGTCGTTTCTGCTGCTTCCGGCCGCAGGATGGGCCGATGGATGCTCCGGCGCGCGCATCAGCCTGAGCGCTCGCGCCGAGGCCGCGATACCCAACGACGAAGCGGTCGTGGATTACCGGATCGAGGCCAAGGGGGCCGATCTCGGCGCCTTGCGCAGCCAGATCAACGGCATCGGCGAGAAGATCAAGGACCGGCTGGATCGGGAACCGGACGTGGCACAGCGCACCACCGACCGGGTTCTGCTACAGATTTCCCATTACGATGAGAACCTTCACCGCCAAGTCGACGAGGGGTGGCGACTGGTGCAGTCCGGCGAGGTGACCAGTCGCAATCCCGGCCGGGTCGCGGCGTGGCTCGGGGCGATCGAGCGGGACGGCGCGCAGGTGCGCTCCCTGCGCTATCAGGCATCGGATCGCGAGCAGGCCGCCGCCCGCGCACGCCTGCGCAGCCACGCCATCGGCGACTTTCTTTCCCAGGCTGCGGCAACGGCGCGGGCACTGGGTGCCCACTCCTATCGGATCCTGAGTCTTGCGACAAGCGCCCCTACGCAGCAGCCCTATCCCTTTCGCGGGCAGGCGGCCTTTGAAAATGTGGCTGCCCCTGCGCTGACCGCCGGAACGAGCACGATCCGGGTTAGCGTCACAGGCGAGATCTTGTTGCCCGCACGCAGCTATCCGGCCCATTGAAGCGCGACCGCGACCTCGCCTGCCGCCCGCTCCGAGCCCCCGTTGGCACTTCCCTCCTTGCGGCTCGAGGCGCGGCATCACGGGCCGGCGGCCCCGGCCGCGCCCCGTGAATGGAATGCCGCTCCGGCGACAGATGATCACTCGCCCTTATCGTTACCATAACTAATATTGACTGTTCTTTATGCACGCAATTCCGTACACTATTTCCCCTATTTCCGACATGGTTTCATGGCTTTTCTCAGAAAGATTTGGTCGCCGGTCGCGGGAATGGCATTCATAAATTAGGAGCAATGATGGATCAGTCTGGGCGTTATGCGAATTTAAACCTGAAGGAAGCCGACCTCATCCGCGACGGCCGGCACGTGTTGTGCGCCTACGTCATGAAACCCAAGGCGGGATACGAATATCTCGCCACCGCCGCCCACTTCGCGGCGGAGTCCTCGACAGGAACCAATGTCGAAGTCTGTACCACGGATGCCTTCACCAAGGGCGTGGATGCACTCGTCTACGCGATTGAGCCCGAAAATGAGGTCATGAAGATTGCCTACCCAATCGAGCTGTTCGATCGCAACATCATCGACGGGCGCGCCATGCTGGCTTCATTCCTCACCCTCACGATCGGCAACAACCAGGGCATGGGGGATGTGGAATACGCCAAGATGTACGACTTCTACGTACCGCCCAAGTACCTCCAGCTCTTCGACGGCCCGGCGATGAACATCGCCGACATGTGGCGCGTGCTCGGGCGCCCGATGGTCAACGGCGGCATGGTCGTGGGCACCATCATCAAACCCAAGCTGGGTCTGCGCGCGCAGCCCTTTGCCGATGCCTGCTATCAGTTCTGGCTCGGCGGCGATTTCATCAAGAACGACGAACCGCAAGGCAATCAGGTCTTCGCACCGCTCAAGGAAACGATCACCGCCGTGGCCGATGCCATGAAGCGCGCGCAGGACGAAACCGGCGAAGCGAAGCTCTTTTCGGCCAACATCACGGCGGATGATCCGTTCGAAATGATCGCCCGCGGCGAATACATCCTGTCGGCGTTTGGCGAAAACGCGAACCATGTCGCCTTCCTCGTCGACGGCTATGTCGCCGGCCCGACGGCCGTCACGACCTGCCGCCGCCACTTTCCGAACCAATTCCTCCACTACCACCGCGCCGGACACGGCGCCGTGACTTCGCCGCAGGCGAAGCGCGGCTATACGGCCTTCGTCCACTGCAAGATGTCCCGCCTGCAGGGCGCTTCCGGAATCCATACCGGCACCATGGGGTATGGCAAGATGGAAGGCGATGCCAAGGATAAGAACATCGCCTTCATGCTGGAACGCGACAGCGCCGACGGTCCCTTCTACCACCAGGAATGGTATGGGATGAAGGCCACCACCCCGATCATCTCGGGCGGCATGAACGCCTTGCGCCTGCCCGGCTTCTTCGACAACCTGGGCCACTCCAACGTGATCCAGACCTCCGGTGGCGGCGCATTCGGCCATAAGGACGGCGGCACGGCAGGCGCGAAGTCCCTGCGCCAGGCCCATGACGCTTGGCAAAAGGGCGTCAGCCTGGTCGACTATGCCAAGGAACATCCCGAACTGAAGGGCGCCTTCGAGTCCTTCTCCTGGGATGCGGACGCGCTCTACCCCGGTTGGCGTGACGCCCTGAACCTTCACAAATAGGCCCGGCGCCACGCGCCGGTGACGCATGGCCACGGAAGCGCTCCGTGGCCATTTTTTTGCGCGCCGCCCCATAAAAAAACGCCACCCGGAGGTGGCGTTTTCAGGCTGATCGCTTGTCGACTACGCGTTCTGGATATTCGAGGCCTGCTTGCCCTTCGGACCTTGCGTCACGTCGAACGACACTCGCTGCCCTTCCTTGAGCGTCTTGAATCCGTTCATCTGAATCGCCGAAAAGTGCGCGAACAGATCTTCGCTCCCGTCGTCAGGAGTGATGAATCCAAATCCCTTGGCGTCATTGAACCACTTTACGATACCAGTTGCCATTCTACCTACCTCAAAGACTAAAAAAATCGGGGGTTCCCGGGAAATGTTTAAATCTCAAGGCTGAGAAAGGCGTTAAACCAATTTCCGAACAGGACTTGAAACCAAACACGCATCCGGTTTATACCCCGCCGGTCGACGACTGTCAATACCCTTTTCGGATTCGCCTCACGGGCCCGTTGCGCGTGGCGCGCCCCTTCGCATAGAATCGGCGAATGTATCGTCTCCTGCGTCCCTTGCTCTTTCGCCTCCCCCCCGAGACGGCGCACCGCCTCACGCTCGCTTTGCTGGACACCGGCCATGCGCTGCGGGCAGGCGCGCTGCTGGCCCCCACGATCCCCTGCCGCCCACGCACCGTGATGGGACTTTCCTTCCCCAATCCGGTCGGCCTTGCCGCCGGTCTGGACAAAAATGGCGAGCATATCGCGGCGCTGGCCGACCTTGGGTTTGGCTTCATCGAAGTGGGCACCGTCACCCCGCGCCCGCAACCGGGCAATCCCTCGCCGCGCCTGTTCCGGGTGCAGCAAGCCGAGGGGCTCATCAACCGCATGGGCTTCAACAACGACGGTGTCGAACGTCTGGTCGAGAACGTGCAACGGGCGCGCTACCCAGGGATCCTCGGCATCAATATCGGCAAGAATTTCGACACCCCGCTGGAGCGCGCCGCCGACGATTACCTCGCCTGCCTGCGCACCGTTTACCGCTGGGCCTCTTATGTGACGGTCAACATTTCGTCTCCCAACACGAAAAACCTCCGTCAGCTCCAGCATGCTCAAGAACTGAGCGGCTTGCTCGCAGCGCTGCGAAGCGAGCAGGCGACCCTCGCCGCCGCCCATGGCAAGCACGTGCCCCTGGTCCTCAAGATCGCGCCGGATCTGGCGCCGGACGAGCTCCTGGCCATCGCGGACTTGTGCCTGGACCACCACATCGAAGGCGTCATCGCCACCAACACCACGATTGGTCGCGAGGGGATCGAAGGCATGAGGCACGCCGCCGAGTCCGGCGGCTTGAGCGGCGCACCGCTGCGGCGCCGCTCGACGGCGGTCATCAAGCAGCTAAGCCTCGCCTTGCGGGGCCGTATTCCCATTATCGGCGTGGGGGGCGTCATGAGCGCACTCGATGCCCTGGAAAAGATCAAGGCAGGCGCAAGCCTCGTGCAGCTCTACAGCGGCCTGATCTACCGAGGCCCTCGACTCGTGGCGGAAGCCGCTGGCGCCTTGTGCAACGGGATATAGAATAAGCTATAAGGGAACGAAGGCCGCGAGGGCACCGCATGCGAATCGGCATCCCAAGGGAAATCAAGGACCACGAATTTCGTGTGGGGCTCACCCCCGCGGGGGTCCGCCAACTTCGCGCCCAGGGCCACGACATTCGCGTCGAATCCGGGGCCGGCGCGAAGATCGGATTTACCGACGAGGGCTATAGGGACGCCGGCGCAACGGTCTGCGAAGCCCCCGAGGCCGTCTACGAGGCGGACCTGATCATCAAGGTCAAGGAGCCGCAGCCCCGCGAATACCCTCTGTTGCGTGAAGGCCAGACGCTGTTTTGCTACCTCCACTTGGCCGCCTCCGCCGATCTCACGCGCGCGCTGCTTGCGCGCAAGATCATCGGCATCGCGTATGAAACAGTGACCGATGCACAAGGGGGCACACCGCTCCTTCATCCCATGTCTGAGATCGCCGGCCGCCTCAGCATCCAGGCCGGCGCGACGACCCTGGAGATGGCCCACGGAGGCCACGGCACACTGCTGGGCGGGGTTCCCGGCGTACCGCCCGGGCGCGTCGCCATCCTCGGCGGCGGAAGCGTCGGCACAAACGCCGCCAAGATGGCCATCGGCCTGGGCGCCGACGTCACGCTGCTGGACGTGAGCGCCGCGCGGCTCAGATACCTGGACGATATTTTCGGCCCCCGTCTCAAGACCCGCTATTCCGATCCGGACACCGTCGCCCTGGCGGCGCAGGACGCGGACCTCCTGGTCGGCGCCGTGCTGATCCCGGGCGCACGTGCCCCGAAGCTGCTGACCCGCGGGGTCATCCAGACGATGCGGCGCGGGTCCGTGCTGGTCGATGTCTCGATCGACCAGGGCGGGTTGTCGGAAACCTCGCGGCCCACCACCCACTCACAACCGACCTATGTGGAGGAAGGCGTCGTCCACTACTGCGTGACCAATATGCCCGCGGCATGCGCGCGCACCTCGACGCTGGCGCTGACCCATGTGACCCTGCCCTATGTCTTGCGGCTTGCGGGCCAAGGCACCGACAACGCGTTGCGGGCGGACCCCTGGCTGCGCCGGGGTCTCAATATGTACCGAGGCAGCCTGACCGCCCCCAGCGTCGGCGCCGACCTGGGATTCGACGTCAGCGCTCCGGAAGAAATGCTCGGTCCATGAGTCGTGACCCGGGCTACGGGCATCCGCCGGCAATAAACCTGCCGTGCGCATGGTTGCAACAATGCATGCCCCAAGGGATAATTCCCGAAATATTAGTGCTCGTTAATAGGGCATCATGCACAGTTATCTCATCCTGTTGATCGGTGCGGTATTCGTCAACAACATCGTGCTGGTCAAGATCCTTGGCCTTTGCCCGTTCATGGGCGTCTCCAAGAAGCTGGAGACGGCGGTGGGCATGGGCGCGGCGACCACATTCGTCCTCACGCTGGGCTCGGGCACGAGCTACTTGATCAATCAATACCTGCTGGGCTCGGACCTGGGCTACCTTCGCACCCTGTCGTTCATCGTCGTGATCGCCGGCATCGTCCAGTTCACCGAGATGTTCATCCGCAAGGCGAGTCCCGTCCTTTACCAGGTATTGGGCATCTACCTGCCGCTCATCACCACCAACTGCGCGGTCCTCGGCATCCCGCTGCTCAACGTGGAGGAGAAGCACAATTTCCTCCAGTCGCTCATCTTCGGCATGGGGGGCGCGGTCGGATTCTCCATGGTGCTGATTCTCTTCGCCGGCCTGCGCGAACGCCTCGAAGGTGCGGATGTGCCGAAGCCGTTCCGCGGCTCCGCCATCGCCATGGTGACCGGCGGCCTGATGAGCCTTGCCTTCATGGGCTTCAACGGGATGGTGCGATGACAGGACCCGCGCTGTTCGTCCCCTCATGCTAGCCGCGCTTTGGGTCATGGCCGGGTTGGCCGTCGTATTGGGCGCCGTGCTGGGCTTCGCGGCCGTGCGCTTTCACGTCGAAGACAATCCGCTGGTCGAGAAGATCGACGCGATCTTGCCCCAGACGCAGTGCGGCCAGTGCGGCTTTCCCGGCTGCCGGCCCTATGCCGAGGCGATTGCCAGCGGTGCGGCGGACATCAACCAATGCCCGCCCGGCGGAGAACCGGGGATTCGGAAATTGGCCGAGCTGCTGGGCAAGGAATTCAAGCCGCTCAACGCCGAGCACGGCGCACCGAAGCCCAAGTCGGTCGCCCTCATTGACGAGCGGCTGTGCATCGGCTGCACCCTGTGCGCCCAGGCCTGCCCGGTCGATGCCATCGTCGGCGCGGCCAAGCAGATGCATACCGTGATCGTCTCCGAATGCACCGGGTGCGAACTGTGCCTCGCGCCCTGTCCGGTCGATTGCATCCATATGGTGCCGATCGGCGAAAAAATCGGCACCTGGAAGTGGGATCCGCCCGACTACTCCTATGGACCCACCGCATGAAGCCTCTGTTCCACTTCCACGGCGGCATCCATCCGCCGCAGCACAAGAGTGAATCAGCCGGCCGGGGGATCGTCCCGGGACCGCTCCCCAAACGCCTCGTGCTGCCCCTCCACCAGCATATCGGCGCGCCTGCCAGGGCCATCGTCAAGCCGGGCGACCGGGTGCTCAAGGGGCAAATGATCGGACAACCCCAAGGTCCGATCTCGGCCGGCGTGCATGCGCCGACGTCGGGCACCATTCACGCGGTCGGCCTGCATGGGCTGCCCCATCCGTCCGGCTTGCACGACCTCTGCATCGAGCTGTGGCCCGACCAGGAAGACCGCTGGATCGAACGCCAGCCCATCGACTATCGCACGGAGGATGCGACACGGCTGCTCGACCACCTGCGCAATGCCGGCGTGGTCGGGCTCGGCGGCGCCGTGTTCCCGAGCGCCGTCAAGCTCAATCCGGGGCCGCCGGGAGGCGTGCCCACCCTCATCATCAACGGCGCCGAGTGCGAACCCTGGATCACCTGCGACGACGCGCTCATGCGGGAACGCAGCGGGGAGATCGTCGAAGGCATCCTCATCATGCGTCATTTGCTCGATGCGCGGGAAATCCTGATCGGCATCGAGGACAACAAGCCGGAAGCGGCCGCCGCGATGCGGAAGGCCGCCGCGGCGAGCCCATTTCCGATGGAAGTGGTGGTCGTGCCGACCATCTATCCGACCGGGGGCGCCAAGCAGCTCACCCAAATCCTGACCGGCAAGGAGGCGCCCTCCAGCGGTCGCTCATCCGACATCGGCGTGGCGTGCTTCAACGTGGCGACCGCCTATACCGTGCACCGGGCCGTCAATCACGGCGAGCCGGTCCTCTCACGCGTCGTGACGGTCACCGGAAACGTCGGGCAGGCGCGCAATTTCGACGCGCTCATCGGCACCCTGGTGCCCGACCTCGTCGCCCTGGCACAACCCCGGGACGATACCGACGGGTTCATCATGGGCGGCCCCCTGATGGGCCATCGGCTGCCTTCGCTCGACGTGCCGGTGGTGAAGGCCATGAACTGCCTCATCGCCACCTCACCCGCGCTCTTCAAACCAGCGCCCAGGCCGATGCCTTGCATCCGTTGCGGACGGTGTGCGGCGGCCTGTCCCGCCAATCTGCAGCCGCAAGATCTCCACTGGTTCGCCAAGGCCGCCAACTTCGGCAAGGCCCAGGAGTATGCCCTGTTCGACTGCATCGAATGCGGGTGCTGCAGCTATGTTTGCCCGAGCCACATTCCCCTGGTACAGTATTTTCGTCACGCCAAGGGCGAAATCTGGGCGCGCGAGCGGGAAAAGAGGGCCGCCGACATCGCCCGGGAGCGGCATACGGTCCGGGAAGACCGCCTGGCACGCGAGAAAAAGGAAAGAGCCGAACGGCTTGCGCAGAAGGCGGCTGCGGCCGCCACGCCGACCGCGAGGGACGGTGCGGCGACGCAGTCCAAGGATGACGCACTGCGCGCGGCCATAGAGCGCGCGAAGGCGAAAAAGGCCGAGATCGTGCCGAAGAACACCGACAACCTGCCGCCAAGCACCTTGAGCGAGATCGAAAAAATCGAGGCGCGGCGCGCCCAGCTCCGCAAGGCGGCCACCAAGTCCCTGGACGAGAGCGAGGACTGAGCCGCGCGGTGATCAGGCCCGACGCCGGCTCCCCAACAACCCATGCGCCAAGATTCATGACCTCCCCCTACATCACCCAGCCCACCTCCGTCAACGCCCTCATGCTGAGGGTGCTGGGCGCGCTGATCCCGGCCATCGGCGCCTACGTCTACTTCTTCGGCCCCGCGATCCTTGTCAGTCTTCTGCTCGCCAGCGTGACCGCCCTGCTGTGCGAGGCGGCGATGCTCAAGATCCGCCGCTATGCCGCCGAAGCCTTTCTGGTCGACGGCAGCGCGCTCGTCACGGCCTGGCTGCTCGCCCTGTCCATGCCGCCGCTCGCGCCCTGGTGGTTGGTCGTCGTGGGCACAGCCTTCGCCATCGTGGTCGCCAAACACCTTTACGGCGGGCTGGGCAGCAACCTCTTCAACCCGGCGATGGTCGGCTATGCCGTCATGATCGTCTCGTTTCCCGTCCCGATGACCCATTGGGCGGCGCCGGAGACCCTGGCCGCGGCGCATCTTTCCTTCGCGCAGGACCTCCGCTACATCTTTGCGGGCATACTGCCTGACCATCTCAAGCTCGATGCAGTGACCATGGCCACCCCCCTGGACACCCTTCGCACCCAGCTCAAGCTCGCCCACACCCTCTCCGAGATCCGTCGCTTGCCCATTTTCGGGACCGTGGGGGGCATCGGCAGCCAGACCGTGGCCCTGATGTACCTGCTGGGCGGCCTGTATCTCCTGTCCCAACGCGTGATCACCTGGCACATCCCGGTCGCCATGGGAGGCGCGCTCGCCTTGGCGTCGGCCGTGCTGCACGGGATCGACGCAGACCACTATGCCTCGCCCGCCTTCGAGCTCTTCACCGGCGGCGCGATGATCGGCGCCTTCTTCATCGCCACCGATCCGGTCACCGCGCCGACGACCCCCAAAGGCAAGCTGCTCTTCGGGGCGGGCGTCGGGGTGCTCACCTACTGCATCCGCACCTTCGGCGGCTATCCCGACGGCGTCGCCTTCGCGGTGCTGCTCATGAACATGACCGCCCCCCTGCTGGATGCCTATACCCAGCCACGCGTGTTCGGGCATGCGGAGAAGGAGACGCCCCGGGGGACGCCGCAATGAGCCTTTCCCCTGTGTGGACGCCGGCGCGGGCCGTTGCCGTCTTGCTGGCCTTCGCCCTGCTCGGCACCGGAGTGCTCGCCTACACCTACGAGATCACCCGTTCCCGGATCGAGCATAACGAGGAGCTGGCCAAACTGTCGCTCCTCGCCCAGACGCTCCCTAGGGACCTCTACGACAACAACCCGGTCGAAGACACGATCACCGTTCCCCCGGACGATTTGCTGGGCACGAGCGACGCGTTGCCGGCATACATCGCCACCAAGCATGGCAGGGCGACCGCAGTGGTCCTGCAGGCCATCGCGCCCGACGGCTACGGCGGGCCCATCGACCTGCTGGTGGCGGTGCGTGCGGACGGCGAGATCACCGGGGTGCGGGTCGTCTCCGAGCATGAGACGCCCGGCCTGGGCGACTATATTGAAATCACCCGAAGCCCATGGATCACGCTATTCGACAAGACCTCGCTGTCGCGCATCCCGGACGACGGCTGGCGGGTGCAAAAGGACGGCGGCGTATTCGCCTACCGGACCGGTGCGACGATCACCCCGCGCGCGGTCGTGAAGGCCGTCCACCATGCCCTGCTATATTTTAGAGAGCATCGGCAGGCGCTGCTGGCCCCCCCGAAACGATTGGAAGCCGCTCATGAACGACACTGAAATCAGTTACGCCGAGATCGCCAAGAACGGGCTCTGGAGCCAGAACACAGGCCTCGTCCAACTGCTCGGCATGTGCCCGCTCCTCGCCACCAGCACCAGTATCGTGAATGGCATGGGCCTGGGGCTCGCTACCGCGCTGGTCATGAGCCTGAGCAACGGCACCGTGGCCGTCATCCGAAACTTCGTGCCGGTAGAAGTCCGGATTCCCGTTTTCATCATCATCATTGCGGTGCTGGTGACGATGGTCCAGATGCTGATGAATGCCTTCGTGCACCCGCTCTATCTGGTGCTGGGCATCTATATTCCCCTGATCGTGACGAACTGCCTGGTGCTCGCCCGCGTCGAGGCGTTCGCCTCGAAGAACCGCCTGCTTCCATCCATGCTCGACGGGCTGAGCATGGGATTGGGGCTCACCGGAGTCCTGGCGGTGCTCGGCGGGATGCGCGAATTCTTCGGCCAAGGCACGCTGCTTTCCGGCATCGACAATGTGCTCGGCCCTTCCGGCAAGGACCTTGTGCTCCAGGTCTTGCCTCACTACCAGGGCTTCCTGCTGGCCACCTTGCCGCCCGGCGCTTTCATCGGGCTAGGCTTGCTCATCGCCTTGAGAAACCACCTCGTCAACCGCAAGGTCCCGGCCCCGGCGCCGAAGAGCGAACCGGGATTGGAGCCCAGCCGCGCCTGATGGGCCGCCCGGACCACGACAGCCAACGGGATCTGACATGGGCATCCACTATCCCTTCAGCGGCAAAGCCGACCGGATCACCGTGTTCGGTTTCTACGAGCGGATGGGCCTCGGGCCGCCGCTTCAGGAAAAATACTACCGATGGTGGTACGATTGGGCGAAGGCGTTCGTACGGCAGGATCCGGATCTCCGGCTCAGCAAGGGGCCCGAGTTCAGCCGCTATCCTTATGGGCAACACGCCCGAAGGGACTTTCATCTGCATGACCACCAGTGGAGCACGACGCTGCTTGAACTCGGCCAGTTTATCGACAACGCCATTCTCCCCAGGCTGGATGGCACGGCCCTCAAGGCGCTCGAGGCACGGCACGCCCAATTCCTTGAGGCGCTCACGCAGGAGGCTCGGGCCCGCCCGCGGGAAGCGGCACCGGAAATTGGCTATTTCCGCCACACTTAAGAGGCTGGCGCCTTTCGCCCGGTTCGTTGCCGTGCGCCAGGCCGCCGCTTCAGCGCCGCAGCCCCACCGATGAACGCACGTAAGCGCCGCGAGATCTTTCAACGCTTCGCGAAGGCCAACCCGAACCCCGAGACGGAGCTGCGCTATCGCACGCCGTTCGAGCTGCTGGTCGCCGTGATCCTGTCGGCCCAGGCGACCGACAAGGGCGTCAACCGCGCCACGGGCGCGCTTTTCGCAACCGCCCCAACCCCTGAGACAATGCTCGCGCTCGGCCAAGCGGGGCTTGAGTCGTACATCTCGAGCATCGGCCTTTATCGAAGCAAGGCCAAGCATCTGCTGCAGACCTGCGCACAACTCATCGCCCACCACCAGGGCAGGGTACCCGCCACGCGGGAAGAACTGGAACGCTTGCCGGGCGTTGGTCGCAAGACCGCCAACGTCGTGCTCAACGTCGCATTCAACCAACCGACCCTCGCGGTCGACACCCATATTTTCCGGGTCGCCAATCGCACGGGCTTGGCACCGGGCCGCACCCCGCTCGCGGTCGAGCGCAGTCTCCTCAAGCACGTCCCGACGCCCTATCGCCTCCATGCACACCACTGGCTGATCCTCCACGGCCGATACGTCTGCACCGCGCGTCGGCCCAAATGCCCGCAATGCGTGATCGCCGATCTGTGCGACTATCGGGAAAAGACGCTCGCGCCGGTGGAAGCGCCGTCTTTGCAGGACCCCTTCGCCCCCCCGGAGGCCGGCACGTGAAAGTGGCCACCGGCCTTGCCCAGGGCTATTCGGCCGATGCCCATCTGGCCGCGCGGGCCGTCGCTGCCGCGATGGCGAAGGCCGATCTCGCCATCGCGCACAGCGTCTTGCTGTTCCTGACCCAGGAGTTCGCCCGCGACCCGCACCCCGCCATCCTGGCCGCCTCCAAGGCCGCCAATTGCACGCAGGTGATGGGGGTCACGGCAGCCGGCATCTTCACCGATGAAGACTGGATCCTGGATTCGCCCGCCGCGGTCGCGATGGTATTGGGCGATGGCGTCTGGCTGGAGCCCCGCTCCGCCGGGTCGCACGAGGATCAGGTACTCTCGCTCGCCGCGCCCCCTTCCCTGGACGTCGCCTGGCTGTCGCAGCCGGGCCTGCGCTTCGGCGGCGTATCTGGCGACTCGACCGGGCGCGGGCCGTTCAAGGTGTGGGGCAGCGGCAAGATTGCCTCGGGCGGCCGTTGCGACGCCATCATCCGGGGCGCGCACGGGGCCATCGATGTCTCGCAGGGCATACGCGCCCTCGGCGCGCCGGCGGAAGTGACCGCGGTCAACGGCCACGACCTGCTTGCCCTCGGCACGCAGCGGGCCCTGGATGTGCTGTCGCAGGAACTGCCCTTGGAAGTGCGGGAATTGGAACGCATTCCGCTCCACCTCCTGATGGCCGGCGTGGTCTTCGGCGAGCCCGCGACGGCCGTGGCCGACGGCCGATTCCGCCTCACGCCCATCATCGCGGCGAACGCCGATGATCAATCGGTCACGCTGTCCACGCGCCTTCATCCGGGAGAGCGGCTGTTCTGGGCCGTGCGCCAGCCCGCCGCCGCCGAGCACAGCATGCGCGGCATGCTCGACCGGCTCGCCGGCCGCGTCGAGACCCCGCGGTTCGGACTGTTCTTCCCTTGCATGGGCCGCGGTCCGTATTTCTATGGCGGCGTCGACCGCGACCTCGAACTGGTCAAGGAGCGCTTCCCCGGGATGCCTGTCATCGGGTTCTACGGGAATGGGGAGATCGGACCGTTGCAGGGCTTAAGCCAGCTTTTCCAATACTCCGCCGTGCTGGGCCTGTTCTCCGAACATGTTTAATCCCAGCCGGACCGATGCACGCACCTTCTTCTTCGAAACCTGGCGGAAATACAAGGCGGGCAGCCCCCTATCCCCTCTCGAAGGCATGCTCCTGGACATCCTGCTCGCCCATCCCGAGTACCACCGCGTGCTCGACGCCCCCGAGCGGCACCTCGAGCAGGAATACTTCCCCGAGCAGGGCGAAACCAACCCGTTCCTGCACCTCGCGATGCACCTCACGATCATGGAGCAGGATTCCATCGACCAACCGCCCGGCATCAGGCGCGCATGCGGAAATCTGTCGGCCGCCACCCAGGACGCCCACCAGGCGCAGCACGCGATCATGGAGTGCCTCGCCGAGGCCATCTGGCAAGCTCAGCGCAACGGAACCGACATCGACGGCGCGAGCTACCTGCAATGCATCGAACGCGCGGCCACCCGCTTCCCATCGCGCGGGTAGGGCGCCCCGCTCAATATTTTGTGCGAAGACCGTGCTGGCTCGCGAAATAGGCCGCGAGATCCGCCTTGTTGCGCGCCGTCAGGCCGGCCGCCATGGCCTTCATGATGGGATTCGTGCGCTGGCCGTTCTGATATTCGGTCAATGCCTGCACAATATAGCTCGCGTGCTGACCCGCCAGCCGCGGGTACTGCGCCAGGGTGCTGTTGCCCCCGACACCATGGCACGCCTCGCAGGTCGCGGCCTGCGCCTTGCCGGCGACGGGATTTCCCTGCACCCCTTGGCACGCGCTCAAGGTGGCGCAAAACACGCAGGCGGTGAGCAGGGGATGACGGGTCATTTCTTGCCTCCGTAGTAGGCGGCGAGGTCGGCGATATCTTGCTGCGAAAGGCTCGAAGCGATCGCGCGCATGTCGGGAAAACTGCGTGCGCCCGACTTGTATTCTTCCAGGGCCTGGATGATGTAGGCGGCATGCTGCCCCCCCAGCTTGGGCACGTCGTAGACCTTGGGATAAGCGGTGCGATAATCCTTGATGCCGTGACACCCGGCGCACATCCATTTCTTGAGCGCGCCCGCCTGGGGATTGCCGACGATCGGCCGTGCCCAGCCCGGCTTTGCGCCCACCAGGGTCAAGATCAGGCAGCACAATGTGACATAGCGCTTATTCATGCGGACCCCCGACAATTGATGCTGGTCTGGCTGGGACACGCCGACCAACGGCGTGCCGCCGCTTGCATTTCCTATCGTGGTATCGCTAAACGCCGCGCTCGCAGACCCGCCGAGGCCTTGGTTTCGCTGAACGCAACCTGAGCCGGCGGAGGCGGCCGTGACCGGATGTGGCCTAAAGAAAACCCGACCAGAACACTAAGCTTTTTGCAGTATAGCCAACCGCCGCCCCGTTACAATGCGGAATAAGGCGAGCGCATGGGCGCCTTGCGCCCAGCCGAAGTCCCCAGTCCTGCGCCGATCGCCGGGGCTTATACCGGCGCCCACGTCATCAATTCATCACACTCGCTTCCTATACTGGATGCCACCGCCGACATCCTTAAGACGGGATGCCGGGGCAGCCGAAGATTCGAACGAAACGGGGATGCATGGTCACGTTGTCCAACGCGTCGATTGATCTCGCCCACCGCCGCATAGTCCATGGGGAGGAGCGCGAATTGTCCGTACAGGTCAGGGAAATAATCGAAAATCGCCGTCTCACGGCCGTGTTCCAGCCGATTGTCGCGATGGACCGCGCCGAGATCATGGGCTACGAGGGGCTGATTCGAGGGCCATCGGACGGCCCGCTGCATGCGCCCATCGCCCTGTTCCAGGCTGCCGAATATGCCGGCCTTACGGTCGAACTCGAGCGCACCTGCCAGGAAATTGTGCTCGAGACCTTCGCCGCTCTGGATCTACCCGCCAAGCTCTTCCTCAACGTCAACCCGGAATGCCTGCTCGGGCCGACATCGCACCGCATCGAGACGCTGGCGTTCATGCACAAGCTGGGATTGAGTCCCGAACGGGTGACGATCGAGCTGACCGAAAGCCAGGCCACGTTCGATTACTCCCTGTTGCGGGAGAGCACCCATTACTACCGTGGCCTCGGCTTCGAAATCGCGATCGACGACCTGGGAGAAGGCTTTTCCAGCCTCCGGCTATGGTCCGAACTAGGCCCCGAGTATGTCAAGATCGACAAGCATTTCATCCAGCGAGTCAACCGTGAACCGGTCAAGCTTCAGTTCGTGCGCTCGATTCAGCACATCGCCGAGAACTCCGGTGCACGGGTGATCGCCGAGGGCATCGAGACCCTGGCCGAACTGATGATCGTCAAGGACCTCGGCGTCGCGTTCGGACAAGGCTTTTTCATGGCCAAGCCGCTCGCGCAACCGGTCGTTGCGATGCCGGCGGAAGTGACCCACGCGCTCATGCAGCCTGGGATCAGCGTATACCCGCACGGCGTCTCCAATTCCCGGCAATTTTGTGCCGAAAAGCTGCTGACCCCGACGCCGCCCGTCACGCCGCACACCTCGAGCGCCGAGGTGCACAAGCGCTTCACCGACACCCCGGATCTCCATCTCATCGCGGTCGTACGAGACGGTCAGCCGGTCGGCCTGGTCAGCCGACAGCGCATCATCGAGTCTTTTTCCCAGATGTATACGCGCGAGCTCTATGGGCGCAAACCGTGCGAACGGTTCATGGATCGTGCGCCGCTCATCGTCGACAAGCGCATCAGCCTGCAGGATTTGAGCCACTTGGTGGTGACCCTGGAACGCCGCTACCTGTCCGAGGGATTCATCATCACGGACCATGGTCGCTATGCGGGCACGGGCACAGGCCACGATCTCATGCGCGAGATCACGCAGATGCAGATCGCCGCCGCCCGCTATGCCAATCCGCTGACGCAACTGCCCGGCAACGTGCCGATCGACGAGCACATCGACCGCCTCCTCGAAAACCAGGCGCCGTTCACCGCCTGCTATTGCGACCTCGACTTTTTCAAGCCGTTCAATGATCGCTACGGCTATCGGCGCGGCGACGATCTGATCCAGCTGACCGGCAGAATCCTCGCCCACGCCGTCGATCCGGAGCGCGATTTTGTGGGGCATATCGGAGGAGACGACTTCATCATCTTGTTCCAGAGCGCGGACTGGGAAGAGCGCTGCAAAGGCGCCCTGACCAGCTTCGATCAGGCGGCCGCGTCATTTTTCTCCGGCGAGGACTACGCCCGCGGCGGCTATGTCACCGAGGATCGCCGGGGACAGGAAGTGTTCCATCCGCTCACCAGCCTTTCCATCGGCGCCGTCCAGGTGGACTCGGGCGCATTCGCCACGCATCACGACATCGCGCGCGTGGCGAGCGAGGCCAAGCGCCAAGCGAAAAAGGAATCCGGCAGCACGCTCTTCATCGACCGCCGCCGCCACCACCCGATCCAGGCGCCGGAGTGGGCAACGGCATAGCGGCTTGCCCCGTCGCCCGCCCCACCCGCGCGCACGTTGATCCGAAGCAGCGTCGCGTCGACTGTTCCCGACCTGCCGGTCAATAACGCTCGGGAACCGCTCCTCACATGATCCCATACGCCGTCGGCACCGTCTCGCCGCACCGGGGAGATCACTCGATACGCCAAGTGACAGGACCCGGGCCCGACGAATGGGCATGCATCCGGGCCGCGGCCACCGCATCGCCCCTTTTCAGCCATGGCCAACTCGGCCACGGCCCCATCGACGACTGATGGGGTGATGCTGCGCCACAAAACGCGTCCCCATACCGTCGGACACATTTTCGTTTCGCTCTCCGAGCACATGCCGGGCATCTGCGCGCGCGCCATCATACTGGATCCCGACGTCGCAGAAGCGGGCGCAATCTGCGCACGCCGGAGGCAATTCTTTGCGGCGGACCGGATTCATCGCGGCACGGAACGGGGCCGAAGGATATCAAGAATTGTTGGGAATCGACCTTGCCTAGGCCGATTGAATCTGAGAGAATTGTTATTGTTGGTCCTTGGTTTCCCGGACCCAGAAACGGGCGCAACAGACCCCCTGCATCCCCAGCGAAAATTAGAAAAATCCGTTCATGCGCATCGCGCTCTTCCCGCCCATTGATATCGTCCTGATCATCATCGCGTGCTGGCTGGCGCTCGGCCTCCTGAGCCTGTTTTCGCAGCGCAGCGCCACGCCGGTCACCCGCTGGGTGATGCCCGCCAGCGCGTTGGCGTCCGGCGCGCTGCTCGCCGCCGGCCTCTTCGCATTGGCGCAGCCGCCGGAGACCGCCATCTTGCCGCTCGGGCTGCCCGGCTTGCCGTTCCACCTGCGGCTCGACCCCCTCTCCGCCTTCTTCCTGGTGCTCGAGGGCGGCACCTCGTTCGGAATTTCCCTCTATTCGGCCGGCTATTTCCAGCAACGGACGCCGCGCCAGCTCGGCATCCTGAGCCTCGAATACCATCTGTTCCTGGCCAGCATGGCGCTCATCTTCGTTGCAGACGACGCCTATCTCTTCATGGTGGCCTGGGAACTCATGGCCTTGTCGTCCTATTTCCTGGTCACCACCGACCACGAGATCGGCGAGATCCGCGCCGCCGGTTATCTCTACCTGCTCATCGCCCACATCGGGGCGCTGGGCATCCTGCTGTGCTTCGGTGTGCTTCATGGCGCCCACGGCGACTACACGTTCGATTCGATGCGGGCGGCGACGCAAACGCCGTTCTGGGCCACGGTGGCCTTCCTGCTCGCCCTATTCGGTTTCGGCGCCAAGGCGGGCATGCTGCCGCTCCACGTCTGGCTGCCGGAAGCGCATCCGGCCGCCCCGTCGCCCGTGTCCGCGCTGATGAGCGGGGTCATGCTCAAGACCGCCATTTATGGCCTCTTGCGGGTCACCTTCGACCTGCTCCACGTCCAGGTCTGGTGGTGGGGGGCCTTGACCCTGGGGCTGGGGCTTCTGAGCGCGCTGTTCGGCGTCCTATTCGCCGCGGTGCAAACCGACATGAAGCGACTGCTGGCCTATTCGTCGATCGAGAACATCGGCATCATCCTCGTCGGCATCGGCCTGACGATCCTGTTCCACGCCTATGACATGGGGCTTCTCGCCGCCCTCGCGCTGGCGGCAACGCTGTATCATGCGCTCAACCATGCGTTCTTCAAGGGACTTCTGTTCCTCGGCACGGGGTCCGTGCTGCACGCGACGGGCGAGCGCAATCTCGGGCGCCTGGGCGGCCTCATCCACCGCATGCCGTGGGTCGCGCTGCTCTCCCTGGTGGGCGTGCTCGCCATGGCCGGCCTGCCCCCGCTCAATGGGTTCGTCTCGGAGTGGCTCATGCTGCAGGCCT
Source organism: Pseudomonadota bacterium (assembly GCA_021788645.1). Lineage (GTDB taxonomy): Bacteria > Pseudomonadota > Gammaproteobacteria > Burkholderiales > JAKAFK01 > JAKAFK01. The sequence goes on from JAJYKK010000005.1 coordinate 26,162, forward strand.
TCCTGTTGACGCCCAGCGTGCCGCACGCCTACCTCAACATGATGGTTCCGATCGCCGCCGGGGCGCTGGTCCTCGCGAGCGCGACCGCCGCTTACGTGCTGGTGAAGTTCTACGGCGTCGTCTTCCTCGGGCAGCCCCGCGAGCCCCGTCTGGGGCAGGCGCACGACGCGGGCGGGTGGGAGCGCGCAGGGCTTGCGTGGCTCGCCTTGGGGTGCATCCTCCTCGGGCTGTTCCCGGTCTTCGTGATCATCGCGCTCGACAACGTCACCCAATCGCTGGTCGGCCAGGGCTTGGCCGCCAGCGCCAGCGCCCATGGCTGGTTCTTCCTCACACCGGTCTCGCCCGCGCGCGCGAGCTACAGCCCGGTATTCTTCCTGGGGGTGGTCCTGCTCGTGGTGGTGCTCACGTTTCTCGCCGTGCGGCGGTTCTACCATGGCCGCCTGCGGCGGGGCGCCCCCTGGGACTGCGGTTTCCCGGCCCAAACCGCCCGCATGCAGGACACCGCCGAGGGGTTCGGCCAGCCGATTCGGCAGATTTTTGAGCCCGCCTTCAAGATGACCCGGCAGCTGCCTTCGGCCTTTGATGAACACCCGCATTACGCCGTCTCGGTCGCCGATCGTTTCTGGCATGCCCTCTATGCCCCCACCGCGAGGCTTGCAGAGCGCATATCGGGGCTCATCGGGCTCATTCAGCACGGACGCATTCACCTGTATCTGCTATACAGTTTCGGCACCCTCCTCCTTCTCCTGTTCTTCGTCCGATGACCCACACCACCGGGATACTGTTTCAATTGGCCCAATCCATCGGCGTCGTGCTCCTCGCACCGCTGTGGCTTGGCTGGGTCAACCAGTGGCGCGCGTGGCTTCAGAACAGGAAGGGTCCCGGCGTGCTGCAACCCTATCGCACCATGGGGAAGCTCTTCGCCAAGGACGCCGTCCTCGCCCACAATGCTTCGCCCCTTTTTCGCGCCACCCCTTATATCCTGTTCGGCTGCATGTGGCTTGCCGCCGCCATCGTCCCCATCCTGGCCACCGACCTGCCGTTTGCCCCCGCCGCGGATGTCATCGCGCTAGTCGGCGTCTTCGCCCTCGCCCGCGTGTTCCTGTCCCTCGCCGCCATGGACGTGGGCACCGCTTTCGGCAGCCTGGGGGCACGCCGCGAGATGCTGGTCGCCTTCCTCGCCGAGCCGGCGCTGCTGATGGTGTTCTTCAACGCCTCGCTCATCAGCCATTCGACCTCGCTCACCACCATCGTGGGCGTGCTCGCGCACCGGCAATTCGCCCTCTATCCGGGCATGGCCTTCTCCGGCGTCGCCTTCGCCATGGTCCTGCTGGCGGAAAACGCCCGGATCCCGGTCGACAATCCGGCCACCCACCTCGAACTGACGATGATCCACGAGGCCATGATTCTGGAGTATTCCGCCCGCCATCTCGCCCTGATTGAATGGGCGAGCGCGCTCAAGCTCCTCACCTATACCACCATCGGCATCGCCTTGTTTCTGCCCTGGGGCATCGCCGAAGCGGGGGATTGGGGCGCGCTGCCGCTGTCCCTCGCGCTGCTCGCGGTTAAGCTGTGCTTCCTGGGGGCAGCCCTTGCCGGACTGGAGACCTTGTCGGCGAAAGTTCGCATCTTCCGGGCGCCGGAATTCCTCGGCACCGCCTTTCTTTTGGGCGTGCTGGGCATGCTCAACTACTTCCTGATCGGCGCATAAGCCCATGGCCGTCCCCCTGTCCTCACAGCTGATCAATCTGTTCGCGGCGCTCCTGCTGCTCATCGCCTTCGCCATGTTGTCCCAGCGCCGGGTGCTCTCCCTCATCAACCTGTATGCGCTGCAAGGACTCGTGCTCGCGCTCAGCACGGCCACCGTGGCCTATTCCACCCACCAGGAGCACCTCTACTATTCCGCCGCCCTCACCCTGTTCCTCAAGGTGCTGTTGCTGCCCTGGATCCTGCACCGGCTGATCCGCCGCCTGAACATCAAATGGGATGTCGAAACGCTCCTCAACATCCCGACCACGATGCTCCTGGGAATCGCGCTGGTCATCATGGCCTTCAACGTCGCCCTGCCCATCTCGCAGATGGCGGGAACCTTCACGCGCGCCACGCTGGGCATCGCCACGGCGAGCGTGCTGCTGTCCTTCCTGATGATGATCACGCGGCGCAAGGCGGTGCCCCAGGTCATCGGATTCCTGTCCATGGAAAACGGCCTGTTTTTCGCGGCGACCAGCGCCACCTACGGCATGCCCATGGTGGTCGAACTCGGCATCGCGCTGGACGTCCTGGTGGGCACCGTGATCCTCGGCATCTTTTTCTTCCAGATCCGCGAAGCGTTCGACAGCCTCGAACTCCGACATCTGGAACGGTTGAGGGAAGATTGAGTGGAAATTGCATGGGTACTCGGCGCCCCCCTCCTGGGCGGACTGCTGCTGGCCTTCTGGGGCGCCCGACGGTGGGCGGCGGAACTCAACGCGTGGGTCAGTTGCTTCACTCTGCTGGCCGCCGCCGCGCTCACCGTACGCATCATCGAGCATGGCCCCATGCTTCGCTTCGGGCAGCAATTCTTCGTCGATTCCTTCAATGTGTTTCTGGTGGCGCTGACCGCCTTCGTCGGCTTTACGACGTCGCTCTTCTCCCGTCCCTACATGCGCATCGAGCAGGAGCACGGCAAGCTGACGCCCAACATGCTGCGCCTCTACCACAGCATGTTCCAGCTCTTCATCTTCACTATGCTGCTCGCGCTCCTGACCAACAACATGGGGATCCTGTGGGTCGCGATGGAGGCGGCCACGCTCACGACCGTCCTGCTGGTGAGCCTCTACCGCACCCCGTCCAGCCTGGAGGCCGCCTGGAAGTATTTCATCTTGTGCGGGGTGGGCATCGCCCAGGCGCTGTTCGGCACCATCTTGCTCTATTTCGCCGCGGAAAAGCTGCTGGGTGCGGGAGGGCAGGCCCTGCTGTGGACCCACCTCGACGCGGTTCGAACCCAGCTTGAGCCGACGGTACTCTCGCTCGCCTTCGTCTTCCTGCTGGTGGGCTATGGCACCAAGGTCGGTCTCGTGCCCTTGCACAGCTGGCTCCCGGATGCCCATGCGGAGGGCCCCACGCCGGTGTCTGCGGTGCTTTCGGGGCTGCTGCTCAATGTGGCCCTGTACGCGGTCATCCGCTGCAAGATTCTGGTCGACGGCGCGTTGCAGTCACACTTGGCGGGCGATCTCATGATGGCATTCGGGCTCCTGTCCGTCGTCGTGGCCACGTTCTTCCTTGCGCGCCAGAAAGACATCAAACGGTTATTCGCCTACTCTTCCATCGAGCACATGGGCCTTACCACCTTTGCGTTCGGCATGGGCGGGCCGGTGGGCACCTTCGCGGCCCTCCTGCACATGACCGTCCATTCGCTCACCAAGTCGGCCATCTTCTTCACCGTGGGACATGCCGCCCAAAAGGCCGGGACGCAATCCATGGACCGCATCCGCGGACTCATCCGGCAAAGCCCCGCGATCGGCTGGGGCCTCATGCTGGGGACATTGGCCATTCTCGGTATGCCGCCATTCGGCGTCTTCACCAGCGAGTTTCTGATCCTGACCACTGCCATGCATCATCAGCCTTGGGCGACGCCGTTCCTGCTCTTGTCGCTGGCCGTCGCGTTTGCCGGGATTTTCGGCAAGGTCCAGCCGATGGTGTTCGGCGAGACCACCGTGCAGCCGCTGCCCCACCGGCCCGCACTGGTCCCGGTTTTCGTGCATCTGGCGGCCGTCCTGACGCTCGGCCTGCTCATCCCGCCGTATCTCGTCAGCTGGTACCATAGTGCAGCGGCACTGATCGGCTAACCCACCATGAAGAATTCTCACCCGCCCATCGCCTTTGAAGAACTAACCAGCGCCGTGCCGGTGCGCCAGGGCCGCGTCGATGCGGACCGCTGGGTGGCCTACTGCGCCGCCGTACGCGAGGGCGGCGGCCGACTGGTCGCGCTATGGGGCGCCGACGAGCGCACACACTCCGGGAACTATGCGCTTCATGCGTGCCTGGCCGAGCAACAGGGCCTGACGTGGCTCACGCTGCCACTGAACGATGCGGCGACGGACTATCCCAGCCTGCACGCGATCTTTCCGGCCGCCGGGCGCATGCAGCGCGCGGTCCATGATCTGCTCGGGCTTCAGGCGCGCGATGCGCCCGATACCCGGCCGTGGCTGCGCCACAACGCCTGGGGAGAGCACCAGTTTCCCTTGCGCAAGGATTTCGATGCCGCCACCGCTCTTGGCGGCCCGGACGATGCGTACCCGTTCGTGCCGGTGAGCGGCGAGGGCGTCCATGAGATTGCGGTCGGCCCGGTCCATGCGGGCACGATCGAGCCCGGCCATTTCCGCTTCTCCGTCGTGGGCGAGAAGGTGCTTCGGCTCGAGGAGCGCTTGGGCTACACGCACAAAGGCATCGAAAAGCGCTTCGAGGGGATGGGCGTCGAGGAAGCGGCCCCTTTGGCCGGGCGAATCAGCGGCGACTCCACGGCCGCCTATGCGTGGGCCTACGCCATGGCCGTCGAAAGCGCCGCCGGCATCGCCCTGCCCGCGCGCGGCGTATGGCTGCGGGCGCTGCTGCTCGAACGCGAGCGCATGGTCAATCATCTGGGCGATCTCGGGGCGCTGGGAAACGATGCGGGCCTCGCCTTCGGACTGGCCCAGTTCTCGCGCCTCAAGGAAGACGCGCTACGCGCCAATCAGGCGCTCTTCGGCCACCGCTATGGCATGGACGCGATCCGCCCGGGGGGAAGCGTGGTCAGGCTCGACGGCGCCGGGGCAAGTCGCCTCCTCCAGGAACTCAATGCATTGGAAGACGAGGTCCGCCGACTCAAGCACATCTATGACGAGCACGCCGGCCTCCAGGACCGCCTCCTGACGACCGGGCGGGTGACCCCCGCACTGGCCGCCCAGCTGGGCCTGTGCGGCCTCGCGGGACGGGCGAGCGGGCAGGCCTGGGATCTGCGCGTCCAATTCCCCCATGCCCCCTACGACCAGCTCGATACACGCATGGCCACCCACCGGGCGGGCGACGTCGCCGCACGGGTGACGGTGCGCATGGAAGAGCTGCTCGAATCCATCCGGCTGTGCCGCCTGATTCTGCACCGCATGCCCCCCGGCCCGGTGGCCGTGCCTTGCCCCATTCCGCCTGGGCGGCGAATCGGGGTCGGCTGGGTCGAAGGTTGGCGCGGAGAAGTCCTGGTCGCCTTGACGCTCGACGACGGGCGCATCGAGCGGCTCCACGCCCATGACCCGTCCTGGCAGAACTGGCCCGCGCTCGAACATGCGATCATGGGCAACATCGTGCCGGACTTTCCGCTCATCAACAAATCCTTCAACCTGAGCTACAGCGGGCACGATCTTTGACCAAGTATGAGCGCAAGCCCCTGGCTTTAGCCATGGGGAGGTTCAGATTTCCCGCCTCTTGAGGACGACGAGACATGCTCCACCTGCTGCGCCAGATCCTGCGCACCGGCATCAAGACCGACGCCTATCCGGCTCCCGAGGAAACGATGCGCGTGAGGACCGCGCAATTCGAGGCGGCGGTGCTCAGGCGTTTCGGACGGGCGGCCGCAATCCGTCATGTGGATGCCGGGTCCTGCAATGCCTGCGAGCTCGAGATCAACGCGCTCAACAACCCATACTACAATTTGGAAGGGTTGGGCATTCATTTCGTCGCAAGCCCCCGCCATGCCGATATACTGCTGGTCACGGGACCCGTCTCGCGCCATATGGAGACGGCGCTCAGGCGGACCTATGAGGCGATGCCCGAGCCGAAATTCGTCGTGGCGGCCGGCCGCTGCGCCGCGGATGGCGGCGTCTTCGGCACCGGTTACGCCTGCCGGGGCGGGGTCGGCGACGTGATCCCGGTCGATGTCTTGGTGCCTGGCTGCCCCCCGACGCCTGCGGATCTCATGCGCGGCATCTTGGCCGCGATCGCCCCAGGCCGGGACCAGGCAGCGCTTGGCAGCACCACCTGAGGAAGACGCGATGGGCTATCGCCTCTCGAAAATCTACACGCGCACCGGGGATGACGGCACCACCGGACTTTCCGACGGCGCCCGCGTCCGCAAGGACAGCCTGCGGGTCGAGTGCCTGGGGGAGATCGACGAGCTCAACAGCCAGATCGGGCTGGTGGCCGCAGAAAACGTGCCGGCGGCCGTTGCCCGCTGCCTCACCGAAATCCAGCATGACCTGTTCGACTTGGGCAAGGAGCTGAGCAGCCCTGGGACGACCGCCTTGTCCGGGGCGCGGGTCGCGTATCTGGAGACGGTGCTGGATGCACTCAACGCGTCCCTGCCGCCGCTCAAGGAATTCGTGCTTCCCGGCGGCTCGCGCACGGCCTCCCTCGCCCATGTGGCGCGCGCCGTGTGCCGCCGCGCAGAACGGCGACTGGTCGGCCTCGGGGACATCGAACCCATATCCGGCACCGCCCGTCGCTACATCAACCGCCTGTCGGACCTGCTTTTTGTGATGGCCCGCTTCCTCAACCGCGAAGGGGGCAGCGCGGAAGTCCTGTGGGACCCGCGGCGCGGCGACCCTCCGCCGGTTCAGGCGGGAAACACCCCAGTGGACAAATAGCGGTCTCCGCGGTCGCAGACGATGGAGACAATGACGGCGTCGTCGACTTCGGCGGACAGCTTGAGCGCAGCGGCCAGCGCACCGCCCGAGGAGATGCCCGCGAAGATGCCCTCCTCGGCCGCCAGGGCGCGCGCCGTCGCCTCGGCCTCCCCCTGCGACACGAGCCTCACCTCGTCCACCCATTTCGCGTCGTAGATCTTGGGCAGGTAGGCCTCGGGCCACTTCCGGATACCGGGAATGGACGCGCCCTCCGCAGGCTGGACGCCGACGATGCGCACCGCCGGGTCCTGCTCCTTGAGATAGCGGCCGCAGCCCATGATGGTTCCGGTCGTGCCCATGCTGCTCACGAAATGGGTGATGCGCCCGCCCGTATCGCGCCAGATTTCCGGTCCTGTTCCCTGGTAATGCGCGCGCGGATTGTCGGGGTTCGAGAACTGATCCAGGATGTGGCCCCGCCCCTCGCCCTCGAGCCCCTTGGCCACATCGATGGCCTCCTCCATGCTGCCGGCGCGGGAGGTCAGGATGATCTGCGCGCCATACGCGCGCATGATGCGCCGGCGCTCCTCGCTCATGTGCTCGGGCATGACGAGGATCATCTTGTACCCGCGAATAGCCGCCGCCATGGCAAGGGCGATCCCGGTGTTGCCGCTCGTCGCTTCGATCAGGGTGTCGCCCGGAGCGATCTCGCCGCGCGCCTCCGCCCCCTTGACCATGGCGAGGGCCGGGCGATCCTTCACGGAGCCCGCCGGGTTGTTGCCCTCCAGCTTGACCAGCACGCGATTGCGCGTCGCGCCCGGCAGCCGCTGCAATTGCACGAGCGGCGTATTTCCGACAAACGCCTCGATCGTCCTAAGCATCGCCCTCACCTTCCGTCGGCGCCTTGCCGCCATAAAGATAGTTGCACTCGTCGATGACGCCCGCCATCGTGACGCGATTCTTTCCATGGCGTTTCGAGTGCTGCAACGCCTGCTCGCAACGCCGTGCAAAGGCGTCGCGCCGCTCCTCGGGCAGCAGCGAGGCCACGCCAAAGCTCGCCGTCACGGGGGCCACCAGCGGCAAGATGATCTGGGTCTCCAGCTCCATCCGCAGGCGCTCGGCCACGATGAGCGCCCCCATCTCGTTGGTCTCGGGCAGCAAGACGGCGAATTCCTGCCCGCCGTAACGCACGACGAGGTCCACCGCACGCACCGTCTGCCGGAGAATCGTGGCGATGTGCGCGAGCACCTCGTCCCCGACTTCCCGCCCATAATCCCCATTGATCTGTGCGAAATCGTCGATGTCGAGGGTGACCAGCGCCAGCGGCCGCCGGTAGCGGTCCCATCGCGAGATCTCGCGCTCCATCTGCGCATCGAGCTGGGAACGCAGGGGCAACCCGGTCACGGTGTCGACCTCCCGCTGGCTCTTGAGGTCGCTCATGAGCCGCGTGAGCGCGCGGTTGCGCCGCTCGAGTGCCGCCTTGGCCTCGGCCAGCTCGTGGGTCAACCCGTCGACCTGCTGGCTCAATGCCTCGAACGCCGAGGCATCGAGCTCGCCCACGAGCAACAGCTGCTCGCCGAGGCGATACACGGTGGCGGACAGAATGCGCCGACGGCTTCCCGCCTGGCCGATGGCCAGCAGGCCTTCATAGACCATGCCCGAGCCCGCCGGCGCACGCCGGGCGATGTCGCTGAGCGGCGGATCGAGCAACGATTCCATGTCCGCGTGCAGCGCATCCGGCGCCAGCGCGAGGAAACCCTGGTTGGCCTCGACCACGACGCCCTGCGCCGTCACTACGGCGGCTGCCACCGAGAACAGGGGCTGCAGCCACTCAGGAAGAACGGCAAGCGAAGGAGGCACACTCACGGCAGTTCCACCCTAGGCGTCGCAGCGGCCATAGGCATCATCGAAGCGGACGATGTCGTCCTCCTCCAGGTAGGAGCCGGTCTGAATCTCGATGATCTGCAGCGGGATTCTGCCAGGGTTCTCGAGGCGGTGCCGGTGGGTCTTGGCGATGTAGGTCGACTGATTCTCCTCCAGGTAGATCTCCCGCTCCCCGTTTACGATGCGCGCGGTGCCGGCGATGACCACCCAATGCTCGGACCGGTGGTAATGCATCTGCATGGACAGCTTGGCCCCCGGCTTGACCACGATGCGCTTGATCTTGTAGCTCGGCCCGTCTTCCAGGATCGTATAGCTCCCCCAAGGCCGCGCCACGGTCAGATGCACTTCGGTCAGATGGCGGTGGTTCGCCTTGACGGCGGCCACGAGGCGCTTCAGATCGTGCACCTGGTCGCGGGGACAAACGAGCGTGGCATCGCGCGTCTGGACCACCGCCAGGTTGCTGAGCCCCAAGGTCGCGATGAGCCCCTGCTCGCTCCAAAGCAGGTTATAGCGGCTGTCCACCGCCAGTACCTCGCCTTGCACCATATTGCCGTTCTCGTCCTTGGCCTTTTGCTGGTAGATCGCCTCCCAGCTGCCCAGATCGTTCCACCCCATCTCCGCCGGCACGACAGCCACGTTATGCGCCAATTCCAGAAGGCCATAGTCGATCGACAGGTCGGGCAATGGCTCATATAGCGCCAGTGGCGCCAAGGGCTTCGCGCCGGCGGCCAGCCCCTCGGCCGCCGCATGAATCGCCGGCTGCGCCTCTTTGAGCGCTTCGCCGAACGTCTGCGCCGAGAAGACGAACATCCCGGCGTTCCAGTAATAATCCCCGGCCGCGAGATAGGCCTGCGCCGCCGCCGCATCGGGCTTCTCGACAAAGCGCCGGACCCGCCGGACCCCTTGCTCGCCCGCCCGCGTCACGCCGTCTCCCGCCTGGATATAGCCGTACCCGGTGGCAGGCGCCGTAGGCTGCATGCCAAAGAGCGTGATGAATCCCTCACGCGCCCCCTCCTCTGCGCGCGCCCATGCCTGCTCGAAGGCCCTTTGGTCAGCGACTGCGTGGTCCGACGAGAAGACCGCCACCAGCGCCGTGGGGTCTTTCGCCGCAATGCGCGCCACCGCCCAGGCAATCGCCGGCAGCGTGTTGCGCGCGACGGGCTCGGCCAGCACGCCATCCGCCAATTCGGGGGCGATGGCATGGAGCTGCCCCATGACCTCGAAGCGGTGGTCCACATGGGTGACGGTCAGGACGTGATGCGGGTCCACCCGGGGCAGGACGCGGCGGACGGTCTCCTGGAGGAGCGATTCGCGCCCGTTGAGCGCCAGAAGCTGCTTGGGCATCGAGGACCGGGACAAGGGCCACAGACGAGTCCCGGACCCGCCCGCCAGGATCACCGCGTAGCGGACCCGCGGTGCATGCGCTACCGCTTTCAGCGTCGCTTTTGTTACAGTGGACGGCATCTTGTGGCTCCCTAGAGGCGGCATTCGGGAGGCAAGCCCCGACGCCGTGCCCCAATTATACAAAATTCTTGCCAGAACAAGTGCTGCGGCCGCCGGGTCGCGGGCGAGTGCACCCGGCGTGCGCCGCCGGCAATCGTATCGTCATTTCCGTATGACATAGTCGCGTGCGCGCAGTCAGAGATATGGCCCGATTGCACAAGATGCGCCTTCATTTCCCACTCACAAGCATCGAGGAGCCCTCCATGGCAACGATTCCAAGCGGAGTGCCGATCGTCATCGGCGCGGCCTTACTTGCCGCATTCTCCGGCGCGCAGGCGCTCGCCCACCCTGTCCGCGAGGCCCCCGATCGCGCCCAGCGGGCCGACGCATACAAGACCGCAACACCGATCAAGCACGTGGTGATCATCTATCAGGAGAACGTCTCCTTCGATCACTACTTCGCCACTTATCCCGATGCGGCCAATCCGCCGGGCGAGCCTGCATTTCACGCCTTGCCGGGTACGCCTGCGGTCGACAACGTGGCGAGCGCCCACCTCCTGACCAACAATCCCAACGATACCAACCCGCTCAACGGATCCGACGCCGCCAACCCGTTCCGTCTCGACCGCACCCAAGCCGATACGGCCGACCAGAATCATGGCTACACGGCCGAGCAGTTGGCCTACGATCACGGCGCCGCCGACCTGTTCCCGAAATATACCGGCAAAGGGTCGCCCGGCGGTGTCGGGGCGTTCGGCACCAAGGGGCAAGTCATGGGCTATTTCGATGGCAATACCGTGACCGCGATATGGAACTATGCCCAGCATTTCGCCATGAGCGACAATGCCTACACCGACACCTACGGACCGTCGACCCCTGGAGCACTGGAAGCGGTGTCCGGCCAAACCAACGGCGTGGACTTGATCGCCTCGTCCAGGCACGCATACTACATTCCGGATGGCCAGGGCGGCTATACGCTGATCAGCGATGTCGACCCGGCTTATGACGTGTGCTCGAGCGGCACCGATCAGGTCAGGATGACCGGCAAGAACATCGGCGACCTGCTCAATGCGCGCAGTATCTCCTGGGGCGGCTTCATGGGCGGGTTCGACCTGGCCCGGACCAATGCCAACGGCACGACAGGCTGTGGGCGAAGCACCTACTCGGCGACCGTAAGCGCGACGGTGACAGACTACATTCCACACCACAACTGGTTCCAGTACTACGCCTCCACCGCGAACCCGCGCCATGCCCGGCCGAGCTCGATCGGCGCGGTGGGACACACCTTTGAAGCCGACGGAAAGACCAGGGATCCCGCGAATCACGAGTATGGCCTCAAGGACTTCTTTGCCGCGGTCAAGGCGGAGAACTTCCCTGCCGTGTCCTACCTGAAGGCGCCTGCCTTCGAGGACGGCCATGCCGGTTATTCGGATCCGCTCGACGAACAGGTCTTCGTGACGAAGGTCGTCAACTTCCTCGAACGGCAGCCACAGTGGCGCGACACTGCGGTCATCGTGACCTGGGACGATTCCGACGGCTGGTACGACCACGCCTTTGCGACACCGACCAATCCCTCATTCGACCCACACGCGGACCACCTGAACGGCGCCGGCATTTGCGGCAAGGGCGCGCCGCTCGATGGCCTGAAGGGCCTGCCGGTCAACGGTCGTTGCGGTCCCGGCACGCGGCTGCCCTTCCTGGTGATCTCCCCGTATGCCAAGCGCAACGCTGTCAGCCACACGCGGATCTCACAGGCCTCGATCGTGCGTTTCATCGAGGACAACTGGCTGGGAGGCGAGCGCCTCGGCGGCGGCTCGTTTGACGCCGCCGCAGGCAGCCTCATGGCGATGTTCGACTTCAGCCAGGGCCCCCGCAACCCGCCGCTGTTCCTCGACCCGCGCACCGGAACCCCGGTCCGCCCGATGGCCCGAGGCGCCTCGCTGCGCAGGCCGGCAAGAGAGCTCGCAAGGCTCGGGGGCTGGTAGGCGCGGCGCGCATGATATCTCGCCCGCCGGCTTCCGGTACGGTCCGCCGCCCTTCAGGGCTACGCGCCGCCGCATGGGGCGCGGGGACAGCGCTCCTGCTGATGGGCGGCGCCCTGGCTCTGGCGCCGGTCCCCTTGTCCCTGTGGTGTCGGCGGCCGCTGGAGGCCTTCTGGCTGGCGCAAGGCCTGAACCCGCATCCCGTCCGACTGGTCCGCCCGCCCGTGCGGAAACTGACCGCCATGGCCCAACTGGGACGGACGCTGTTCTATGATCCCCGCCTATCCGCCTCGGGACGAATGTCCTGCGCCACCTGCCACAGTCCGGCTCACGCCTATGGGCCACCGGATGCGGCTGCGGTCGCGCATGGGGGGGCGCGTCTTCAGACCCCCGGCTTCCGCGCCGTCCCTTCGCTGCGCTATCTCTATCGCCAGCCGATCTTCAGCATCGGCCCCGACTTCGCTGCCGGCGAGCATGATCACGGCCCGACGCTGCGCCAGCAGGCGCAGCAAGCCGGCGGCCATGTCCGGGTGCAGAAAACGGCGCGCTCGCCCCAGGCCGCCTCCGCCAACTGGGTACCCGAAGGCGGTCTGTTCTGGGACGGACGCGCCGATACCTTGCAGCAACAAGCCAGCGGGCCGCTGTTCAATCCCGCCGAGATGGACGCCGGCACGCCGGCGCGGGTGGCCATGGTGCTGGCGCATTCCGGCTATGCCGGCGATTTCCGTCGCCTGTTCGGGGCCGGCATCTTCAGCGATCCGCGGCAGGTCGTCGCCGAGGCGACGTTTGCGCTGGCGCGCTACCAGATCGAGTCTCCGGCGTTCCATCCCTTCACCAGCAAGTTCGACGCATGGTTGGCGGGGAAGGCCCGCTTTGACCGCGCCGAGGTGCGGGGCTATCTGGCGTTCAATGACCCAAGCAAGGGCAATTGCGCCGCCTGCCATCTCGATCGGCCCACACCGGACGGACTGCCGCCCCTGTTCACCGATTTCCAGTACGAGGCGTTGGGCGTCCCCCGGAATCCGGACATCCCTGCGAACCGCAATCCCCACTACTACGATCTGGGCCTGTGCGGTCCGTTTCGCACCGACATGCGCAAACAGCCCGCCTATTGCGGCATGTTCCTCACCCCCAGCCTGCGCAATGTGGCGACCCGGCATGTATTCTTCCATAACGGCGTGTTCCACTCGCTCAGCCAAGTGCTGGAATGGTATGTCAACCGGGACCTGCACCCGTCACGGTTCTATCCGAAGGACGCGGCGGGCAGGATCATCAAGTATGACGACATGCCGGCCCGCTACCGCGTCAATGTCGATACGAGCGATGCGCCGTTCAACCGGCATCCGGGCGATCCGCCCGCGCTGACCCAATCCGAGATCCGCGATGTGATCGCATTTCTCAAGACGCTCAGCGACGGCTATCGGCCCGGCGATGCGGATCGGCGGCGGCCCGACCGCGCCAGGAAGCGCCCCTCTCCCATCGCGCCCGCCGAGGCCCGCCCCCGAAGGCCGGATCATGGCCAAGCCCTGCCCGGTCGATGACAATGGGCTTCTTGAGGAATACACCTTCTTATGCTGTTAACATAGTCCGCGACGAAGACCACGGCTTTTCTGCGCTGAATGACACATCATCACAAGGAAGAGCGTTGTTCGGCGCCACTTTCTGCCTATTGTAAGCGACGTTTCATTTGGCGTACCATGTGCTGGCGGCGGCGGAAAAGGCAAGAAAATTGCCCGCCGCGGCGAAGGAAGCACAAGAAACGCAATAACGGCCAACAATAATCGGTTTTGTCGCGCGGCGCAGTCGGTTCGCGTGGCAGTCCTGACCGGCGACGGTCTCGCAGGGCGTCGAACCGCCTGATTGGCAATGCCGCGAGAAGGTCAAGCCATCGAATAACCAACAAGAGCCGGTAGAGAAGAGGCGACTTTAAGGGTGGGACGTGCACGCAGGATTGGTGACAGATAGCGGCCCAGCGCCGCAGGGTGGCGCGTGCGCCACATGCGATCCATTGCAATTGTGGATAGGGGTTCGCAACTGGCGTGCGGCCCGCGCCCGCCGCCGCCCTTTTCGTCTGTTCCGGGCCGGTTGCCTGGTGGCCATGGTCGGGCTTTGCGCCCTGGCGCTGACGGGCCGCGCGCACGCGGGACCGGCGCCGTCGATCGCCTTCTTCTACGGCGGGCATCCCCCGATCGACGTCCTCGCCGACTTCGACTGGGTCGTGGTCCAGCCGGACGCCCTTAAGGATCCCGCCGCGCTAGCCAGCCCGCACACCCGCGTGTTTGCCTACGTTTCTCTGGGCGAGGCGGAAACCGATGGGCACACGGCGGCTGCATTGCCCGCCCCGTGCCGCCTCGGCGAAAACGGTCCCTGGAAGAGCTGGATCGTCGACCAGCGCATGGCCGTCTGCCGCACCGTCTATGCCCGGCATGTCATCGCACCCTTGCTGGCGCGCGGCTACCGCGACTTCTTCTTCGATACGCTCGACAGCTACCGCTTGGTCCTCAAGACACAGGCACAACGCCAAGCCTACCGCAACGGATTAATCTCACTGATCAGGAGCGTCCATCAGGCCGATCCGGGCGGCCGGATTCTCCTGAACCGCGGGTTCACGCTGCTCGATGCCCTCAAAGGCCAAGGGATCGTCGGCGTCGCCGCGGAGTCCCTGTATCGCGGGTGGGACCAAGCCACGCAGCAATACATCGCGCTCGCCCCGTCCGATACACGCGCGCTTCTCGCCCGGCTCGACCGCGTTCGCCGACGCGGACTGACGGCCATCGCCATTGACTACCTGCCGCCCGGCGACGTTGCCAAAGCCCAGCGACTCGCCCAACGCATCGCGCGCCACGGCATCGTTCCCTACGTCGCCGATGCCCAGCTCGAGACCGTCGGGGTAAGCACCATCACCGCGCTGCCGCGCAAGGTGCTCATGCTGTATGCCGGCGCCGGCGATGCCATGAACAACAATCTCAACTGGTATGCGGCCATGCCGCTCAACCATCTCGGCTACGCGACACGCACCGTCGACGTGAGCCGCGAGCGCCTGCCTTCAGGCCCGCTTACCGGCCAAGTCGCCGGCATCGTGACGTGGTTCGATGGAAGCCGTTTCCCTCATTCCGCCGCCACCTGGCGCTGGCTGCGCCGGCAAATGCAAGCCGGCGTGCCGGTGGCGATCCTGGGCGACTTCGGGTTGCCCGCAAGCAGCACCACTTTGCTGCCGCTCGGACTCAGCCTGGGCACGGCGCCCCCTCCCGGCCTCAACGCGGCGCGCATCGCCGTCAGAGACCCTCGCTATCTCGGGTTCGAGAATCCCGTGGTGCCGAGCGCCCCGGATTTCAGTCCGATCCAGCTCGAACGGGGCACGCCCCTCCTCACGCTGACGGTCGCAGGCAGCACCGAAGTGGCGGCCGGACTGACACCCTGGGGCGGATACTGCCTCGCCCCTTACGTGCTGCGAAACCTGCCGCAAGGGGATCTTCCGAAGGCCCAGCAGCAAGCCGCATGGATCCTCAATCCGTTCCGCTTCTTCCGCGCGGCCCTGCGGCTACCGACCATCCCCGCGTATGACTATACCACCGCGAGCGGGCGCCGCCTGCTGTTCGCCCTCATCGATGGCGATGGCTTTTCGAACGGCTCCTGGATCGGCGCCTTCCATGGACAACCCGCGGCCAAGGTCATTCTCGATCAAGTCCTCCAGCGCTTCCCCCTACCGGTCACCGCGTCCGTGATCGCCTCGGAATTCATAGATCAGGGGGGCCTTCATACGCCGGCCGAGGTCGCACAACTGCGCCCCATCGCGCGCGCCATCTTCGCCCTCCCCTGGGTGGAGATCGGTAGCCACACCTATTCCCATCCCTTCGACTGGAGCGCGCTCGAGCAGGATCCGGATCTGTCGACGGGCCTGCATCTGCGCACCGGAGCAGCCGGCACCCCGGTCTATGTGACCGACCAGGCCTCACCCCTCAAATACGGCTACAACCTGCCCGTGCCGGGCTACCGCTTCAGCGCCAAGATGGAAGTTGCCGGTTCCGCGGACATTATCAACCGCCTGTTGGCCCCCCCCGGCAAAAAGGTCGAGGTCATCCAGTGGTCCGGCGATACCGATCCCGATGCCCGCGTCCTGAGCATCGCCTACGAGAGCGGTTTGACCAACATCAACGGCGACAACAGCACGATCACCCGCGCCCACCCTTCGCTCACCAACGTGGTGCCGCTGGGCGCCTGGAAGGGTTCCTACTTTCAGGTCTATTCGCCGATCGCCAACGAGGACGAATTCACCCACGGCTGGCAGCCGCCATACTGCGGCTACGCCCAAGCGATCCAGACCATGCAGATGACCAACCGTCCCCGCCGCCTGGCGCCCATGGAGATCTACTACCACTTCTATTCCGGCGCGCGCCCGTGTGGTCTGGCAAGCCTCCTGCAGGTCTACCAGTGGGCGCAAAAACAACCCAGCACACCGGTCTTCGCGTCGACCTATAGCCGCATTGCCGTGGACTTCGAATCCGCGGGCATGGCGGCATCGGCCGATGGCGACATACTGGCCCGTCATTATGGTCATGATCAGGAGATTCGCATCCCTTTATCCGTTGGATATCCGGATCTCTCGCGCTCGCGCAACATCGCGGGATACGATGACTTCGGCAATCAGCGCTATGTCCACCTGGGGCCCGGCGGCAACGCCGCACTCTATCTGCAGGACTCCCCTCCGCACGAGCCTTACCTGAGGAGCGCCAACGGCGTGGTCCGGGCGCTCACCCGTGCGCCCGGACAATTGACCCTCACCCTGCGCGCGCAGGTGCCCTTGGACTTTACGCTCGGCAACGCCGCTCGTTGCCGCACGCAGGTCGACCATCAGATCCGTCACGGCGGCCGCGAGCCGCATGACGCCGTGCATTTTGCGCTCAAGGCGCACCGCGCGCGCATCGACGTCAGCTGTGGCTCCTGACCCATGGATTTGCTGACCCCCGCTCTCGAGCATCGCGACCCTTACTATGCAACCCTTGCGGAGCGTCGCGTCGGCGCGCACCAGGCGGCGCCGCGTGAACACTTCGCGCCCCTGTGGTTGCTCGCCAGCCTGATTCTCGCCACCCTCGCCGCGCTCTTGTTTCTCTATCCCAGGCCTTACCTCCTGAAGACCCTGCGCGACCATCCCCAACCGACCTTGGCGACGCTTGCCTATCTGCGACTCATGGTCATCGAGCAGCCTAGCGCCGCCGACACGCGCCTTCTGCTCGCGCAGGAGGCGCTTGCGGCTGGCGACTGGCCATTGGCACGCGATGCGCTTTCGCCATGGCGCGACAAGGCCCCTTCAGCCGTGCCGCCCGAGGTCGCCGCCATGCGGCTGCGCCTGCAACAGGCCGAACTCGGCAGCCCGCGCACCTTATCCGCTCGCCGTGACGCGCTTTCCAAGGCATATGTGAAAGACCTCTTGGCACTCGCACCCCATATGGCGCCGTCTACACTCCGGCATGCAATCACCGTCGTCGCCTCGCTCGGGCACTACCAGACGTCGGCTCGCCTGTGCACCCTCCTCATCCGGCGCACCCGGAACCCGGCGCTGCGGCAAGCGGCCTTCGATAGCGGCATCAAGGCCCTGCTGGCATCCGGCGACGCGGCGGCCGCCCTCGCCTTTGCTCAGGCCGATCTGCCGCTCATGCCGCCGTCGCGCATCCTCTGGCGCGAGATGACACGGCTCGCGCTGCAGGCGGGCAACGCGAGAATGGCTGCCGAGTATGCCCACCATCTCGTCAAACTGCCCTCCTCATGAGGTTCATACGTTCCGCAGCCCGCCAGACGAACGCCCTATGGGGCCTGCTGGCCGTGATGGCGCTAAGTGCGATGGCCGCGCCCGGCGCGTCCCCCGCGCCGAAGCGACCCCCGCCCGCGCCTCGCGTCTCGCAACGCGAGGACTGGAATCTCGCTTGGACCGCATTTGCCGGGGCTGGCGAGATCAACGATGCCTATCTGCTGGCAAAGCACGCCGTCCGGCTGTATCCGGATTCTCGCGCATGGCTGACCAGGCTCGCGCAGGCCGCCGGCTGGACGAGCCACCCCAAGGACGCCCTTGCCGCGCTCGAACGCCTCGCCCTTCATTGCCACGAGCAGGCCGATCTCGAGCCCGCCCTCAATCTGGCGATCGGCCTCGGCGACACCCCGAAGAGCATCGCGGTGCTGCGGGAGATGATTCGCCTGCATCGCGCCACCCCCGCGCAGTCCCGAATGCTGGTGAGCCTCTACCTGGATGACGACAAGCCGCAGCAGGCCATCCGCGCGCTGGAACGGACATTTGCCCGAGATGGCGATCCTGCCGCCTTGTGGGAGGAGGTGGTCATCTATCGCATGATCGGCGATCCGGCGCACGAACGCGCCACGCTCTCGCGCTACCGCGATCGCTTTGGCCCCACCGTGCAAGTCATGTTGGCCATTGCCACCCTGGACTACACGCAAGGCCGGCTGCACCCGGCGCTCGACGCCCTCCTGGCCGCCGAGCCCGGCGCCCGGCCGACCGACACGGCCTACTGGCAGACGCTGAGCGGGCTCGCCTGGGCGCTTGGTCGCTATCCCGCGGCCGCCAACGCCGCTCAGGCGCTCATCGCAGGCGGGACAGCCGACGCCTCCATATACCAGCGCGCACTGTATGTCGCGCAATACCGCCATCCCCGGCACGCCTTCGAAATCGCCCGCCAAGGCTGGAGGCGCACGCAGGATCCGGCCCTGTTCCTCGCCATGCTGGACATCGCTTCCCGGATGCAGCCCGAGACACCGTGGCTGCATCGTGCCTTCCACGGCCTTGACCGGCTGCAGATCGAGAAGCTGGCGGGCTATCCTTCCTATTGGACGAGCCTCGCAAGCTTGCGCGCCGCCCAAGGCCGCCATTTGGCGGCACGTGCCGCCTACCAGCGCGCCTTGGCGCTCGACCCGGGTGACAGTGGCTTACTGGCCGGCTATCTGTGGCTCCTCGTCGACAGCGGCGACGCCGCTGGAATCCGCCCCATGTTGGGTCCGCTCGCCCGAGAGGCGCGCGCATCCCCCGAGCTCGCAGATGCATTGGCTGCAGCCTACACGCAGCTCCATGAGCCGCAACGCGCGCTGCCCTGGCTGGCGCGCGCCTGGCCGACCCGCAAGAACGACCCGCTTTGGCTCATGAACTATGCCGACACGCTGGAGCAGGCCGACCATGCCGATGCCGCATGGACGTTGCGGCGACGGGCCTACGGCCTGCTCGCCCAGGCCCAGGCGGCGCCGCAAAGCCCGAGACGCGCCCGCGCCCGCGCGCGCCTGCGCAGTCTCGCCCAACTGGCCTCCACCCTCGCGCCGGGCGATCCGGCCCGAACACGCATCGAGCGGCTCGCAACACGCCCCGACTCGGCGCAAGCCCGGATCGCCGTGCTGGCATGGACACTGGATCAACAAGCCTACCCCCTTGCCCGCTGGTGGTGGTTGCGGGCGTTTGTGCGTCAGTCCCCGCCCGCCTGGGCCCAGTTGTCCATGGCACTGGCCCGGGAGGATGGAAGCACGCTGTCACGACTGCTGACGCGGCAGCGCGACGCGCTCCCGCGCCGTGACCGCGTCGATGCGGCGCGAAAGCTCGGATGGACCTCCCTTGCGCAGAGCCTCGCCTTTCAGGGACTGGCTGGCGAACCGCGTGACGAGCGCCTCCAGCGGCAATTCCGCGCCCTTGCGCTGCGAGGCAGCGACAGCGTCGGCATCCGTCCCGCGGTGACCGAAGAAAGCAGTCTGCTGAGCCAAGCCCTCAGGCTGCGTGCGGCCCACTGGCTTTCGCCGCGTGATCTGCTCACGGCCCAAATCGATACCGCCTATCAGCGCACGCTGGACCTCACGCAGATCGGCACCCCCCCGTCCATGAGCCATCGCTGGCTGCTCGGCTGGCAACACGGTGTCAGGCATGGTCAACTGTCGGTGGACCTCGGCGCCGGCAGCAATGTCGCGTCATGGTCCCGCTTCGGGTTCGGCTGGCACGCGCGGTGGAGCCACTGGCTCGAAACCACTTTGGGCGCGACGGCGGGAATGACACCCGACGATACGGCGGCGCTGAGCGTCGGCGCGGTGGAAAACCGCGTCAGCGGCGCGGCCTTCGCCCAATTGACGCCCCGCACGTTGGTCCAGGCGCAAGCGAACATGGGACAGCTGCGCGCGCAAGGCGGCGGGAGCCTGGGCATCGCCCGCCGTTTTGCGCTGGATGCGGACTACCAGCTCTGGTTCGCGCCCCCTGATTTCACGTTGCACGCCTCCGTCAGCGGCGCGCACTACGACCCAGCCGCCACCGTGCCGAGCCAGCTCGATGCGCTGGTGCCCTCGGACGAGACCCCGGCCGTCGACTTCTTTGTCCCTGCGAGCTTCACACAAGCGTGCGGCGGCGCCCACTTCAACATGCAGTACGAAACCCTGTATACCGCCCGGCTACGTCCGTATGCCAGCGCCGATTTCTGCGCCAACAGCGTCGACGGCCCCGGCTATGACTTGACCGCGGGCCTCGCCATGCCTGTCCTTGGTCCGGACCACCTGTCCTTGAGCCTCGCCCTCGAGAACAACGTGGGCAGCCAAGGGGGGCGAACCCAAAGCGTCATGCTGCGTTATCGCCACTACTTCTCCCCAACGCAATGAAGGAGCCAACCCGTGAACCGTCTCTCACACGTCGTCTCGACCGCCGCCCTGGGCTTGGCCCTGCTGGGCCTCGGCGGGTGCGCCTCCACCCGCCTCGATGCATCCCCCGCGCCGAGACTCGCCTCGCGGGCCGTCTGGAGCGTCGCGCCGCCCGTCAACAACACCGTCACGCCCTATGCGGCAGGGCGCGTGCAGAGCCAGCTTGCCGCGCTGCTCAGTGCGCATGGCGTGCAGCACGTCCTGCTGGTACCGCCGAGTGCCCCGGGCGGCCCCCTGCCCATCGACAACGGGACGCAGAACGAGCGCGCGGCGCTCGCCTGGGCGAGCCGCCACCAGGCGCGCTACGCCTTGCTGGGAAGCGTTGACGAGTGGGAGTACAAGATCGGCCTCGACGGCCAGCCGGCGGTCGGGTTCACGCTGAGGCTCGTCGATCTCAAGACCGGGGGCGTCGTCTGGAGCGGTGCGGCCTCCGCCAGCGGCGGGAGCCGCGAGGGGCTCGCGGTCCTCTCGCAGGGGGTCTTGAACGATCTGATCAACCGTCTGCTCCCCGCCGGCGGCCACGGGGCCTGACATGAACGCCGCCGCCCGCCAAGACTCCAACCTGATGGTCTGGACGGAGGTCCTGCTCCTGCCGATCATTGGCGTCGCCTTAGCGGCGTGGCTCAACGACGCCACCCCGTTCACCGTGTCGCGCTACCCCTGGCTTTGGCTGATTCCGCTCTTCCTGGGGCTGCGGCATGGGCTTGCGGCGGCGGCGGCGGCGAGCTTCTCGCTCGCCGTGGCCAGCATCGCGAGCCACCGGCTTGGCCTGGCCGGCGAAGCCCCTCCCCTCATCCACCTCGTCGGCGGCGCCTTCGCGGCGTTAGGTGCAGGGCAGTATAGCTCGCGCTGGAGACAACAATTGGGCGCGGCGCTCGCGCGCACGGACTATACGGAGGAGCGGCTCGAATCCCTCACCCGGACGTTTTTCATCACGCGCCTGTCGCACGACCGTCTCGAAGAAGCACTCATCACGCAGCCTGCAACGCTGCGCGGCGCCATGGAAGCCCTCCGGCCCCTGGGCGCCGAATCGCCTGAGGGCATTTCACCGGCAGGCGCCGATGCGCTGCTCCAACTGCTCGCCCACTATTGCCGCTTCGAGGCCGCGGCCCTGCATCTTTATCACAACGGGCGACTGAACGATGAAGCGATCGCGGGGCTCGGGCCATCCATGCCCCTGTCGCGCACGGATCCTTTATTGGCATTTGCGCTGGAGGACGACCAAGCCGCCTATCGCAGCGTCGACGAGCTCGAAGACCCGGCAGGAGATTATCGCGCAGTCTTCCCGGTGGTCGACGCCGCCCGGGAGCGGCTGGGGATGCTGGTCGTGCGCGATCTGCCGCTCCTCGCGCTCACCGAGGAGAACCTGACGGTCGCCACCGCCATGTTGCAGTACTTTGCCGACGAGAGCTGGGCTGCGGCGCAGAGCGCGACCCTGCGGCAGCGTGCGCCCGACTGCCCGGCGGAATTCGCCCACGAGCTCATCAAGCTGCAGCACCTCCATGACAAAAGCGGGGTGCGCTCGACCCTGATCGCCCTGCGCGCGCGCGATCCCCAAGCCCAGACCTTCCTGCTGGAGGCGATCTATGAGATGCGCCGGGGCCTGGATCTTTACTGGCGCTTGCCCTCGGGCGCCGGCCATCCGAGCATGCTCATTCTGCTGCCGCTGGCCGGGCCCGCCACCGCCCGCGGATTCCTGGAACGCATCGCCGGCCTCCTGCGCGCGAAGGGACTTGAAGGCGGACTGGAAGCCGCCGGATTCACCGTCGCCGAGATTGCCGTCGATCACCGGCCACCCTCCGCCCTGCTCGCGGCGTGCGGCATCGGGCAGGCCTCATGAGCGCGCATTTGGCGATCCTGCTATCCCCCTGGTTACGTCCGGCCCCGGCCGGCGCGGCGGGAGCCCTGATCGCACAATTGCTGCTGGTCAACGTCCTGTTCAGCGCGCTCCTTGCCCCGGTCACGCGTCGTGCCCTGCCCCGCCGCCTTCACGGCCATCCGGCGCCCAATGTGGCTGCCCTCGCCGCTTTCGGCAGCCTGCTGCCGCTGCTCGGTCCGCTCGTCCTTCTGCTGATGGCGCTCGTCTATCCGTCCCTGGAAAAGGCACCCCGCCGAGCACCGCAGGTTCTCCCGCCACTCGCCTTCACGGCCGAAGCCCGCAGCCGCTTCAGCCGCTTCGGGGCAGGCGGCGCCATTGCGCAGCTGCGCAATGGCGCGACGGGCAGCGAGCAGGGTTCACGCGCGCTGCTGGCCATCGAATCCCGCCGCAACCAAGCGACCACGCAGCTGCTGACCGAAGCCCTGAGCCATCCCGACGAGACCCTCCGCCTGCTTGCACACAACTTGCTGACGCGACGCGAGGAGGACATTGTCACCCCCATGAGCCGGCTCGAGGAACGTCTTCGCGGGCAAACCGCCGTGCCGGGGCGTCTGGCCCTCGATCTCGCCGAACTCCATCTTGAATTTCTCTATCTTGGCATCGCGAGCGGCAGCCTGCGACACCTGCATACCGAGGCGGCGGCGCAACTCCTGGACGGGATCGGCGACCCCCCCGCGCACGCCCCTTGGCGCAACCGCTGGCTCCTCGCCCAGGCCCGCTTGCGGCGGGAGCGGCATCCGGCTGACGTGGCCGACATCGAGGCCTACCACGCTCAGGCGCTGGCGGCGGGCACGGCGCCGGCACGCGCGCTGCCCTGGCTTCTGGAGCGGGCCTGGCGGGCGCGGGATTATACCCGCGTGCGCAGCCTGATTTCGCGCTATCCGCCGTTCGCCCTGCTGCCGCTCATCGGTCCCGCGGCGTCGCGCTGGAGGAGAAGACCTCGTGCCTGACACCCCATCATCGCCCGAAGCATGCGACGTCACGCTGCTGCTGGAGGGCACCTACCCCTACATCAAAGGCGGGGTATCGACCTGGGTCCACCAGCTGATCGGCGCGCTTCCGCAGTGGCGCTTCGGCGCCGTGTTCGTCGGCTCGCGCCAACAAGACTATGGCGGCCTGCAATACCAGCTGCCCTCCAACCTGGTGAGCCTGCAGACCTTCTACCTGTTCGACGAGCTCACCCCACCGCGGATCAAGCCGCCCCGCCTTCCCGACGATACCGCGACCCGATACGCTGCCCTGCACGAATCGTTGCGGGCAGGACGCTCGGAACCGCTCGACTTCCGCGATCAGCTCGAGCCGGGCCAGCCGCTGAGCGAGGAGGCCTTCCTGTACGGCGAGCCCGCTTGGCGCTTCATCACCGAAGCCTACGGGGCCAATGCCACCGACCCGTCCTTCGTGGACTATTTCTGGACGATCCGCAACATGCACCGTCCGATCTGGACGCTGGCCCGCGCCGCCCGCACCCTTCCTCCCTCGCGCCTGTTTTTCAGCCCCTCGACGGGTTACGCCGGCATGCTGGGCGGGCTCGGCGCGCAGCGGCAGGGGCGGCCGTTCATGCTGATGGAGCATGGCATCTACACCAAGGAGCGGCGCATCGATCTGATGAATGCGGCATGGGTCAGCGATTCGCGCAACCCATTGGAGCGCGATCCCACCGAAGTGAGCCACCTGCGCGAACTGTGGATTCATTTCTTCGAGATCCTGGGCCACCAGGCATACCGCCGCGCGAGCACCATCATCAGCCTGTTCGAAGCGGCGCGCCAGCAACAGATCCGCGATGGCGCCGAGCCCGCGCGCACGTGCATTGTTCCCAACGGCGTGAACATCGGCCAACTGGCCCGCCTGCGCCGGCCGGCCGGCACCCCGCCGCCTCCCGTCATTTGCCTGCTGGGCCGCGTCGTGCCGGTGAAGGACATCAAAACCTTCATTCGCGCCGCCCATGCATTGCAGCAGCGCCTGCCGGCTGCGCAGGCGTGGATCGTCGGCCCCGAGGACGAGGATCCTGCCTACAGCCGCGAATGCCATGAGCTCACACATGCCTTGGGGCTCGGCGAGACGGTACGCTTCTTCGGCTTTCGGCGAATTGACGAAATACTGCCGCAGGTCGGCGTGCTGGTGCTCACCTCCATCAGCGAAGGGCAACCATTGTCCGTACTGGAAGGATTTGCGGCCGGCCTGCCCTGCGTGACGACCGATACCGGGGCTTGCTCGGAACTCGTATACGGTCGCGGCGCCGACGACAAGGCGTTGGGTTCGGCCGGCACGGTCGTGGGCCTCGCCGACCACGAGGCGATCGCCCGCGCCTGCGCCGCCCTGCTGGACGATCCTGAAGCCTATGCGCGCGCCGCCCAGACGGCCGTGTGGCGCGCCGAGCGCTATTATGACGTGCGCCAAATGATCGGGGCCTTGGACCGCCTGTTTCGCACCCACACTCACCCGGAGGGCGCCCGCTGATGGCCGGGATCGGCTTTGAACTGCGCCGCTTGAGCCGCTCCAGAACGTACACCGGCCTTCTGCGCGCCTATCTTTATGCAGGAATCATAGGTTCCGGGCCCTGGGTGCTCTCGATTCTGGCGATCCTCGTCCTCGGGGTCATGAGCCTCGGGCTCGTCGTACCCGCGAGCAAGATCAGCGACTTCCAGACAAGCGTCACCTGGCTGATCGCGCTCAGTCTCATCTATTCCGGCGGCACCCAGCTCGTCTACACCCGCTACGTGGCGGATCGGCTGTTTGAGCGCGAGAGCGGGCGGGTGCTCCCGAGCCTCCTGGGCATGCTGCTCGTGACGACGGTGCCGCTGTTCGTGCTGTCCATTCCGTTGGCGCTGTGGCTGCTGCCGGGCACGACGCCGGCCTACCGTCTGCTGATGATCGTGGGCTTGAGCATGCTCAATATCGTCTGGACCCTCACCGTGCTGCTCTCGGGCCTCAAGAGGTACCAAGGGCTGCTGACGCTCTACCTCCTGGGATACGGCAGCTCAATCGCCTTGGGGCTCTGGCTGGGCCGCGCGGGCCTGGGCATGGAAGGGCTGTTGCTCGGTTTCCTGCTCGGGCAGGTCGTCATCATCATGGGCGCATTGGCGCTCGTCTGGCTGGAATATCCCCCCGGCCAGCTGGTTGAGCTGGATTTTCTGCGCCATGGACAGCTGCGGCTGTGGCTCCTGCCTGCCGGCATATGCTTCAATGCGGGCGTCTGGGCAGACAAATTCCTGTTCTGGCTATGGCCGGGTACCGGAGAGCGCGTGATTGGCGACCTGCACGCCTCGGCGATCTACGATACGCCGATCTTCCTCGCCTACTTCACGCTCATCCCCGGCATGGCCATGTTCTTGCTCCGCATGGAGGTCGACTTCGTCGGCGCCTACGATCGGTATTACCATGCGGTGCGCGAGGGGGGCTCGCTGTCCGCGATTCGCGCCCACCGCGCGGAGATGGTGGTCACGGCACGCGAGGGCATCTATGACATCATCAAGATTCAGGGATTCACGCTGCTGGCGCTGATGGCCCTCGGCCCCTCCCTGCTCACATTCTTCCGCATCCAGCCCCTCTATTTTCCGCTGCTCGCCATCGATACGGTGGGCGTCAGCCTCCAACTGCTGGTCATGGCAGGGCTCAACATTTTGTTTTATCTTGACCGTCTGCGCTTGGCCGCCGCGATCACCGCGCTCATGCTCGCAGCCAATCTGGCGCTCACCACCTTGAGCCTCGAACTGGGACCGCTCTTCTACGGCTATGGCTTTGTCCTGGCCATGCTGCTCACGACGCTGGTCATGCTCGCGACCACCGACCGCGTCCTGGACAAGTTGACGTACTCGACGTTCATGTTGCGCTGATTGCCTGTTCGCGCGATTGCAATGGCACCGGGAGGGCACCGGTCGCACCGCCGTGGCCCGAATCGGATCGGGCGCCGCAAGTGCCCGCTGACGCGGGCCATGGATTTGCACGGCTGCACCAGCGCCCCCGACATCGCGGATAGCGGGCATCAACGACTTCCCCACGGCAGCATCTGCCGGCACGCGCCACCACCTGCGTCCATCCCTCCGGCCGATCATGAGTGCAACACAGGTGAGGAAGCATTTTGACCGACGCCCCGTCCACGGGCATGGATATCACCCACCCCAATGCGCTTCGACGGACAGACCATTCCTTGGTAAAATCGCCCCAGAGATAACGATTGGCATTCCCGTTCGACGACTCGCCCAAACGGGGGGGGACGAACACCGCAGGGAACGCGCCTCCGGCTCCCCCGCATCGGCGTCAGCGCCCTGTCCGACGGTTTGACCTGGTCGAACAGACCTCAGGGCACCCGTGCGCGCACGGCATGTGGTGCTCGGTGCACGAAATGAGAGGGAAAACCCACGTGCGATCTGAGACTCACAACGCCACCCTACCCGTTTCCCCCTCACTTGATCCTTTGACACAGGCAGCCCATATCGGCCGCGATTCCCGGCAGGTCGGCACCCGGACCTTGGGCATTTGCCTCGTCTCCATTGCCGTTGGGCTCATTGCCGCGATTGTGGCACAAGGGCTGCTCCTACTCATCGGATTGATTACGCACCTGAGCTTTCTTGGATCCTTGGGGTGGACCTTGATCAATCCCGCTCAGAACCGCCTGGGGCCATGGGTCATTCTGGTTCCGGTGGCAGGAGGTTTGATCGTCGGACTGATGGCACGGTATGGCTCTCCTGCGATTCGAGGCCACGGCATTCCTGAAGCCATGGAGCAGATTCTTGCCAACCGAAGCCGCATACCACCACGGGTGCTGCTGCTCAAGCCGCTGTCAGCAGCGATTTCCATAGGAACCGGCGGACCCTTCGGCGCGGAGGGGCCGATCATTGCCACCGGCGGCGCACTCGGCTCCGTTGTCGGGCAGCGGATTCAGATTTCGGCCAATGAGCGCAAGATTCTTCTCTCTGCCGGTGCTGCTGCCGGCATGACCGCAATATTCGGCACCCCGTTGGCTGCACTGCTGCTGGCCATCGAGCTCTTGCTTTTCGAGTTCCGGCCAGCCTCCCTCCTCCCTGTCCTGGCGGCCTGCGCCACAGCCGCAATCACGCGTGGGGTATTTGATGGGTTTCATCCTTTCTTCGTCATGCCGGCCCCTCCTTGGCCGGCACCCGGCGAAATGCTCGCTTACATCCCGCTGGGCGCGTTGATCGGCCTTGCCGCCGTACTCATCACCCGTTCCGTCTACGCGGTCGAAGATCTGTTCGGCCATCTTCCCGTGCACTGGATGTGGTGGCCCGCCATTGGTGCAGTGGCCGTGGGGCTGCTCGGGTGGTGGGTTCCCAACAGCCTGGGCGTCGGGTACGGCAACATCGACGGCGCACTCGCCGGAACCCTGATGGGCTCGACACTCTTACTCTTGTGCATTGCGAAGCTGCTCTCGTGGACCATAGCGCTCGGCAGCGGAACCTCGGGTGGTACCCTCGCGCCGCTGATGACGGTCGGTGCATGCCTGGGGGCGATGCTGGGGCATGCCTGTCACGTGCTCTGCCCGCAAGTGGGTTTGAACGCCAACCTTGCCGCCTTGGTCGGCATGGCGGCCATCTTCGCGGGTGCCTCGCGCGCCCTCTTCATGTCCGTACTCTTTGCGCTGGAAGCCACATGGCAGATTTCTGCTCTCGTGCCGCTGCTCATAGGCTGTGGAAGTGCTTACCTTACGTCCAGCCTGTTAATGCGCCAAACGATCATGACCGAAAAGATCGCGAGACGCGGAGTGCACGTTCCGAATGACTACCAAGCCGACTCGTTCGCACAGGCGCGGGTACGGGATCATGCCAGCAAAACCGTCGTTGCTCTCACCGCCACTCAATCGGTGGGCGAGGTTCGCAACTGGTTGGATAGCGGAAATCCGGGAAGCAACCATCAAGGTTATGCTGTGATCGAGCATACCAATCACGTGATCGGCGTCATCACCCGTAAGGACATTTTCAGTCCTCGGGTTTCCAGCGAGCAAAGGCTGGCAGACATCGTGCGAGGCGACCCCGTCACCATTTCTTCGGACGCGACTTTGGCAGAGGCGATGCGCCTAATGGCAACCTGGCGCATCGGGCGCTTGCCGGTCCTTGCGGCCGATGGTTCGGGTCGCCTGACGGGCATGCTAACTCGCAGTGATCTCTTGGCGGCGTATCGTGTGCATTTAAGTGAACACTTGGCAGCTGAACCTCCCCATGGCTAAAGCCAGGGGCGTGCGCTCATACTTGGTCATTGACCGTTCCAAGGCCCCTATCCAGACAGGGTCGCTGGTGACGGCGACCCTGTTTTTGTCTCCTATCGCTCGGCGAGCGGATGCCCGGTTCGTGCGAAGCGTTGGGCCTCTCCCGCCCGGGTCTGCGCTCGGCGCCCCCTGCCGGAGCCTCCCGCCCGCCGGTCGCGCGAGCGCTCGCACCGGAACCCTGCCCGAGACGGCCACTTCGGGCCCGCAATTGACCCGCTCGAGGCCAAAATCTTCCGCCAATGCCATGAATTCTGCCCGGTGCCGGACGAGCCTTTGCGTGCTCGCCCGGCGAATGAACACAGCGGTACTGCCCGCGCCAGGCCCGCGATCCGCCGCACCGCCGACCCGTGTCAAGCGACTGGGACCGCTAGTTCTCGGCTTTCCACAAGGCCAACCCCCCCTTGCGAAGGCGCAACGTAATCTTGCCCAGCCCCCCAGTGCGCAGCGCAGCTTCCTGTTCCTCGATCGACATATACAGATCCTGGTCGGCCATACCGCCAGGGCCCGCGTAATGATCACACATGAGAAAGATGCCGCCCGGCACGAGCAGGCTCTTCACTTGGGCGAAGAGACGCGACGCATGTCGCTTATGACGCAACTCATGGACCGCTTGCAAGGTCACTATGGCCTGAAACCTGCCAAGCGATGACATCCAGTCGGCCTCCTTGAAATTGCCCAAGACGAATTGAACCTGCGCCGCGACCGGCCCCAGGCGCTCTTGCGCCAGCGCGTGCATGGCTGCCGAGAAATCCAAGGCCGTATATTGCGCCGAGGGGATGGATTGGAGCACCTGCTGCGCCAGAAAGCCAGGGCCCGAGCCCAGTTCCAGCACGGACGGCGAAGGCCCCAATGCAGCGAGCAGGCAGTCGAACGTCTCAAAGAATTCCTTGCGCCACGGGCGCTTCTCCATGGCCGTTTGCGCCCAAGCGCGCGCACTACGCATCTCGCGCAGATCGATAGGGCTGGGCACATCCGCGATTTCTTCCATTCCGCCTAGACTGTCGGACCCGTTGGCCCAGGTGATTTCCGTCTGTCCTTCGGATCGAGTCGGGATGTGGCGGGCTGGCGGTAGGATCGGCATAGCCCTTTCGCCCCTCGCGTCCGGCGATGCCTCAACTCCAGATCCGCGCCCCCCCCCTCATCCATCGAACCGCAGGTGCGGTGCTGCCGCATACGCCTCCCGGACAAGCAGGCATGCGTTCGCCCACGGACCATTGCGAGCTCGTGTCGGCAGGCGGACCAGACCGCCGATCCAATGACGCCCGTCGGGACCCGAGCATGAGTGGAGAACGGTTTCCCATGCCGCCCCGGCCAATCGTGGACCCCGTGCCCGTGTGTCGCTTGTAGACTAGGCTTGGGGGCGGGCGATCCGGCCGCGCGAACGCCCGGGCGTCACCCGCCGTGCTTTCAGCTGGGTGCTAGGCGCCCGCCGAGGTCTTCAGCAGATGGTCCACGTAGCGCGTGACCCCCTGCTCCACGTTCAGGAATTGCTCGCCGTACCCCGTCTCGCGCAGACGTGAGACGTCCGACTGCGTGAAACTTTGGTATTTGCCTTTGAGCGCTTCGGGAAAGTCGATATAGCTGATGATCCCTTGCGCCTGGAGCTCGGCGAGTGCGAGCGGCGGTTCACCACGGGCGGCACGGCATGCGTTGACCGTCGCCACGCCCACGTCATTGAAACTCTGCGCCCGCCCGGTGCCCAGATTGAAAATCCCCGACTTTTCGGGATGGTCCAGGAAAAACATGTTGACCTTGACCACGTCTTCCACCGAGATGAAGTCCCGGCGCTGCTCGCCGTGGGCA
This sequence comes from Pseudomonadota bacterium, assembly GCA_021788645.1. GTDB lineage: Bacteria > Pseudomonadota > Gammaproteobacteria > Burkholderiales > JAKAFK01 > JAKAFK01. Next base: position 56,606 of record JAJYKK010000005.1, read on the forward strand.
TAGCCATCGCAGCCTTCGAACAGGCGGATCTTGCCTTCTTTCATGTATTGATGAAAGAAATGGAAGGCGACCGATGCCATCCGTCCTTTATGGTTCTCTCGCGGACCGTACACGTTGAAATAGCGGAAGCCCACGATCTGGGCGTGTGCGCGGGAGAGCCGTGCCCGGACGCGCTGGTCGAAGAGAAACTTCGAATAGCCGTATACATTGAGCGGCCCCTCGAACTCGCGGGATTCCAGAAAGGTACGTCCGGCGCCATAGACGGAGGCCGAGGAGGCATAAAGGAAAGGCACCTCATGGGCTGCGCAGTAGTCCGCCAGCGCACAGGTGTAGCGGTAATTGTTGCGCATCATGTAGCGCCCGTCGGTCTCCATGGTGTCCGAACAGGCCCCCTCGTGGAAGATGGCGCGAACCGCGCCCCCGAGCGCCCCTTCCTGCACCTGGGCGAGGAATTCCTCCTTGTCGAGGTAATCCGCGATCTCGCAGTCCACCAGGTTCTTGAACTTGTCCGCACGCGTCAGATTGTCCACGGCGATGATGTTGCGTTCGCCCCGATCGTTGAGGCCTTTGACGAGGTTGGCGCCGATGAAGCCTGCGGCGCCGGTCACGACGTAGTACATGAGAGTCCCTTGATTTTAGGCGTCGTCCGGCGCGCGAAGCCTGCCGTGTGCAAGCAGTTCTTCCCGACTGACGACTGCCGTCCCGAATTTACCCACCACGATCCCCGCCGCCCGATTGGCATGGCGCACGGCCTCGACCAGATCCATGCCTGCCGACAGCATGACCGCCAATGTCGCAATCACCGTGTCGCCGGCGCCGCTCACGTCGAAGACCTCGCGGGCCTGCGCCTTCTCGTGCACGGTCGGCCCCTCGCGATAGAGCGACATCCCCTCCTCGCTGCGGGTGATGAGGAGCCCCGCCAGATTAAGACGCGCCCGCAGCGCCTGGGCGCGCTGCTCGAGCTCGTCCTCGTCACGCCAGTTGCCCGCCACTTCGCGAAATTCCGCGCGATTGGGCGTGAGCAGCGTGGCATTACGGTAGCGCGCGTAGTCATCGCCCTTGGGATCGACCAAGACCGGCTTTCCGGCCTGGTTGGCCCATTCGATCATGCGCGCGATGTGCGTGAGTCCCCCTTTGCCATAATCCGACAAAATCACGACGTCGCAGCGCGCGAGCGCCTGCCCGAAATCCTCGAGGGCAGACGCCAGCACCTCGTGGCTCGGCTGTTTCTCGAAATCGATGCGCAGCAGCTGCTGCTGCCGCCCAATGACCCGCAGCTTGATGGTCGTCGAGATCGACGCGTCTCTGTGGAGCAGGGCCTGGACCCGTTCCTCCTCAAGGAGCCGTTCGATCGCCGCACCCGCCTCATCGCCCCCGGTCACCGACAGCAAGGTCGCCTCCCCACCGAGTGCCGTCACATTGCGCGCGACATTCGCGGCACCGCCCAACCGCTCTTCGTGCCGATCGATCTTGACGACAGGCACTGGCGCCTCGGGCGAGATGCGGCTCACGTCGCCGAACCAATAGCGGTCCAGCATGACATCGCCGACAATCAGCACCCGCCCTTTGCCCGATTCAGCGTCCATCAGCGGCCTCTTCCTCCGTTTCTGGCGTCACAACCTGCCGATGGCGTGGTATTCAAGCCCCTGGGCGCGGATGTCGGCAGGCTCGTACAGATTGCGGCCGTCAACGATCACCGGCGTTTTGAGCAGGCTCTTCATGACCGTGAAATCCGGGCTGCGGAAGACTTTCCATTCGGTCGCGATGAGCAGGGCGTCGGCGCCCTTCAGGGCATCCATCGGGGAGTCGACCAGAATGAGACGCGCATCCTCGCCGTAGATTCGGCGCGCCTCCTCCATGGCCACCGGGTCGTAGGCCGTGACGGTGGCGCCCCGTGACCACAGGCTTTCCATGATGACGCGGCTGGGCGCCTCCCGCATGTCGTCCGTGTTCGGCTTGAAGGCGAGTCCCCACAGCGCGAAGCGACGACCGGCAAGATCGGGGCCGAATCGGGCCACTACCTTGTCCACGAGGACATGCTTCTGGCTTTCGTTCACGTCCTCCACCGCACCCAAGACCTTTAGGTTCACCCCATGTTCGCCCGCGGTGCGACGCAAGGCCTTCACATCCTTCGGGAAGCACGAGCCGCCATAGCCGCAGCCGGGATAGAGGAAATGGTAGCCGATGCGCGGATCGGAGCCGATCCCGGAACGGACCTGCTCGATGTCCGCCCCAAGCTTCTCGGCCAGGTTCGCCAGCTCGTTCATGAACGAGATGCGGGTCGCAAGCATGGCGTTGGCGGCATATTTGGTCAGCTCGGCCGAGCGCACGTCCATGACGATGAGGCGCTCGTGATTGCGCTGGAACGGGCCGTACAGGTGGCGCATCAGCTGCGTCGCCCGTTCGTCGTCGCTGCCGACGACGATGCGGTCGGGCCGCATGAAGTCCTCGACGGCCGCGCCTTCCTTGAGGAACTCCGGGTTGGAGACCACCGAGAAGTCGATGGACGCGCCGCGATTCTTGAGCGCTTCGGACACGGCGGCGCGCACCTTGTCGGCCGTTCCGACGGGAACCGTCGATTTGTCGACGATCACGCGGTACTCCTGCATGTGGGCGCCGATCGCCCGGGCGGCCGCCACCACGTACTGGAGATCCGCCGAGCCGTCTTCATCCGGCGGCGTGCCGACGGCAATGAACTGAATGGTGCCGTGCGCCACGCTCTCCTCGACATTCGTCGTGAAACGCAGCCGTCCGGCCGCGACGTTGCGCCGAACCATCTCTTCCAATCCGGGTTCGTGAATCGGGATGCCCCCTCCCTTCAGAATGTCGATCTTGCGTACGTCCAAGTCGAGGCAAAGGACGTCGTTGCCGACTTCGGCAAGGCACGTCCCGCTGACCAATCCCACATACCCTGTGCCCACTACACTGATCTTCAAAGCGCACTCCTGTTACGATTGGATAATCTGCCGGTGAATGGCCCGCAAGGCTTCCAGCGGGTCGGCGGCCTGCGTCACGGGTCGTCCCACCACCAGGTAGCTCGCCCCGTTGGCCATCGCCTGTGCGGGTGTCATGGTCCGCACCTGATCGCCCGCGTCGGCCTCGGCCGGGCGAATGCCCGGCGTTACCAGACAAAATGCACCGCCCAGCTTCTCACGCAAGCCCTTCGCCTCGCGTGCCGAGCAGACCACGCCGTCAAGCCCGCAGCTTTGCGCCAGCCCGGCCAAGCGCATCACCGCCGCCTCGGGCGAGCCCTCGATACCGACCTCGGCAAGCTCCCCGGCCCCCATGCTGGTCAGCACGGTGACCGCAATCAGGCGGGGACGCCTTTGGGCTTGCTCAGCCGCCTCCGCCGCGGCACTCAGCATGGCGCGTCCGCCCAACGCGTGGACATTGAGCATCCATACGCCCAGGCGGGTGGCCGCACGCACGGCGGAAGCCACGGTATTGGGGATGTCATGGAATTTGAGATCGAGAAAGACATCGAACCCTTCCGCTTGGATCGCCTCGACGCTCGCCGGGCCGCTCGCGGTAAAAAGCTCCTTGCCGATCTTCAGCCGACACAGCTGCGGATCAAGCCGCCTGGCCAGAGCCTGGGCCTGTGTCAGCGAAGGAAAGTCGAGCGCAACAATGATCTTGGGATCAGTCATCTGGGCGCGACCGCTTGCACGGCCTCCTTCTCCTCCCGGCGCCGGGCCGGAAACGTTTCCCAGCCGCCGCAGGCCGGGCAGTGCCAGTAGAACTGGCGGGCATCGAACCCGCAGCTCTCGCACCGATACACCGCCAGCCGCCGGGTATGCTGGTGGATAAGATGCTTGACGAGCTGCATGTCCTGGCGGCGATCGGCACCGACATCCCCCCTCAACTGGGCCGCCTCGAGCAGGCGATCGAGCCCCTGCAGGGTGGGATTCCTGCGCAGTTCGTCCCGCACCAGCTCGTAGGCCGGATCGGGGCCCTCCTGCTCGAGGACCCCCTGGAAGACGGTGTTGAGGAGGTCGATCGACGGATAGCGGGACAGATAGCCCCGCAAGAGGTCCAGCCCTTCGACCGTGCGCCCTGCCGCGCGGTAGGCTTCCAGCAGCTTGCCGCCCACGAGGTGCAAGTACTCGGGGTCCTGGATCTCGACCTGTTTCCAGCGCGCGATGGCGGCCGAGGGGTCCCGCCCCAGTTCGAGGTCGCCATAAAGAATCGTTGCGCGCACGCAGCCGCGGTTCACCCGCAGCGCCTCTTCCGCATGGGCGCAGGCGGCCTCGGCATGCCCCTGCGCCTGCTCCTGCTGCGCAAGTTCGCAATGAAATTGGGCGATTTCCATGTGATAGGACGCGCTCGAGAGCACCCCGAGCTGGGATGCCGTGTCGATCGCCTTGGCCCAGTCCTTTTCCTGTACGTAGATGCCGAGCAAGCGCTTCGAGGCTTCTTCGGCGAAGTCCGTGCCGCGGAGGTCCTGGAACAGCGCTTCGGCCCGATCGAGGAGTCCCGCCTTCTGATAATCCTGGCCCAGTTCGAACACCGCGGCATGCTGCTGTTCCCTCGGCAAGCCCGGCCGATCCAGCAGGTGCTGATGCATCCGGATGGCCCGTTCGACCTCCCCGCGCCGCCGAAACAGCCCCCCCAGGGTGAAATGCAGCTCAATCGCCTCCGGCGCCTCGCTTTTGACAACCTCGATCAACGCCTCGACCGCCTCATCGGGCTTTTGATTCAACAGGAAATTAAGGCCCTTGAAATAGGATTCCGGAAGACTTCTCGACTCCGACAGGAGTTCCTTGATGTCGATGCGCGCGGCGAGCCACCCCAGGCCGAAGAACAACGGCAGCGCGAGCAGCCACCAGTACTCAAATAGCATTATGCTCCGACGCGTCCGGTTTGGTCCGGGCTTCGCGCCTGAGCGCGAGAATCTCGCGCTTTTGCCGCCACAGCACCGCGACATTCGCGCCGATGCCGATCACCACACCCCCGACGAAAAACGCGAGGATGATCAGAATGAGGGGCGCGCGCCAACTGTAGCCCAGATAATAATTGAGCGTGACCGTCTCGCTGTTCCGGACGGCAAAGCCCAGAAGGATGATGAAGAGAGCCAAGCGGATCAGCCAAGAAAGGTAGCGCATCGCCCCCCCGAAATACCGGCGCGAAACAAAAGGTCTGGTCTTCGCCCGCGGCCCGTGACGAACGGCACCGGCAACGCCGTCACGCCGCGTTCGGGATGCCTACTCCTGACTAGGGTAATCGACACGCTCACGCAATTCCTTGCCCGCCTTGAAATGCGGCACGTGCTTGTCGGGAACGGAAACGCGGTCTCCGGTCTTGGGATTGCGCCCGAGCCTCGGCGGGCGATAGCTCAGACTAAAACTGCCGAACCCGCGGATCTCGATACGCTCCCCGCCCGCCAGCGCTCCGGTCATGGCATCAAGGATCGCCTTGACGGCCAACTCCGCGTCCTTCGCCACCAATTGTGGATAACGCGCCGCCAGGCGGGCAATCAGCTCTGATTTTGTCATAACCCCTTCCTTGATCCCTCGTGCGCAGGGCAGGCACTGCGCATCTGACGGCGCATGCCGGCCTTAAAAAGATCGCGCCTGTCAGAAACTCCAGCCTGATCACACCACAGCAGGAGCCATGCATCGCGAAGTATTGTGACAGGGGCAGTCCGAAAAACGGGAAAGCCCCGGCTTGACGCCGGGGCATGGCATTACGACTCGGAGGATTCGTCCGATTTCTTTTCCAGCTTAGCCTTGAGCAATGCCCCGAGGCTGGTGGTGCCCGCCGAGCCCGCGTGCTCGGTCGACATCTTGGCGATGGCCTCGGATTCCTCGGCGGCATCCTTCGCCTTGATGGAAAGGTTGATTGCGCGGTTCTTCCGGTCGACGTTGATGATCATCGCCTCCACCTCGTCGCCTTCCTTCAGGTGGGAACGAATATCCTCGACCCGGTCGCGCGCGACCTCGGATGCACGCAGATAGCCTTCCACTTCCCCGTCCAGGGCAATCTGCGCGCCCTTGGCGTCGATCGACTTGACGACGCCCTTGACGACGCTGCCCTTTTCGTGGGTAGCCACGTAGTTGCTGAAAGGATCCCCCTCCAACTGCTTGATCCCCAGCGAGATCCGCTCCCGCTCCACGTCGATCGCGAGCACCACCGCTTCCACCTCATCGCCCTTCTTGTAAGAGCGCACCGCCTCTTCGCCCGGCATGTTCCAGGACAGGTCCGACAGGTGCACGAGACCGTCGATCCCCCCCTGCAGCCCGATGAACACCCCGAAGTCGGTGATGGATTTGATCTGACCGCGAACCTTGTCGCCCTTCTTGTGGTTGATCGAGAACTCTTCCCACGGGTTGGGCTGGCACTGCTTCATGCCCAGCGAAATCCGGCGTCGGTCCTCGTCGATGTCGAGAATCATGACCTCGACCTCGTCGCCGAGCGAAACCACCTTGGACGGATGGACGTTCTTGTTGGTCCAATCCATTTCCGACACATGCACCAGTCCTTCGATGCCCTGCTCGATCTCCACGAACGCGCCGTAGTCGGTCAGGTTGGTCACCTTGCCGAACAGGCGGGTGCTCGTCGGGTAGCGCCGAGACAAACCCACCCACGGATCTTCGCCCAATTGCTTGAGCCCGAGCGATACGCGGTTCTTCTCCTGATCGAACTTGAGCACCACCGCTTCGACCTCGTCTCCCACGCTCAACACCTCGGACGGATGCTTCACGCGACGCCAGGCCAGGTCGGTGATGTGCAGCAAGCCATCGATGCCGCCCAGGTCCACGAAGGCCCCGTAATCGGTGATGTTCTTGACGATGCCCTTGACGATGAGCCCTTCCTTGAGGCTTGCCAGCAGCGCCTGACGTTCCGCGCCTTGGGTTTCTTCCAGCACCGCACGGCGAGACACCACGACGTTGTTGCGTTTGCGGTCAAGCTTGATGACCTTGAATTCGAGTTCCTTGCCTTCGTAGGGGGTCGTATCCTTGACCGGACGGATGTCAACCAGCGAGCCCGGCAGGAAGGCCCGAATGCCGTTCACCATGACCGTCAGGCCGCCCTTGACCTTGCCCTGCACCAACCCATGCACCAGCTTGCCCTGCTCCATGGACACTTCCAGGTCGGTCCAGGCGGCAAGCCGCTTCGCCTTCTCGCGTGACAGCTTGGTCGAGCCGTAGCCGTCCTCAAGCGCCTCGATGGCAACCGCCACGAAGTCGCCCGGCTTGACGTCGAGTTCGCCCTTGTCGTTCTTGAACTCATCCGCCGGAATAATGCTCTCGGACTTCAAGCCGGCGTTGACGATCACAATGTTGTCGTGAACCTCCACCACCTCGGCGGTGATCACTTCACCGGCGCGCATTTCCTGGCGAGCCAGGCTCTCTTCGAACAGCGCCGCAAAACTTTCCATGGATTCCTGGGTAGTAACCGTAGATACAGTAGACATTAATCAATACCTGACAACCACAAGGCCACACGCCTCGCGGATGCCGCAGTGAGAAGTGACAAAAAGCCAGATGCCGCCTTCGCTCAAGCCCGATTCCCTTTTCGGGAGGCGGGCAGGCCTCGAGAAGCGGCGTCGGCGCCTAGCACGGGCACACCTGCCGATAATACGCCAGGACCGCTTCCACCGCATCGTCGATGGAAAGCCCGGTGGTATCCAGCAGGCGCGCATCCACGCCCTTTTTCAGCGGGGCCACGGCCCGGGTGCTATCCCGCTCATCCCGCTGCCGCACGTCCCGCAAAACATCCTCCATGTTAGCATGCAAGCCTTTTTCGATCAACTGCTTATATCGACGATCGGCGCGCACTTCGGCGCTTGCCGTCAAAAAGATCTTGAGCGTCGCCTCGGGGAAGACCACCGATCCCATATCCCGCCCGTCGGCCACGAGGCCGGGCGCCTGCCGGAAAGCCCGCTGGCGCGCGAGCAACGCCTCGCGCACGGTTGGCCAGGCGGCCACCCGGGAAGCGCCCTGGCTGCAGGCCTCGGAACGCAGGCCAAGCCCGACGGGCTCACCGTCGAGCCAGATCTCATCGTCCGCGAAGCGCGCGTCAAGCCTTCCCGCAAGGCTCGCAAGCCGCGGCTCGTCCTCGAGGCTCACGCCTGCGCGGCTGGCGGCAAGAGCCACCAGCCGGTAGAGCGCCCCCGAGTCGAGATAATGAAAATGCAGCCGCTGCGCCACGCGCGCGGCGACCGTTCCCTTGCCCGAGGCCGACGGGCCATCGATGGCGATGACCGGAATCGGGCAGGAAGATCCGTGTTGGTGTTCCACAGCAGCACGCTCCCAAGCAGAGTCTGACGCCTCAGGGTTGCGCCGTCACGCGCAGCCCGGCGCGATTGGCGAGGGCGACGAAGCCGGGAAAGGAGGTCGCCACGTTCGCGCAATCGCGGATGCGGATATCGCCCCCCGCACGCAGGGCGGCGACAGCGAAGGACATGGCGATGCGGTGGTCGCCGTGGCTGTCGATCTCCCCGCCCGTGTATGCGCCGCCCCGGATGCGAATGCCGTCGGGCGTTGGCACGGCCTCCACGCCCAGGGCCCAGAGGCCCTCCGCCATTACCTGAATGCGATCGCTTTCCTTGACCCGAAGTTCCTCGGCGCCGGTCAGGAGGGTCTCGCCGGTCGCGTTGGCGGCCGCAATGAACAGCGCGGGAAACTCGTCGATGGCAAGCGGCACCAGCCCCTCCGGGATCTGGATCCCCCGGAGGGGCGCATAGCGCACCCGAATGTCGGCCACCGGCTCCCCCCCGAGCCGACGCGCGTTGGTGAGCGCGATGTCCGCGCCCATCGCCTTCAGGATTTCGACAATCCCCGCACGCGTCGGGTTGACGCCGACATTGAGCAAGGTGAGGTCGGAACCGGGCGCGATCGACGCCGCCACCAGGAAGAAGGCCGCCGACGAAATGTCCGCCGGCACCTCGATGGCCGTAGCGGTCAGCCGTCCGCCGCCTTCCACGCACACCGTCGCGCCTTCCCGTTCAACCGGGTAACCGAAGGCTTCCAGCATGCGCTCGGTATGGTCGCGGGTAGGCGCCGGCTCCACCACGCAGGTACGGCCCTGCGCATAGAGGCCGGCAAAGAGCACGCAGGACTTGACCTGGGCGCTGGCCATCGGCAGGGCATAGCGCAGCCCGGTGAGCCGCTGGCCGCCGCGAACGCAAACGGGCGGACGCCCTTCGGGCCCGGTCTCCAGCACGGCCCCCATCGCACGCAGCGGGACCGCGATCCGGTTCATCGGGCGGCGCGAGAGCGAGCTGTCGCCGGTGAGGCAGGCGTCAAAGTCCTGGCCCGCCAGCAGCCCCGACAAGAGCCGCATGGAGGTGCCGGAGTTGCCGCAATCGAGCGGCTGGGCCGGCGCCTTGAGTCCGCGCATGCCGACCCCGCGTATCGTCACGCGCCCCTCGGCGGGGCCTTCGATCTCGACGCCCATGGCGCGAAACGCATTCATGGTCGCCAGGGCATCCTCGCCTTCCAGGAAGCCGGTGATTCGCGTCACCCCTTCGGCGAGCGCCCCGAGCATCACGGCGCGATGAGAAATGGATTTGTCTCCCGGCACCGCGAGCGTACCCTGGAGGCGCCCGCCGGAGGAGACGAGATAGTTGAGGGTCATGATGTTCCGTCCGCCTTGAACTGAGAATACGTGATGGGCTCCCCGCCGACTCGGGGCTCAGGGTTCCGTGAGCCAGGCGCGGTGCGCCGACCGCGCGGCCGCGAAAATCGCCTCGAGCCCGTCGGCATCGCCGCACGCGAGCTTCGATTTGATGGTCGCGAGCGACGCCAGGTAGCGGTCCAGCTCTTCCAACAGGACGTCCCGGTTGGCGAGGCAAATGTCGCGCCACATTTCCGGGGAACTGCCGGCAATGCGCGCGAAATCGCGGAACCCGCTCGCGGCGAAGCGAAAGAGCTCGGGCGCGTCCCCGCGGCTCGCGATTTCCGCGACCAGCGCAAATGCGGCCAGGTGCGGCAAATGGCTTACCGCACCGAAAATGGCGTCATGCTGGGTGGCGGGAAGCGTGCTGACCCGCGCCCCGCAGGCCCGCCACAGGCTTTCGACCTGCGCGATGGCCGACACGTCATTCTCGGGCAGGGGCGTGAGCACCACGTTGCGTCCCTGGAAAAGCGCCGCACGGGCCGCCGCCGCCCCGCTTTGTTCGGCACCGGCGATCGGGTGCCCGGGGACAAAGCGCGCAAGATGGGGCGCGAGATGGTGGCGCGCCTGCGCGATCACGTCGCGCTTGGTGCTCCCCACGTCGGTGACCACGCTCGCCGCCTGAAGCCACGGCGCGACCGCCTGCATGGCCGCGCCCACCTGCCCAACCGGAACCGCCAGGAGCACGAGATTCGCCGCCGGCACCGCCTCCCGCGCATCGCTCGCGATCTCATCGATCGCCCCCAGATCGAGCGCCCGCCGCAGGTTCTCCCGGCTGCGGCCGATGCCCACCACCCGGCCCACCGCCCCCGCCTCCTTGAGCGCCAGGCCCACCGATGCGCCGATGAGGCCCACCCCGAAAACGACCAGGTTGCCGATCATGCCCTGTCCGCGCCTGCGCCGATCTTCAGATACTGCGCCCGAGAACCGGCGCAATGCCGCGCAGTTCGCCCATCAGCGTGTTGAGTTCCGCCGGACTCAAGGCCTGGTCCGCATCGCACCAGGCTTCGCACGGACTCGGATGCATCTCGACGAGCAGCCCGTCGGCACCCGCGGCAATGGCAGCACGCGCGAGCGCAGGGACCATCCAGGCCTTGCCGCCGGCATGGGAAGGGTCGATGATCACCGGCAGGTGGGTCTCGCGCTTGAGCACCGGCACGGCGGTCACATCGAGCACATTCCGGTAGTAGGTTTCGAAAGTGCGGATCCCGCGTTCGCAAAAGATGATGTTGTGGTTGCCGCCGGCAGCGATGTATTCCGCCGCCATCAACCACTCCGAGATGGTCGCCGACATGCCGCGCTTGAGGATGACCGGCTTCGAGATGCGCCCGACCTCCTTGAGCAGATCGAAATTCTGCATGCTGCGCGTGCCGATCTGGATCACGTCCACATCATATTCGAGAAAGGTCTCGAGGGTCCGCACGTCCATGAGTTCGGTGACGATGGGGAGGTTGTGGCGGTCTGCCGCCTGTCGGAACATGGCGAGCCCCTCGACCCCCTTGCCCTGGAAGGTATAGGGGCTCGTGCGCGGCTTGAAGGCACCGCCGCGCATGAGGCGGCAACCCGCATCCACGACGGCCTGGGCCGCGCGCGCCATCTGCTCGTCGGTCTCCACCGAGCAGGGTCCGGCGATCACCTGGATTTGCGGCCCGCCCAAGGGAACGCCCCGGATATCGACCACCGTGTCCTGCGGATGCCACTCGCGCGCAACGATCTTGTACGGCTTGACGATGTGCAGCGACTGGTCGACGCCCGCCAGGATGTCGAACTGCTCCGGATCGAGTTTGCGCTCGTCCCCGATCGCGCCGATCACCGTGCGCTCGGTGCCTTTCGACACATTGGCATCGAGACCGAACTCGCGGATTTTGCGGACGACCGCTTCGATCTGGGCTTCGGTCGCCTCCCGTTTCATGACAATGATCATTAAGCCAACTCCTCAAGCGTCTTTTCGAGCGCCCGCAAGAAGCGGGCATTCTCCTCTTCCAGTCCGACGGTCACCCGGAGGTATTCGGGCATCTCATAGTTCGCGACTGGCCGCACGATGACCCCGGCCCGCAGCAAAGCCTGATAAACGCGCGCGCCATCGCCCACCCGGATGGCGACGAAATTGCCGACCGACGGGATATGGGACAGACCCAGCCGATCCACGCCTTCGCTGATCTGCGCAAGCCCCGCCTGATTCAGCGCGAAGCTTTCCTCGATAAACGAAACGTCCTCGAGCGCGGCGGCCGCCGCGCCCAGCGCCAAGCTGTTCACGTTGAAGGGCTGCCGGACGCGATTCAGGAGATCGGCAACCTCCGGATGCGCCAGCCCGTAGCCGACACGCAGCCCCGCCAGCCCATAGGCCTTGGAGAAGGTCCGCACAACGATCAAGTTCGGCCACTCGGCAAGCCATCGCTCCGATGCCATCCGGAGATGCTGCGGCAGATATTCCCCATAGGCCTCATCGAGCACCACCAGCACTTCCCGCGGCACCTGCCGAAGGAAGGCCTGCAGCGCGTCAGCCGGAAGAAAGGTTCCGGTGGGGTTGTTCGGGTTGGCGAGGAAGACCACGCGCGTATCGGGCCTGATCGCCGCCGCCATGGCAGGCAGATCGTGGCCGTATGCCCGCGCCGGCACCTGGACGCCGAAGGCCCCGCACGCCTGCGTGACCAGCGCGTAGACCGCGAAGCTGTGCTGCGCGTAGACGCTGGATGCCCCCGGCACGAGGAACGTCCTGGCCACCAGATCGAGCACGTCATTGGATCCGTTCCCGAGCACGATGCGCTCGCGCTCGACGCCCCAGCGCTGCGCGAGCGCGGCCTTCAGTTCGAAGCCGTTGCCATCGGGATACCGGGCAAGGCTCCCCAGCTCGTCCGCCACGCGCCGCAACGCTCGCGGGCTCGTCCCGCGCGGGTTCTCGTTGGAGGCGAGCTTGACCGCCTGGGTGATACCCAGCTCGCGCTCCAGCTCGGCGATCGGCTTGCCCGGCTGATAAGGGGCAATCGCGCGGACATAGGGGGGTACACGCTCACAGAGGTCTATCATTTGGCCACTCGTGCCGTTTCGTCTTTCTCGAAGGCTGTCGATATCAAAGGACGGCGGCGGGATAGGAACCCAAAATCTTGACGAAGGCGGCATGCGCGCGCAGTTCATCAAGGGATCGGGCCACCGCCTCATCCTGCCGGTGGCCCTCGATGTCCACGAAAAATACGTATTCCCACGGCCCCATGCGCGACGGCCGGGATTCAAGCTTCGTCATGCTGACCCCATTGCGCGCAAACGGCGACAACAGCTCGACGATGGCGCCGGGACGGTTGGCTGCCGAGAGGATGAGCGATGTCTTGTCCCGCCCGGAAGGCGCCGCATCGTGCCGGCCGATGACCAAGAAGCGCGTCGTATTGTTGGGGTCGTCCTCGATATTTCGCGCCAGAATGGCAAGCCCATAAAGAGAGGCGGCCGCCTCACCGGCGATCGCCGCGGCCCCCGCCTCCTGCCCCGCCAAGCGGGCCGCTTCTGCGTTGCTCGCGACCGCGACGCGGGAGACGCCGGGAAGATGCTCGTTAAGCCACTCGTGACACTGACCGAAAGACTGCGCGTGGGAATACACCCGCCGGATGTCCTCGAGCCCTTCCCCCCGCCGCAACAGATGCTGGTGGATGCGCAGGGGCACTTCTCCGCACACCTTCAGGGGAGATTGCAGGAGTAGATCGAGGGTACGGTTTTCCGCCCCGAAGGTGGAATTCTCCACCGGCACGACGCCATAATCCGCGTGCTCCGCCTCAACCTGGCGGAACACGTCTTCCCACAATGCGCACGCCTCGGTTCGCACCGCCTGTCCGAAATGCTTGACCGCGGCGGTCTCGGTGAAGGTCCCCGCAGGCCCCACGTAGGCCACCAGCAGCTCCTTTTCCAGGGCCAGGCAGGCCGACATGATTTCGCGCATGAGCCGGCCTATGACCGCGTCGGCGAGCGGGCCGGGGTTGTTCGCCTGCACCCGTCGCAGCACCTGCGCCTCTCGCTCGGGCCGGTAGATCACCGCGTCCTTGATCTTGCCAATCGCCTGCGCGTGGCCTGCGCGCTGGTTGACCAGGCGCACGATCTCGTCATCAAGGGCGTCAATGCACTGGCGATGGCGGCGCAGCTCGTCACTCATATTCGACCATCCAACGTAGATCCTCTACCCATTTGCGGTTTCCGTGGCCCTGCCGCGAGGCGCGTCGCGGCGACGATTTAGACTTATTCTAAGCCATCACGCCTCGCGCGGCAATGCCCTCACCATGAGGACGCCCGGGACTGCGCGGATCGCCTCGATCACGTTCGGCGGAATGCGGCTGTCGGTGTCGACCAGGGTGTAGGCCATTTCCCCTTTGGACTTGTTCACCATATTGCTGATATTCAATCCCGCCCGCGCCATCGCCGTCGAGATCTGCCCCACCATGTTGGGGACGTTGGCATTGGCGATGGCCACCCGGAAAGGCGACTCGCGCGCCATCGTGATGTTGGGAAAGTTGACCGAGTGGAGGATATTCCCGTGCTCGAGGTAGTCGGCGACCTGATCGACGACCATCACGGCGCAGTTCTCTTCCGCCTCCTGGGTCGAGGCCCCCAAGTGCGGCAGGGCCACCACGCCGGCCTGGCCCGCGAGTCGTCGCGAGGGAAAATCGCACACGTAGCTTTTGAGCGTCCCGCTCGCCAAGCCCGCCAACACCGCCTCCTCATTCACGATCCCTTCGCGCGCGAAATTGAGGAGGATCGTCCCCTTCCGCATCAACGCGACGCGTTCCGCATTGACGAGATCGCGCGTAACGTCGAGCAGGGGCACATGCAAGGTGATGAAGTCGCTGTTTTTCATGACCTCGTCGATGGTCGCCGCGCGCCTCGCCTGCGACGGCAGGCGCCAAGCGGCCTCCACCGTGATCTCCGGGTCGTAGCCAAGGACATTCATGCCCAGCCGGATGGCCGCTTCCGCGACCAGGCTGCCGATGGCGCCCAGGCCGACGATCCCCAGCGTCCGATTGGGCAACTCGATCCCCGCGAACCGCTTCTTTCCGCTTTCGACGTGCTTGTGGATCGCCGCATCGTCCCCCGTCAGGCTCTCCACGAAGGCAAGCGCCGGAATCAGGTTGCGCGCGGCCATCAGCATGCCGGCGATGACCAGCTCCTTGACGGCGTTGGCGTTCGCGCCGGGCGCGTTGAACACGGGCACGCCACGAGCGCTCATCAGCTTGACCGGAATGTTGTTGGTGCCTGCGCCGGCCCGCCCAATGGCCTGGACGCAAGCCGGGATTTCCATCTCGTGCATGTTCTGGGAACGCACCAGAATCGCATCCGGTTCGGTCACCTCGGGGCCCACGGCGTATTCCGCAGGGAAACGACTCAAGCCGTTGGACGAGATCTGGTTCAGGGTCAGGATGCGCTGGGGTTTAGCCATGTTTCTTCTCAAATTCGCCCATGAAATCGACCAGCGCCTGGACGCCCTCCATCGGCATCGCGTTATAGATCGACGCGCGCATGCCGCCCACCGACCGATGCCCCTTGAGCTGCACGAGCCCGCGCGCCTTCGCCTGCTGCAGGAACTCGCCATCCAGCGCGGGATCCTTGAGCGTGAAGGGGACGTTCATGAGCGACCGATTGAGCTTCGCGGTCGGGCAGTGATAGAAACCCGAACGGTCGAGATATTGGTACAGGAGCGCCGCCTTTTGGGCATTGACCTTGAGCATCTGTTCCAGCCCGCCGTTGCGGGAAAGCCACCGGAATACCAGCCCAGCGATATAGATCGCATAGGTCGGCGGGGTATTGTACATCGAGTCGTTGTCGGCGTGGACCTTGTAGTCGAACATCGTGGGCGTCCCCGGAATCGTCTCGCCGATCAGGTCCTCCCGCACGATCACGAGCGTCAAGCCGGCCGGACCGATGTTCTTCTGCGCGCCGGCATAGATGAGGCCGTAGCGGGAGACATCGATGGGGCGCGAAAGGATGTTCGAGGACATGTCGGCGACCAGCGGAACCGCCCCTGTCTCGGGGACCCAATGAAACTCCACCCCACCGATCGTTTCGTTCGGCGTGTAATGGACGTAGGCCGCCTCGGGATCAAGCCGCCATGCGCCCTGCTCGGGCGCATAGGAGAAATTGGCGTCGGCCGAGCTCGCCGCGACATTTACGGTGCAGTAGCGCCCCGCCTCCTTGATCGCCTTCTTGGACCATTCGCCGGTGTTGACGTAATCCGCCCCCTTCTTGCCGCGCAGCAGGTTCATCGGGACCATCGCGAACTGACTCGAGGCGCCCCCTTGCAGAAACAGCACCTTGTAGTTCGCGGGGATGCGCAGGAGCGCGCGCAGGTCGGCTTCCGCCTGCGCCGCGATCGCCATGAACTCCTTGCCGCGATGGCTCATCTCCATCACGGACATGCCCGCCCCTTGCCAATTGACCAATTCCTCCCGCGCCTGCTCCAAGACTTCCAGCGGCAGCGCGGCTGGTCCAGCGCTGAAATTGTAGATCCGTTCCATCGATCGCCCTCTCGTGATTAGCCCATCGGTTCGCACCCGCCGCGTGCGAAAACGCGCGGCGGGCATGCGTCACTCGCCTTCCTCGGCGCCTTCCTCTTCCGTCTCCACGACCCGCTCCAGCCCGGCAAGCGTTTCGGCCTTCCCCAGGCTGATCAAGGTGACCCCCTGCGTCGATCGCCCCATTTCACGAATCTCGGACACGCGCGTGCGGATCAGCACCCCGCTCGTCGTGATCAGCATGATTTCGTCCTCCGCCCCCGCAAGCGCCGCCGCCACGACCCGCCCATTGCGGGGCGAGGTCTGAATCGCGATCATCCCCTGGGTGCCGCGCCCATGCCGCGTATACTCAGCGATCGGCGTGCGCTTGCCGAAGCCGTTCTCGGTGGCGGTCAACACCGACTGGGTCTCGTCCGCGGCCACCAGCGATGCGATCACGCGGCTGCCTTCCGGGAGCCGCATCCCGCGCACGCCGCGCGCGCCGCGCCCCATCGCCCGCACGTCGGTTTCCGCGAAACGCACGGCCTTCCCGGCATCGGAGAACAGCATCACATCGTAGCCGCCGTCGGTGATCGCGACCCCAACCAGATAATCGCCCTCATCCAGCGTGACGGCGATGATACCGCTCGCGCGCGGACGCGAAAATTCCGACAGCGGCGTCTTCTTGACGGTGCCTTGCGCCGTCGCCATGAACACGAAGCGGTCCTCGTCGAAGGACTTGACCGCCAATACGGCGTTGATCTTCTCGCCGTCCTCGAGCGGGAACATGTTGACGATCGGCTTCCCCCGCGCGGCACGGCTGCCCTGCGGCACCTCGTACACCTTGAGCCAGTAGACCCTCCCGCGGTTGGAGAAGCACAGGATGTAGTCGTGGGTATTGGCGACGAAGAGGTTCTCGATGAAATCATCCTCCTTCGTCGCCGCCGCCTGCTTCCCGCGCCCGCCCCGCTTCTGCGCCCGGTAGTCGGACAGGGGCTGCGACTTGATGTAGCCGCCATGGGACAAGGTCACGACGACGTCCTCCGGCGTGATGAGGTCCTCCAGGCTCAGGTCCTGCGCGTTCTCGACGATCTGACTGCGGCGCGCATCGCCGAACTGCTCCTTGATGGCCGTGAGTTCGGCGACGATGATCGCGGTGATCCGTTCGGGACGGGCCAGGATATCGAGAAGATCGGCGATCCGGTCCATGATTTCGCGATACTCGGCAACGATCTTGTCCTGTTCGAGCCCCGTCAGGCGCGCCAGGCGAAGATCCAGAATGGCTTGCGCCTGCGCCTCCGACAGGTGGTATCCGCCGGCGCTCAACCCCAAATCCGCTCCCGCGCCCTCGGGCCGCGATGCGCCGCTTTGCGCCCGCGCGAGCATTGCCTCCACCAGGGGCGAGCGCCAGGCGCGCGCCATCAGCTGCTCCCTGGCCACGGCGGGCGTGGGTGCCGCCTTGATCAGGCTGATCACCTCATCGACGTTGGACAGCGCCACCGCCTGTCCCTCCAGGATATGGCCCCGCTCGCGCGCCTTCCTCAACTCGAAGACGGTTCGGCGGGTCACCACCTCGCGCCGGTGCCGCAAGAACGCTTCCAGCATCTGCTTCAGATTGAGCAGACGCGGCTGATTGTCGACCAGGGCCACCATGTTGATGCCGAAGGTGTCCTGCATCTGCGTCTCTTTGTACAGATTGTTCAGCACAACATCCGGCACCTCGCCGCGCTTGAGCTCGATGACCACGCGCATGCCCGATTTGTCCGACTCGTCGCGCAGGTCGGAGATGCCCTCGATGCGCTTCTCGCGCACCAGTTCGCCAATCTTGATCAGGAGGTTGGCCTTGTTGACCTGATAGGGCAGCTCGTCGACGATGAGCGCTTGGCGGCTGCCCTTCTCGATGTCTTCCACGTGCGTCTTGGCCCGCATGACGACGCGCCCGCGTCCCGTGCGATACCCCTCCTTGACGCCCGCCGTCCCGTAAATGATCCCAGCCGTCGGAAAATCGGGGGCGGGGATCATCTCGATGAGTTCGTCCAAGCCCAGCTCCGGATTCTTCAGGAGCGCGAAGAGCGCATCCACCACCTCGCCCAGATGGTGCGGCGGAATGTTGGTCGCCATGCCCACGGCGATCCCCGAAGACCCATTGATCAGCAGGTTGGGAATCCGGGCCGGCAGGATCAGGGGCTCGTGCTCCGAGCCATCGTAGTTGGGGCCGAAATCGACCGTCTCCTTGTCGATGTCGGCGAGGAGCTCGTGGGCGATCCGCGCCATGCGGATTTCCGTATAGCGCATCGCCGCCGCGTTGTCGCCGTCGACCGAGCCGAAGTTGCCCTGCCCGTCGATCAGCGGATAGCGCAACGAGAAGTCCTGGGCCATGCGCACGATCGTGTCGTAGACCGCGGTATCGCCATGGGGATGATACTTACCGATCACATCCCCCACCACGCGGGCCGACTTCTTGTAGGCCTTGTTCCAGTCGTTCGACAGCTCATGCATCGCGAACAAGACGCGCCGATGGACCGGCTTCAGGCCATCCCGCACGTCCGGAAGCGCCCGGCCGATGATCACGCTCATGGCGTAATCGAGATAGGAGCGGCGCATCTCTTCTTCCAGACTGACCGGCAGCGTCTCTTTTGCGAATTGTTCCATGGCTCAAATTTTTATATCAAAAATCAGGACAATAAAAGCGGAATTCTACCATGCCGGGGACCCGTGCGCGAGACCGGGCCGACTTGCACTCCATGAGGCAAATGCTAGGGTTAAAGAGGGGGCTCCTGCCACTGCGCTTGAATCCGGAGCGAATCGGGCGCGCCGCCCCACCCGAGCCGCCCCTCCAACTCGCGGGTGCGCGGCTGTCCGTCCCGCCGTTCTCAGTTGCCGCTCGATCGCCGCGGCAGTCTTTATGCAAGAAGGCCATAACATGAAGACATCATCGAAATTGCTCGCATCCTCGTTGTTTCTTCTGGG
The DNA here is from genome assembly GCA_021788645.1 of Pseudomonadota bacterium. Lineage (GTDB taxonomy): Bacteria > Pseudomonadota > Gammaproteobacteria > Burkholderiales > JAKAFK01 > JAKAFK01. The sequence goes on from JAJYKK010000005.1 coordinate 75,658, forward strand.
CATGCCCTGGGTCATGGCTCCTGCGCATGCGCAGGATCTCTCGGGCTATCTGCGCGATTCATCGGGCCATGTCGTCACGGACGCCTATGGCGATTGCTGGAAGACCGGCCATTGGACGCCTGCCCTCGCAACCCCGGAATGCAGTCCCGAGGCCGTTCGGGCGCCGGCGCCCCCGACGCCGACCGCGCCCCCGGCCCCTTCCGCGGCGCCTGTGGTAACCTTCCGGACCGAGACGCTGTTCGACTTCAATCGCGCACACCTGCGCCCGACCGGGAGACAGGCACTGCGCCACCTGGCGGGCCAGGTGCGCGCGCAGGATCCGAACGCGACGCTGGTCGTCAGCGGGTACACGGACCGCATCGGCGGCGATGCCTACAATTTGCGGCTCTCGGCACGCCGGGCGGCCTCGGCCAAGGACTACCTGGTCTCCCGGGGCATCGGCGCCAACCGCATCGAAACGAGGGCCATGGGCAAGGCGGACCCGATCGTCTCCTGCGGTGACGTTCCGGGACCCGTCAACCACACCAACGCCGCCCTCATCCGGTGCCTGCAGCCCAACCGACGGGTCGTCGTGCGGATTCGCGCACCGCAGGCGGGTGGCGCGTCCGCGCAAGGCCAATAAGGTCCCGCCCGCGTCGGCGAGGGTGGCGTGCCGGCGCGGCCGCCCCCATCCCTGGTGGCACAGCCAGCGCCTTGCTAGAATATGCGGATGACAGCAGCCGAACCCCTGCATGCGGACGCCATCATCGAGACCCGGTGGCTCATTCCCGTCGAACCGGCGGACGCGGTTCTCCCGCATCACAGTGTGGTCATCTGCGCCGGTCGAATCCGCGACATCCTTCCTACCGCTGAAGCGCGAACGCGCTATGCCGCCCCGACGCGCGTTCAGCTGGAGCACCATGCGCTTCTGCCCGGGCTCGTGAATGCGCACACGCACGCCGCAATGACGCTTTTGCGCGGACTCGCCGACGATCTGCCGCTCATGGAATGGCTGAAGGGCCACATCTGGCCCGCCGAAAGCGAGCATGTGTCCCATGCATTCGTCCACGATGGCACCTTGCTTGCCTGCGCTGAGATGCTGAAGGGTGGAACCACCTGTTTCAACGACATGTATTTCTTTCCGGAAGCCGCCGCGCTGGCCGCCTTAAGGATCGGGATGCGGGCCTCCATCGGGGTAATCGCCATCGATTTTCCCACCCGTTATGCGCCCGACGCGGCAGCGAGCCTGAGCCAGGGACTTGCCACCCGTGACCGCCTGCGCGACGAGCCGACCCTGAGTTTCTGTCTCGCCCCGCACGCGCCCTACACGGTCGGCGATCAGACGCTGGAACAAGTCCTGACGTACTCGGAACAGCTCGACCTGCCCATCCACATTCACCTGCATGAGACGCAAGACGAGATCCGCCACGGCATCGCCACGTTCGGCGCACGACCCCTGAGTCGCCTGCAAGCGCTTGGCATGATTAGCCCGAACCTGTTGGCGGTTCATGCCGTGCATCTCGAGCCGCAGGAGATCGCGCTTCTCGCAAGCCACGGGGCCCATGCCGTCCACTGCCCGGCGTCGAACCTGAAGCTGGCGAGCGGCTTTTCGCCGGTCGGGGAGATGATTCGCCAGGGGCTCAACGTCTGCGTGGGCACGGATGGTGCCGCCAGCAACAATCGGCTCGACATGTTCGGCGAGATGCGGCTCGCCGCCTTGCTGGCGAAGGCGGTCGCCGGCGCCGCCGATGCGCTGCCCGCCCATCAGGCCATTCGCATGGCCACGCTCGGCGGGGCGCTCGCTTTGGGGCTGGGAGAGAACATCGGCTCGCTGGTGCCCGGCAAGGCCGCGGACATGGTCGCCGTCGAGCTGTCGGAGGTCGAGATGCTGCCCTGTTATGACGTCGTCTCCCATCTCGTCTATGTGGCCGGCCGCGAGCATGTCACGCACGTTTGGGTCGACGGCCAGCTGCGCGTCGACCAAGGTCGGTTGACCGGGGTGGATCCCTTTGAGCTGCGGGCCATGGCGAGCGCCTGGCATCATCGGCTCGCGTCCGCGCCCCAGGCACGCTCGCCCGCACCACCTTCAGCTGCCCGCCAAAAGCGCCTATAATCGCCGGCAACATTGATCCGGGCCGGCGCGTCGCGCAGGAAGCTTCGGCAGCAGGATGCGCCCCGCCATCGCCTGCCCGGACCATCGGCAAAGGCGCGTTTCGCGAAGCGCACGCACCATCCGGGGACGAGCGCCGGAACCGGCCCCCGCCGTCGTTCTGAGGCCAGGCGCCGTAACCTGCTTGCGCAGCCTTGCGCCGGGTTGGCGAGCGGCTGACGAACGGAGATGGGTCGACGGCCACGCGACGGACAGATCGAAACGACGCACTCCGGGATGGTTCCTAGTCCCGGGGGATGCTAAGGGGTCACGCCGGACCAGGCAGAGGGGCGAAGGGCTCGGCCGTCGCTCACAAGGACGGCATGGGAAGCCCTATCCCCCAAGGACTTTCCTCGGGGCGCTGCCCCATGCCGCGGCGAGCGGGCGCCGGTATGCGACCTTGGAGGGGGGAGCGCCATATGGCAGCGATACCCTCGCAAGACGCGTGCCGCGCAACCCGCCGGCAGCCGGGAATGACGGGCACCTTGTTTCGATGGGCCAACCTGAGGAAGGCCGCGCGTGGACAGACACCGACCCAAGAGATCAACCGCTATCCCGGGGACTTCCTCCGGGGCGCGGTCGTCGCCCTACCCTCCCCGTGTCGGGGGAGCTTTCATGCGCATACTGATGACGGATGCAAGCGCATCCCCCATACCCAAGAGGATTCGGCCATGACCACCAACGTAGATCCCGCCGAGGTCAGCAAATTCAGCGAACTCGCCCACCGCTGGTGGGACCCGAACAGCGAATTCAAGCCCCTGCACGATATCAATCCCCTGCGTCTGGACCACATTGACGGCATGGCCGGGCTTCCCGGCAAGCAAGTCCTCGATGTCGGTTGCGGCGGCGGCATCCTTGCGGAGAGCATGGCCGCCCGGGGTGCGCAAGTGACCGGCATCGACCTGTCCGAGAGGGCCCTCGAAGTCGCCAAGCTGCATCTGCTGGAAAGCGGCCGCGAGGTGGTCTATCGCGCGATCTCCGTGGAAGCGCTGGCGCAGGAGCAACCGGCCCACTTCGACCTGGTGACCTGCATGGAGATGCTGGAACACGTCCCCGACCCCGCCAGCGTCGTCCATGCCTGCGCGCAACTCGTGAAGCCCGGGGGATACGTGTTTTTTTCCACCCTCAACCGGAACTTGAAGGCCTATCTTCTGGCGGTGCTGGGCGCCGAGTACCTGCTGCGACTCCTGCCGCGCGGAACCCACGAGTATGGGAAGTTCCTAAAACCCTCGGAGCTCGCCCGTTTCTGCCGCAGTGCGGCCCTCGATATCGAATCGGTGATCGGCATGACCTATAATCCCTTGTCCAAGACCTATCGGTTGAGCGATGACACGGATGTCAACTACATCTTGTCCAGCAGGCGCAGTGCCTGACGAATCGGCGCGCCCACGGGCGTTCGAGGCAGTGCTGTTCGACCTGGACGGCACGCTGGCCGACACTGCTCTCGACCTGGGGTATGCGCTCAATCTTCAGCGGGCCCGTCACGGCCTCCCGCCCATGGACGCGCAGACCGTGCGCCCGCATGCATCGCACGGCACGCCCGGGCTCCTGGGCATCGGCTTCGGGATCTCCCCGGACGATGCCTCTTTCCGCACGCTGCGAGAGGAATATCTCGCCCTGTACGAGGCCAATCTCTCGCGCAAGACCCGGCTTTTCCCGGGAATGGAGACCGTGCTGGAGACGCTGGAGCAAAAGGGCATCCGCTGGGGCATCGTAACGAACAAGCCGGCGCGCTTCACGCTCCCCTTGCTCGAGGCGCTCAACCTGTCGGCTCGCGCCGCCTGCGTGATCAGCGGCGATACCTGTCGCAACGCAAAGCCCCATCCCGAGCCCCTGCTCCGGGCCGCCCAGCAGCTTGGCGCCGATCCTGCGCGTTGCCTGTATGTGGGGGATGCCGAACGTGATGCGCAAGCCGCGCGCGCGGCGGGCATGCCGGCCATCATCGCGGGCTACGGCTATCTCGGCGCAGGTGACCAACCGGAGCGCTGGGGCGTCGACGGCATCCTCGATGCACCCGCCGACCTCTTGACTTTTTTGCCTTAAGCCGTAATCCTATGGGCTGATTGAAGCCGCGCGGGAACTTTTGGCCGCGACGGACTGACTAACTCGATACAAGTTTTACCCCATGGGGGCGACCCGGTTTCGACGTGGGTTGCGAAGCAGCGCAGGGCATACCGAGGACCAGTTCCCTCGTAAATCTACTGGAAATCAATAGTCGCAAACGACGAAACTTACGCTCTAGCCGCTTAATCGGCTGGACTCCGCACCGTTTTTCTCATGGGACGGGCCGGGCAACCGGCGGCGGAGTCATTCACATGAGATCGTGCCATGCAGGGTTACTTTGGATGGCATTAAACGCAAGGTGACTCGCTCGGCAATAGCCTGTCGGTTGGCGCTTGCCGGGTTAAATCAAACAACACGACTAAGTATGTAGAACTGCCTGTAGAGGGCTTGCGGACGGGGGTTCGATTCCCCCCGCCTCCACCAATAATGAAACCCCAACCGTTCTCGGTTGGGGTTTTTTCTTGCCTGATCGCGCCGGTTCCCGCGCGTTCTTGGGGGTTCCTGCGGAAGCCTGCGGACTACGCA